>DMTS01000101.1 GCA_003477045.1 Candidatus Delongbacteria bacterium
CCGAAAACTGAATTTGTTTTTCTCTGGGAAACACTTGATGTACCTATCGGACTTCATGAGATAACAGCCGCTGCTGTTGATGACGACGGGGCAGAAAGTATCATTTCAAAAGTAAATATAGTTATAACGGACGGTTCTTCCCCGGTTGAACTTGTAGTCGTACCTTCGGGTCAGTTCTATATGGGCAGCTCGACGGGAGATTACGATGAAAAACCGGTAAATTCAGTTTTTATAACACATGATTTTTATATGGGCAAATACGAGATCACCAACTGGCAGTATGCCGAAATACTCAATTATGCGGCAGCTTCAGGCGAGATCACGGGCGACTATCAGAACAATATTACTGTTAAAAATCTTAATGGAACTTCAAAAGAGCTGCTTGACCTTGATGATTCCGACTGTGAAGTGTTTTTTGACGGTACGATATTCAAAGCGGATCCGGGAAAAGAGAACAGGCCTGTTGTTGAACTCACATGGTGGGGGGCGGCATTTTACTGCAACATGATGTCTAAACAGATGAATGTAAGCGAACTTTATGACCAAAGCACATGGAAGTGCGATATGGAAGGAACAGGTTTCAGACTTCCTACTGAGGCTGAATGGGAATATGCCGCAAAATATAACGACGGCAGAACTTATCCATGGGGCAACGCGATACCAGATAATACTTTATGCAACTATCAGAACGCTGTCGGAAGCACGACCGACGCAGGCTCTTATTCTACTGCCGGGGATTCACAGCTCGGGTTCTGCGATATGGCCGGGAACGCATGGGAATGGTGCAATGACTGGTACGGTTTCTACCCGACGGGATCCAGCTTTCTTGTCGATCCGTCCGGTCCTGAAGACGGAGGAGATAAAGTTCTCCGCGGCGGTAATATTTACAGTACCGGCTATAATATAAGAACAACTTACCGAAACTGCTATAATCTGTACAGCGGCTATTTTTACGGTATGCGTGTTGTTTTGAGCATCAGGTAATAATATGAGATTGTCTTTAATATTTTTAATTTTTACAGCCATGCTCTTTGGTATGGATTCCCGTCCTGATTTTAAACTATTAAAGCAAGATTTAAATATTTCAAAATCCGGTACTGAAAAAAGAACCTATACTCCATATGTCGAAAACCGCGTCCACCGCGCCGGTTTATTCTGGTTAAATGTCAGCAATACAGGATGGTTCGGAGAACCTTGGACAGGAGCCGTTGATCCCTGCACAGGGAAAACTGCACCCGGCGGTGAATTACCCGGCGGATCAGGCATCGATTATCTGTGGGTCGCGGCTTTATGGTTCGGCGGTTACCTTGAATCTGCATCAGTGATGATTGAAAATGTCCCCTCAATTTTATTCAAGGGTCCGCTTGTAAGCACCGCAATGGACGGATCTTCAATGTACAGCGACGAAATACAGCCTTATTACTTCGATGATGAGCCTTCCGGAATAAAAATGGGTAGGATAAAAGAAACCTCTGTTATTGAAGGCCGGTTAAGCTGCTTATTCGAGGAGGTTTATGATCCGAAAGCTACAGCTTATGAGCAGTTTAATACCAGATACACTGACAAGGGAACCGATCATGATACATGGGATTTCTTCGATAACAGGGGGCATGTTCCGCTTGGCATTGAAGTAAAACAGGTAAGCTATGCATGGCCTTATGACTACGCAAAAAAGTTTATAATCGTTGACTATACTATTTATAACCGTAACGCAGATAAAAAAGATATTTACGATTTTTTTATGGGNNATTGAAAAATGGAACGGCTATATTGATCCCGCTACCGGTGAGAATAAATCTGTTGATATGAACCTGATATGGTCAGCCGACAATGACGGAAGAGAATATTTCACAGATGATACCGGATATTATTTGACGGGCGAACCCGGAGCTGGAAGCCTTCTTGACGGAGCAACAGGCATATTTTCAATAAGGGTCTTAAGAAACCCTAATCCGAACCTGAGATATTCATTCAATTTATATAATTCCGGTTGGGATAGCGAAAGCCTTGACTGGGGACCACGCTGGCAGACAGGGATGCATTCTGACTGGCAGTTTGATCTTACTTTAAAGCAAAAAGGCTATGACGATACGAACTATGATAATTTGTTATGGTACTCGAACGAACCTGCATTCGGTGGCAGAACCGAGGGTACTCCTTTAGGAGACAACGGCAGATATATGGTAATGTCCAACGATGAATTTGACCATAACCAGACCAGCATCAGGGAAGTTTATCTCGGAATGAACACTCAGGCTAACGGAACGCCGATACCGCAAGCAGATAAATGGCAGAAATACACTACCCCGGAAACTCTCGGACAGCCGGGATTTTCCTCTGATATAATTGAAGGGTCAGTATCTGATCTTAACGACATAGCTAACGGAACCGATGAAAGATTTGTTTTATCATTCGGCCCTTTGGGTAATGAAAGTTATGTGAATACCGCAATTGATTCCGACGGCGATTCACTTAGCATTCCCGATGATTTTTTAAATAAAAAGGTCTGGAAATTCGCGTATGGGGATTCTCTTAAGCTCACTCTTTCTTATATAGTAAGCGAAAATTTCCACACTTCGCTTGATCAGGATCCGAACTACGCGGATACATCAGCTGTTGACCTGTCTGAGGGGATCGATGTGTCTCTGTATGACCTAGGCTGGTATGATGCTTTTTACAATGTCGTCTGGGCGGAAAGGGTTTACGATACTCCTCTTTTCGATAC
>DMTS01000011.1 GCA_003477045.1 Candidatus Delongbacteria bacterium
AAGATCTGACCTAATTTTTTATTTCATCAGGATCATTTTCTTAGTAATTGATTTGCCTTCAGCTTCGAGCGTATAATAGTAAACTCCGGAATTCAGTTTACTTCCGTCGAATTCGACAGAATGTTCACCTGCATTCGTAATTCCGTTAGCCAGATCGGCTACTTTCTGTCCGCTGACATTATAAACCATTAGCTTAACATCGGATGTTTCGGTAAGATCGAATCTTATATGCGAAACCGGATTGAACGGATTAGGGTAATTCTGATACAGAACAGCTTCGGCAGGCAGTAATATTTCTTGTTCTCCAATTCCAGTTGTAGATATTCCTGTTGCCAGAATATTGTCTATCCATGCACAGTTCAAACCTCCGCCCAAACTGCTGTCTCTCGAGAATGTCCAGCTTAACTTGTGTGTTCCGCTGCTTACACTGCATGAAAATTTAGTCCAGTCCGATATTCCGCTCCAGTTCTTTATCATAACTCCGTCAATATAGAAGCTTAATCTGTCATAGATCAATTCTGACGATATTTTTTTGTAAAAGCTGACGCTTCCGTCAAACACATAATCCAGTTCGAGAGAAACAGTTGCGGATTCACTGTCAAGAACATTACCTGACCGTGCCGAAAATCCCCCTTCGTAAAAATTTTCCGCGTCAGTTTCCCAGTTTTTACTCCCTGAAAATTCCCATGGATTCTGAGAAAAGTCCCCTGTTTCAAAGCTCTCAGTCATTCCTACAACCACAGAATAACTATACTCTGATGAAAAACCGTTCTCAGAATTAAGTACAAGCCCAAACTGTGCAAAAGATGAGTTCGCTATTCCGGCTCCGAATGTGCATGTAAAAGATATTTCTGTGAATTCCCCTACATTTATAGCCGTAATTTGAACAGTATCCGAAACAGTTATATCGAAAGACGTGATCTGCTTAAGCTCAGCAGTTGCATTAACAAGGTCGGCATGCCCTTTGTTTTCCAGTCTGAATTTTACTTCCTGGCTTTGTCCCTGTAGCGCGGTCTCTGTATTGAATGAATGGGATGTTTGGATAACAGGTGAATTTACAACCATGTTTATAACTGAATTATAAGTTCTTTTTGAATAATTATCGCTGATTAAGGAATTTAATCTGATTACCTCACCGTCCGGAGTATCGGGGTTTATTTCTAGTGAGAAACAGTTTTCCTTGAACTTCACCGAATCAATTTCAATATTTCCAAAAAATTCTTCCGCATCTTTTATCGTTGCAAATCTGTTTTCGGTTGATATTACTGCAGAAACGTTNNATTCTGGCCGGATACAGTTAAAATTACATTGCCCTCAAGAAAAGAATGATAGATGGAAACATCCCCGTTTGAGTCGCTTACTGAAGAATAAACAGTTCCATTCTGGAAAAGTGTTACTTTTGCACCTTCATAAGGCTGGCCTCCGGACATTATCTTTGTTGTATAATTTTCAACAAAGATCACTTCGTTAAGGTTTTCAACTATACGCGGTTTATCCGTCCTTACCATAAGGGATGCATCACCGAAAAGCGTCCATGTTTCAATTGTGGCAAGTGTCGATTCGTCCAGCGGGGCTTCGGCTAAAGTAAGAACAGCGGCATTTACTGTGAGTGAGCCGAATGTAGTTCTTTTTTCGGTAGTGGAAAAACCGCTCCCCGGACCGGTTTCGTAATCGTAACCGCCTATAAGTATATCATTGAAATAATCCTGCCCTCTCATCGGAGGAACCCACGGCTGACTTATTGAAGAGAACCATCCTGCGACCGCACCGCCGTCAACTTTCTTCAACCATGCTTCTGCAAAGCAGTCTGAATAATAGTTCAGATGGCCCACGAGGCATGCTACTGAAATAACTAGAGGCAGCTTATTTCCGTTCGTAAGTGAATTTACATTTGAGTTAGTAAATCTCGGTGTAGAGAATTCCTGATAGTAACCGTGTCCGGTATAATTGATCACCGAAACACCCTGATTAATACAACCGGCGATCAGCGTTGAATTAGCTCCGTCAGCCTGGTAGCATGTCAGCCCGTCAGTATATGAAGAAGGCAAAAGTTTATTATTTATTATTATATCGTTATGGGCTTCGTCGCTTTCCCCGTCGTCGCCGGCGCCTGCGCCTTCATTTGAAGCTATTCCGAGAGCTTTTGAATACCATTCCCCTTCGGTGTCAGGATATTTTTCATAGTTAATTGACTTATTTATCTGATTCGCAAGTTCGATCTCATTCTGAACCGAAAACCTGCCTATTATCACATCCTGATATTCGTCTCTGCCTACAATATGCCCAAGAACCGGATCCTCGCTTCCGTCCGAAGATGTTACATCGTAATATTCAAACTTTGATTTGAGATTAGCCCAGTCGCCTACAAGCTGAACGAACAGGATATTGTTGTTTGATTCGTAGGCACTTTTGATTGTGAGCTCTTCATTAAGATCCGTCCCGTTAGGTGCTTCCAGAGTATTAACGGTATAACCGAGCTGCTTTTTCCAGTCAATATAAGGCTGAAGAGCATTTATTCCGCCATTTTCGGGGGTGTAAACTACGAGTATTTCACCGGTATCACTTACCTGAAGAGACTTTGTTTCATTATAATTAATGTATAAAGACCTGTAAACAGGTTCCATTTCTTCTGCGATAATATTGTTTTTATTTAAAAGGGCATTGACCGGCTTTGAATCGTTCTCGGATAATTTTAGACTGATCTTTTTTATAACCCTCAATATACCGGTTCCGGAATTATACTGGAACGGATAAACGATCAGGTTCATACCCCTGGTGTCTCTTAAAATGAAAGGAGTTGTCGCTTCGGCAATTTTTCCGGGGTAGAACTTATCGCTGACAGATCCGGAGCTTATTTCATAAGGTATGTTGTCTATATTCATGCTTCTGGTAAGAATACCCCTGGAAGGGAGCATGGGAGCTTTTAGTACAATGTCGTAATATTCTTCTATCTCGAATTTTAAGTCTGAATTTTTGTCGTCTTTCAGCTGAACTGATGTTGAGAAATAAGGCAGTTCCGCATAACCTTTTATTTTCGTGGTTGAACCGCCCCCGATGATTATTTTTGTAAACTGCTTTCCGTTTATTTCGGTTTCTTCAATTTTAAAATCGTCAAGAAAAAAAGCAATATCCGATTCCGCTGAAGAAATCCTGCTGTAACTGAAATTCCTGTCGGCTGAATCCGCAAAAAGCATCTTGCCGCATAATGCCGCAATAATAAAAATCATCAGTAATCTCTTCATCTTAAACCTCTGTAAATTTGCCTCAAAACTAAGTCAGTTTATTACGAAAGTCAATGCTAAATATCACCTGTTATAATAAAGGATAAATTTCTTGACATCAAAAATCTCAGCGATTATATTTCAACGGAATTGATAATTAAACAAAACTCAAAAGGAGAATGAAATGTCAGTTGAACAAAAAGTAAAAGAAATTATAATGGACGAACTCGGAGTTGACGAAGCCGCTGTAGTTCCTGAAGCATCTTTCATAAACGATCTGGGAGCTGACTCGCTGGCTACTGTTGAACTTGTTATGAAATTCGAAGACGAATTTGATATAAAGATCGAAGAAGATGAAGCTGAAAAGATTACTACAGTAGGATCTGCAATAGATTTTATAAAAAAACAGCTCGGAGAATAAACTCCGTCTATTTATATAGAAATAAAGGATAAGGGAAAATGTTTCCCTTATTTTTTATAAGATAACAGCAAATTAACATAACTAAAGAGTTGGATTATGAAAAGAAGGGTTGTAGTCACTGGAATGGGCGTATTTACTGCGCTGGGAACAGATGTTGAGGAGTTTTACAATAATCTTCTGAACGGTGTTTCGGGAATAAGCACGATCGAACGGTTCGACACTGCCGAAATGAGCGTAAAAATAGCGGGAGAGATCAAAAATTTCGATCCTGAGAAGTATTTTGAGAGAAATGAGGCCAAAAGACTTGACAGATTTACCCAGTACGCTTTAATCGCTGCAGAAAGCGCAATCAAGGACTGCGGAATGGATTTAAATACCGTTGACAGAGACCGCTTCGCCGTAATAACTGCTTCCGGAATAGGCGGAATGGAGACATGGCAGACAAACTATAAAGTTATGCTTGAGAAAGGCCCGAGAAGGGTCAGCCCTTTGTTTATACCTATGATGATCTCTGATATAGCCGCAGGAAGGATATCAATGAAGTGGGACCTGAAAGGACCTAACTACTCATTAACCTCTGCCTGTGCATCTTCAGGTCACGCGATAGGAACGGCATACAGAACTATTCAGTACGGAGACGCCGATTTCGCTATCTGCGGAGGAGCTGAAGCAGTTATCACAGACCTTGCAATTGCAGGATTCGCCAATATGAAAGCTCTTTCAACACGAAATGATGAACCGCAGAAAGCAAGCAGACCTTTTGATAAAGACAGAGACGGATTCGTTATGGGAGAAGGATCGGGAATGCTGATCCTTGAAGAATACGAACATGCTGTAAAAAGAGGTGCAAAGATATACGCGGAGATGGCCGGCATCGGTTTTTCCGGAGACGCGAAAGACATCGTTGCCCCGGATCCCGAAGGCAACGGAGCGAAAAGAGCTATGCTCGCAGCTGTGAATGACGCAGGTATAAAACCTGAAGATATTGACCATATTAACACGCACGGTACAGCTACACCTACAGGAGATTACGCAGAAACAGCAGGAATAAAACTGGCTTTCGGAGATCATGCATATAAGATCGCGATAAACTCAACGAAATCAATGACCGGGCATCTTCTCGGAGCAGCCGGAGCGATCGAACTGATCGGAACCGTCAAAGCTGTTCAGACCGATACAGTTCATCCGACGATTAACCTGGACAATCAGGACCTGCCCGCGTGTGATTTGAATTATACGCCCAACAAATTTATCAACAGAACCGTTAAATATGCAATAAGCAATACTTTCGGCTTCGGCGGGCACAATGCTTCAATACTTGTAAAAAAGTTTGAAGGGTAATTTTGCTCACTAAACTTCTTAAAAAGTTTTTAAATAAAAACCGGTCCTATTCAAAAGAGCTCCTCAAATCAGTCGGGGAGCTTGAGACAAGGCTGGGATATTCCTTCAAAGAAAAAAACCTGTTGATCCAGGCATTAAAGCACCGCTCCTATATTTCTGTCAAAAGTGAAGAAAGAAACAGTTCGAACGAAAGGCTGGAATTTTTAGGTGACTCCGTGCTCAGTTTTTTAGTTTCAAAACACCTTTATAAATCTTTTTCAGATCAGCCCGAGGGCGAATTAAGTAAAATGAGATCCATACTTGTATCCGGCGACAACCTTTGCGGTATTGCGAGAAAACTCAATCTCGGAAAGTATATCCTCGTCAGCGAATATGAAGATAGATCCGGAGGAAGAGAAAAGGACTCGATCCTTGAAGACTGTATGGAGGCTGTCATCGGCGCAGTTTATCTAGACGGCGGCGTAATAAAAGCTCAGAAAATGATAAAAGATATTTTTCTTGATAATTGCGAGACAGTTCTTTCAGAGAAAAAGAACTCGAATTATAAATCTGAACTGTTAGAACTTGTTCAGTCGCACGGGATCGAACCTCCGACTTACGAAATTGCCAAGGAAGAGGGTCCTGAGCATGACAAAATTTTTACTGTTAATGTAATTATAAAAGGCAAGATAATTGCGGAAGGAAAAGCGAATTCCAAAAAAAGGGCTGAACAGGTTGCGAGTTCAAATGCTTTGAACAGAATTAACAGCGATAAAAAATTCTTCAGATAGAACTTATTTTTTAATAATTTGTCCTGAAAAGTGGCAATTCACACTTTTTTTTCTTATATTACGCGAAGTATATTTAATGAACAGGAATATTAGTGATGAAAAATGTATTGCCGGCCTTAAAAATAGGAGATCTTGTCATTCCGAAACCTATTATTCAGGGCGGTATGGGAGTTGGAATATCTCTGTCCGGATTGGCAACTGCAGTCGCCAATGAAGGCGGTATAGGTGTAATAGCAGCTGTCGGAGTAGGATTGTTGGAGAACGACTTCGCTGCCAATTATCAGGAAGCGAACCAGAGAGCCTTAAGGAATGAAATAAGAAAAACCCGGAAAAACACAAAAGGAGTGATCGGACTAAACGTCATGATGGCTCTGACCGACTATAAAGAAATTTTAAACATAGCAATTGATGAAAAAGTTGATGTTCTTTTACTTGGAGCCGGGCTCCCGATAGATATCCCGAATGAAGTGGGGATCGACAGACTTAAAGAATCTAATGTTAAAATAATCCCTATCGTTTCATCAGGGATCGCCGCGAAAATAATTCTGCGCAAATGGGACAGAAATTTCGGGTTTATCCCGGATGCTTTTGTGGTTGAAGGTCCTCTGGCGGGAGGACATCTCGGCTATAAAAAAGACGAGCTTGATCTTGAAAGCAATAAGCTGGAAAATCTTCTGCCTAAAGTAATAGCCGAGGTCAAAATTTTCGAAGAAAAATATAAAAAAGAAATACCGGTTATTGCTGCCGGCGGTATCTTTACAGGAAGCGATATTTATAATATTATGAAAAATACCGGAGCGAAGGGGGTTCAGATGGGAACCAGATTCGTAGCTACAACAGAATGCGATGCTACGGATGAATTCAAGAACGAATACATCAAATGTAAAAAAGAAGACATTGTTATTATAAACAGCCCTGTCGGTCTTCCCGGAAGAGCGATTAACAACAATTTTCTTAAGCATGTTGATGATGAAAATAAGCCGAAGATAAGATGTCCGTGGGTATGTTTGAACAGCTGCAATATAAAAACCGCACATTACTGTATCGGAATGGCATTAGCCAATGCGAAAAGAGGCGATCTTGAGAACGGCTACGCATTCTGCGGAGCTAATGCTTATAGAGTTGACAAGATAGTTTCAGTGCATGAATTGTTCGAAGAGCTTGAGAATGAATATTCTATTGCGGTTGATCAGAATAAATAAATATATAAAATTTTTGTATAAATAAAAAAGGGCGGTTACAACCGCCCTTTTCTTTGCTACTTAACGCTTTCAACTAGTTTTGCAAATCCTGCAGGATCCTCGACTGCCATGGAAGCGAGCACCTTCCTGTCCAGTTCGATATTCTTAAGTGTAAGCTTGTGCATAAATTCGGAATATGACAGACCGCTTAATCTTGCGGCTGCATTGATCCTGATTATCCAAAGCTCTCTGAATTTTCTCTTTTTGACTTTCCTGTCCCGATAGGCGTACTGACCCGCCTTCTTGGTCGCGTCGTATGCTGCTTCCAGCAGCTTACTCCGTCTTCCCCAATAACCTTTCGCGGCCTTTAAGACCTTCTTTCTACGGTTACGGGAGGCTACTCTTGTGTTAGCTCTTGGCATTTTTTCTCCTTTTTTTTACGGTTTCTGTCTTACACGCCTGTTAAAAGTGTTCTTACTCTTACGGAATCAACTTCAGACAGAATGTCGCCTCTTCTTGATTTTCTTTTTCTTTTCTGCGATCTGTTGGAAAGCAGATGGCTTGTGAAAGCGGATCCGATCTTAATTTTTCCGCTTGATGTAAGCCTCATTCTCTTTCTCGCAGCTCTGTGCGATTTGATCTTTGGCATTTCCTGTACTCCTTGCTCGTTTGTTTTCAGCGTTATTTTTTGGTCAGTATCATTGATATTCTTCTTATCCCTTCCTGCTCTATCTCTTTGTCCATTTTCGCGATGTCTTCGACAAAAGAGTAGAATGTTTTTAGAAGCACTGTTCCCATGTCTTTGTGGGCTATCTCTCTGCCTCTGAACTGAAGGAATACCTTAACTTTATTGCCTTCTTCAAGAAATTCTCTCGCTTTTTTAGACTTAATCTCCATGTCATGATTATCAATGTTCACAGACATGATCCTGATAGTTTTAAGAGAGACCGTATGCTGCTTTTTCTTCGTTTCTTTCTCTTTTCTTGCCAGTTCATAACGGTATTTGCCGTAATCAACTATTTTGCATACGGGAGGATTTGCGTTCGGAGCTATTTCAACGAGATCAAGGTTCTTTGATGCCGCGAGCTCATTTGCTTCTTTTGAACTTACAATCCCCAGCTGCTGAGAGTTCTCGTCGATCAGTCTCACCTTTTCATAGGTGATCATTTCGTTGATCGGGAGTTCGTTCTCGTCTTTTTTCTTGGGAGTGAAGGTTTTTTTAATATTTCACCTCATAATTAATTTTACA
>DMTS01000037.1 GCA_003477045.1 Candidatus Delongbacteria bacterium
GCCTCTGCCTGTTTTCTCGAATTCGACGAGCAGATTTTTGCCGTCCTTCTGCCATGAATATGTCAGATAGTCAAAACCGTTCTCAGATACGCCGTCAGGGGTTAGCTCTATCTTACGGTTGGAATCGTCATACCAGTCGGCTTTTTTAAAGAAATCTCTGAATAATTCAGCCTGAACTACTGTTGGTATAAAGTTCATTAAATGGGTAGAACCGCCTTCCATCTGCTCCCAGAAGAAGCCGCATTTTTTATACATCGGAACAGCTTTGGTATTGCCTGCCCATGTAAAAAGGTCGATCCTCGGATAACCGAGTTCAATAGTTCTTTCAACTGATTTCTTAACAAGCATCTTTCCTGCTTTCTTACCGTGATATGCGGGGTCAACGTTCAATAGGTCAACATAAAGCGTATTCTCTTCGGCAAAATATTTTGATAATTTACAGTATCCTATAACTTTGTCGCCGTCTAAAGCAAGATAAAGATTCAAATGAGATGAAATTTCTTCTTTTCTTTTTACGCTTTCCTCAGTTTTATGATCTGCTTCTCCGTTCCAACCGTCTTTGCTCACATTCCACATATCGGCTATCGCTTTCGCATATTTCGGGTTGTACTCTACGAGTTTAAACTCTGTCATTTTTTTCTCCATTTTTAACATTTATCTTTTTCGGCTGCACAAATAAAAAAGACGCGCGATTTCTCCCGGTGGGTTGACGGGAGGAGTTTGTGCGTGACCGATATTCTGTATATAGTCTTTGTCCCGAAAATATACGGATTGTGTGTAAACTATGCAAGTGGTATTTTTGTAATCTTAAATCAATAACCATCATTGTGATTTTGTCCATTAAGTAAAATAAACTTAAACTAATATTAGTATTTGTTTTGAAGGGATTGTAACTATGCTTTAAGGTAATTCGACTGCTAAAATTGATTTTCGGCAGAGAGGATGTTGTTTTACTAAAGTAAGTTACAACTTATAATTTATTTCTTTTCATTTTAACAATTTCCTTTAGTTCGTGGTTTACACTTATCCTTTCACTTTTAATCCTTGAAAACAAATTTGTCAATCTGATTTCGCCGTCGAAGTGCCGCTTACTTTTAAAAAGATAAGAGCCGGTTCCGGGTTATCCGCCCCGCTTTTTCAAGCCGTATGGGAACCTATCTATGTAAATTTTTGCAACGAGCTCCGAATCTAAGGTAAAATAAATAAAAAATCAAGAAATATTTTTGATCTTCTTAAAAACTTTCAGAGCATTATCATAAAATACCTTCTGATGATGCTTTTCCGGAACCATCAGTTTAATAAAATCAATATAGATCTTCATGGAGACGAGGGGCCAGTCTGACCCGTACATAAGTTTGTCGTAACGGTTGGCAAAAATAAAGCAGGTCTTGTAAATATTCATGAACAGTTCCTGAGAACTGAACAGATCAAACCTCGCTTTATCGCCGATCAGGATCCCGGAAAGATCCGCGTAAACATTTTCATTCTTATAGAGCAGTTCCGCAGTATCCATCACCCACGGGTTACCGAGATGGCAGATAACTATCTTCATAGTTGGATATCTGCAGGCTAGTTCATCCAGCGTAAGAGGATGCGAAAATTTTAACAGCCCGTTGTCGCTGAAAGTGTCGCCTGTATGGAAAGATACGGGAAGATCATACTTCAGTGCCAGCTCATAAACCGGCTCATAGATCTTGTCCGTAAAATAATACTGATAATATCCGCCGTAGATCTTAATTCCGGCGCAATCGGGTCTTTGAATAGTTTTCTCAAGATCATTCAGGTTATCTTTGGACAATTTATCGGGATTTATACCTGCGCTGAAGTAGAAATTAGGGGGCATTTCATCCAGATCAAAATTCATCGGCGTAGAAGCCAGCTTGTCGGGAAATTTATATTGTTTTGTTTCAGTCAGCCCCATACATACGCCTGCAACCACCTGATTCTCTTCCGTTTCCTTAATAAAACCTTCTTTAGAATAGTTTATCTTGAATTTCTTTGCCGTCAGCTTGAATGCTGCTATCTTTGAATAGTGAAAATGCGCGTCGATTATCTTCATAAGATCACCCCGGTTAAATCATACCGAAATATAGCGGATATTTTCCAAAAATAAAAACGAAAAATTAAACGACTGTTTTAATTGATTAAAAGTGATTTCATAATTATATTCCTCTCATTGTTATTTAGAGTCTGAAAACTGAACTGGAAAATTAGCTATGGTATTACGATTACTTGAAGATAAATTAAATTTGGGCATTAGCTTATGAAAAAAAAGGATTATATCAAAGCAGTGATCATAATTTTACCAATTATATTTATTACATATTCGGCAGTGATGTATTTTTTGAATTACTTAACTGATGGAGTAGGATCGGTTGACTTAAGACAATCGGGTGGCTCTTCAATAATTATATGTGTTGCTTTAATTCTTTTAATGAAAAGAAATGCAGATAAAAAAAGGATTCAAAACAAAGAATAACTAGGAAGAATATACCAAAGTCGGGGTAGTCGGAACTCAGCCAAAGACTATATGAGTCCGGAAAATGGATAGTAAGGAAAATTGAGAAGATTGAGATTAGTAAAAGAGGGTAAATATGAATACAAATTCAATAACAAGATTAAAAGAATCATTTGATTTGATTGCACAGACCGAGCCTGATTCAAGAGTAGAGTTTTGGTATGCAAGGGATTTAATGAATGAACTCGGTTATGAAAGATGGGAGAATTTTTTTAAAGTAATCCAAAAAGCTGTTGTTTCTTGTGAAAATAGCGGTGCTGAAATTCAAAACCATTTTCGTGACGTCAAGAAAATGGTTGACATTGGTTCGGGTATCTCACGACCAATTGATGATATAATGCTAACACGATACGCTTGCTATCTGATAGCACAGAACGGTGACCCGAGAAAAGAGGAAATCGCTTTCGCCCAAACATATTTTGCTTTACAGACAAGAAAGCAGGAAATAATTGAAGAAAGGATAAATCTTCATGAAAGGCTCACTGCAAGAGATAAACTTAAAGATTCTGAAACAGAGCTATCAAAAAATATTTATGAACGAGGTGTTGACGAAAGCGGATTCGCCCGAATAAGATCGAAAGGCGATGCAGCACTTTTTGGTGGTCATACTACCCAACATATGAAAGAAAAGCTAGACGTGCCTGACTACAGACCTTTAGCAGACTTCCTGCCCACCGTAACGATAGCAGCTAAAAATCTTGCTACAGAAATGACAAATCATAATGTAAAGCAAAAAGACCTTCAGGGAGAACCTTCTATAACAGATGAACATGTTCAGAACAATGCGAGCGTAAGAAGTATTCTTGGAGAAAGAGGAATTAAACCTGAAGCGCTTCCGCCTGCCGAAGATCTGAAAAAGCTCGAAAGAAAAGTAAAATCTACCGATAAAAAAATGATCAAAGACTGCGAGCTTCCGAAAAAATCGGAAAAAAAGGACTAGTGAGTAATTTATTATTGCTTTGGACGAAGATTATACTGCTAATCTTAAAATAGTTCAGTAAAAAACGAAACATTGAGTATATTTCTTGAAAGAGGGTCAAACTTACCGGCTATAAAAAACGATTCGTATAACCATGACCGTTAGCAGAAAGATTGTAAAGGAGGAAACCACTGTTATCAACATTAATAGAAGAAGAAAAAGTACCTTTAATTGATCGTGAGATATTTTTTGGCAACCCCGAGATATTAAGCGGGAAACTGAGTCCTGATGGTGTTTGGATTGCTTTTGCTAAAGCTTACAACGGGATAATGAATATCTGGGTAAAAAAGACTGATGATTCTTTTGAAAATGCCCGTCCGCTTACAGACAGCAAGAGACCTTTGACAACCTTTTATTGGACATCTGAGGGCAAATATCTTGTCTTTGTAAAAGATCATAACGGAGATGAAAATCTTAATATTTTTGCAGTCAGTCCATACGAGAATGTTAGTGAAGGGGAATTACCTGCAACCAGAAATCTGACTCCATTCAAGAATATAGCCGCAAGGATCTATAAGATCAATGACAAAGATCCTGACACAATGATGATAGGTCTGAATGATCGTGATAAGTCATGGTATGATCTTTACAAATTGAGAGTTTCAAACGGTGAGTTGAAATTAATCTACGAAAATAAGGATCGTATCGCTTTGTTCGAATTTGACTGGAATGACGAATTGCGAATTCTGTTTCAAAGAGATGAGAATGGGACAACGACCTTTCTCTTCAAAAAGGATGATGTTTTAGTTCCGATCTATCAAAATGATAATTCTGAAACTGCTTACACAATAGAATTCAATGAAGAAAACAGCAAATTTTATTTAGTGAGTAATAAAGGCNNATAAAATAAACGACAGTTTAATCCCGATATATAAGTATGACCATTCAGATACTGCTTACACAATAGAATTCGATGAAAACAACAGTAAAGTTTATTTAGTTAGCAATAAGGGTGATGTAGATCTTACTACTCTATATTTATTTGATCCAGAAACTAAAGAGGCTACAAAAATTGAAAGCGATCCCAATAATAGGGTAAATATAAATAAAGTCTGGATAAACAGATTTAATAAAAAAATTATATCAACAATTTATATTGATGACAAAATGGAGTACAATTGGCATGACAAAGAGTGGGAAAAGCTCTATATCTATTTGAAATCAAAGTTTCCTGACCGTGAGATTAGCTTTACAAGTTATACAAAAGATTACTCGAAACTTCTGGTAACTGTTGAAGCAGATAAATACGCTCCTGAAATATATCTTCTTGATACAAAAACGAAAGATCTTACTTTCCAATATACTCCAATGCAAGAACTCAAGAATTTAGAAAAATACCTATCTCCGATGCAACCAGTTCGCTATAAAAGTAGTGACGGACTGGAAATTCCGGCTTATTTAACAGTCCCATCCGGTGTAAAACCACAAAATCTTCCTTTGGTAGTAATACCGCACGGCGGCCCTAAAGGATTTAGAGATTATTGGGAATTCAACCCTGTTGTCCAATTTTTAGCAAATCGTGGATATGCTGTATTGCAACCGAATTTCAGAGCGAGTGGTGGCTATGGAAAATTCTTTCAGAATGCCGGTGATCTGGAGTGGGGAAAATTAATGCAAGATGACATTACATGGGGAGTTAAATACTTAATCGGAGAAGGAATCGCTGATCCTGAGAAAATTGTGATCTACGGAGGTAGCTACGGAGGGTATGCTGCACTGGCAGGTATGGCTTTCACTCCTGATTTATATACTGCAGGTATTAGTGTTTGCGGACCCAGCAATCTGTTCACATTATTGAAATCTATACCTCCTTATTGGGAATCATTGAAAGCTTCTTTTTATGCCTCGGTAGGTAATCCCGATACTGAAGAAGGAAAAGCAATACTCAAAAAAGCAAGTCCGCTCTTTAGCATAGATAAAATGAATAAGCCGCTTTTGGTAATACAAGGTGCGAACGATCCAAGAGTCAAACAAATTGAATCCGATCAAATAGTTGTCGCACTGAGAGATAAAGGAAAGAAAGTTCGATATTTGCTGGCAGATGATGAAGGTCACGGATATCTTAAACCCATTAACAACATGGCTAGATATGCAGAAATTGAAAAATTCTTATCTGAAATTCTAGGCGGTAGATGTCAGAAGGATATGCCTGATGAGGTTGCCAAAAGGTTGAAAGAAATTACTGTTGATATCTCAGCT
>DMTS01000132.1 GCA_003477045.1 Candidatus Delongbacteria bacterium
GATAACGAAGAACGGCAGTATTAAGCCCGGAATGACGACTTATGCCGAAATAATAACCGATGTGGTTGATAATGTCCTTTCGGTTCCGATACAGGCGCTTGCGAGAAGAAAAATAGATGATGCCGAAAAAACAGAGGCGGCTGCCTGGGATAAAAAAAATGAATTTGAAGATATCATATTCATGCTTAAGGAAAAGAACGGCGGTGGTAAGATCTATACCGTCGAGGCGGTAAAAATCAAAACAGGCATATCAAACGAAAGATTCATTGAGATAACGGACGGATTGAATGAAAATGACATGATCGTATCAGGCGATTATAAGACCATCAGCAAGGTGCTTAAAGACGGTATGGAAGTAAAAGAGAACGGCGAAAAAGATAATGAATAATCCTTTAATCACGATCGGGAATCTTTTCAAGACCTATCAGCCGGGAGAAGAGGAGGTTCATGCCCTTAACGATGTCTCCATCACTATTGAAAAAGGGGAGTATGTCGCGATAATGGGAGCCTCAGGTTCTGGAAAGTCAACGCTGATGAACATTATAGGATGCCTCGATACTCCGACAAGCGGCAGTTATTTTCTTAACGGTCAGAATGTCGCAAAGCTATATGACAATCAGCTCGCATCGATCCGGAATAAAGAAATAGGTTTCGTATTTCAAACTTTTAACCTGCTCGCAAGATCGACCGCTTTAAGCAATGTCGAACTTCCCCTTATATATTCAAAAACAAATTCCGATGAAAGGAAAAAAAGGGCTGAAACAGCCCTGCAGAAAGTCGGACTTGCCGACAGGATGCTTCATAAACCGAACGAGCTGTCCGGCGGTCAGAAACAGAGGGTCGCCATAGCCAGAGCATTAGTGAACAATCCATCACTGATACTTGCCGACGAGCCTACCGGAAATCTTGATTCAAAGACTAGTCTCGAGATAATGCAGCTTTTTAAAGCGCTTCATGAAGAAGGCAACACAATGATCGTAGTTACGCACGAGCAGGATATAGCCGACTTTGCTCAGAGAATTATCCGTTTAAAAGACGGCAGAATTGAATTCGACAAAATGAAAGGCACATAAAGTGCGTCACATCTATGAAGCGATACTGATATCCCTAAGCTCAATTAAAGATAATAAACTGAGATCGTTCCTTACTCTTTTGGGTATTATGATAGGAGTAACCACTATCATTTTTATTCATTCAGTTATGAAAGGTACCGAAAAATATATTGTCGGTCAGCTTGCTACTCTCGGATCAAATTCTGTTTATATCTCAAAGTTCACGTGGATGGAGAACAACTGGAGAGAGGAGAGGAAAAGAGATCCTATCACGATAGAAATGGCGGATTTCATTAGGGATAACTCAGAGATGGCCGAATATGTGACGCCTCTTATCAATTCGATGGGTAACGCAAAATACGGATCAAATGAGGTCAACGGAATAAATATCATAGGCTGCAACGAAGAATATGAATACACATCCGATGCCACTCCCGATAACGGCCGTTTTTTTAATTACAGCGAGGTTCAGAGAAATTTAAATGTGGCTGTGATAGGAAGTGAGGTAAGCAGCCTTCTTTTTGAAGACGCCGATCCGCTTGGAAAACAGGTCAAGATCAACGGAAGGCAATATCTTGTCATTGGCGTATTGCCGAAAAAGGGCGAGATATTCGGGAACAGCCTCGATAATCAGATAATAATACCCATCGGCAGCCTGAAGAAATATTTTTTCTGGAACAGGAAGCACGGGATAGATATTCAGGTAACAGCAAAAGATCCCATGAAGATAAATCAGACAAAAGCCGAGCTTACTTCTCTGATGAGAGTAGCGAGAGGCTTAAAACCGGATGAGGAAAATGATTTTTCCGTAAATGAGATAAAACAGATACTTGATTTTCTAAAAAAAGTCACTGCTTCACTTAGGATCATGATAATTGCGATCGGCGCTCTTTCGCTCCTTGTCGGCGGAATAGGGATCATGAATGTCATGCTCGTTTCAGTTACGCAGCGGACAAGAGAGATCGGCACAAGAAAAGCGATCGGAGCTACGAGCAGACTCATTATGTTCCAGTTCACTACAGAATCAGTTATTCTCTGCATGGTGGGCGGAATTTTAGGAACGACCGCAGGTTTCGCGGCAGCCAAAATAATCGGCAGTTTTACTCCTCTTCCCTCAACTGTGTCATTTTCATCAATAATGATAGGAGTAGGCTTCTCCGCACTGGTCGGCATAGTTTTCGGATACTTTCCCGCCAAAAAAGCCGCGAAGCTGAATCCCATAGATGCGCTGAGGTATGAATAATGTTCAGAGACATCATTTTAATAGCTTTCAACACCCTCAGAATGAATAAAATGCGTTCCGCTTTAACGATGCTCGGTATTATAATCGGCATAATGGTGATCATCCTGATGCAGGCCGGGATCGAGGGTTTGAGAAAAGAGATCAAGACCGAGATAGACAAGCTCGGTTCGACAAGCTTTTTTATCACGAAAACACCTTCATTCGGACACGGCGGGCATGATTGGGATGAATTTGAGAGAAGAAAAAATATTACCGCAGATCTCATTCCTATAATAAAAAGAGACTGCCCGAGCGTCGCGCAGGTTATTCCCATCATGGAGAACTGGAACGAGGAGGTCAGCTACAAAAATAAAAAAACCGAAAGGACAGTATTCGTCATAGGGGTTTCCGAGGGCTGGTTTGAAGTTTCAGGCTACGAAATTGAGGAAGGCAGGTTTTTTTCCGACAACGATTATCAGTTCAATCAAAAATATGCGGTTATAGGAAAAAGCATCAAAAACAAGCTTTATGAAGCTTCCGATGCAGTTGATAAATATATATTTATCGAAAACGAGCGGTTTTTGGTGATAGGAGAATTTAAGGAAAAGGGATCTAAATTCGGCCAGGATATGGATAATCTCGCATGCATTTCATCGTTTTATTACGAAAAGCTTTACGGTAAGTTAAGGAACATTGATATTCTTATTTCGGCAAAATCCACTGAAGTGATGGCTAAAGCAACCGATGAAGTGATTATGTCTCTACGCAGAGAAAGGAATCTTAAAGCTGATGATGAAAATGATTTTGAGGTAACGACCAAGGATGAGATCACGAATAAGATGAACAGCATTATAGCTATAATCTACCTCGTAGCTCTGTCGATCGGCGGAATGTCGCTTCTTGTAGGAAGCATCGGCATCATGAACATGATGCTTGTTTCGATAACTGAAAGAACGAACGAGATAGGGATAAGACGGTCCCTCGGCGCGAATAAAAAAAATATAATAGCCCAGTTCCTTATCGAGTCGGTCATGCTGAGCTTTACCGGAGGCGCTATCGGAATAACGCTCGGCGTAACAATATCTCAGCTCATATCACATTTTACGCAGTACGCTACTTTCGCTCCCGCATGGACGATAGCGACTGCTTTTTCTGTATCTATTCTGATAGGGATTATTGCGGGTATCTACCCCGCTCTCAAGGCAAGCGATCTTAATCCGATCGATGCCCTGAGACAGGAATAAATTTTTACTTCTTAGCTTTTTCGGAATCTATCACGCAGGTGGTAAAAATTCCGCCCCTTACATTATAATTCGTTTCTATTCTGATCGATTTCGGTTTCAGAAGATTTTTCATATCTTTATAAATTCTGTCCGTCAGCTCTTCCTGATATATGCCGACATTCCTGAATGAAATCAGATAATACTTTAGCGATTTCAGCTCTACGATATGCTTATTCGGAACATATTGAATATTCAGATTGCTGAAGTCGGGCAGACCGGAGAAAGGACATACGGCCGATAATTCGTCAGTTTCGAAAGTGATATCCTGAGTTTCTCCTTTATACGGTATCGTTTCAAGAAAATCCGTTCTTATGGATTTATGAGAATCAAATCCGAATATTTTTCCGCTTGCTTTAGCCATACTGTCCCCTTATTTTTTTCTTAAAACTTTACCTTCGGCCATGACCATGCTCGGGAAAGCGCCTATATTGAGCGGTTCTTTATCCCATACTATCAGGCTGGCGAACTTTCCTTTCTCTACAGTTCCGAGAATATCGTCTATGCCTAATATTTTAGCATTTTTGTATGTGATCATAGAAATAGCCTCTTCATCCTTCATTCCATAGATCAGGAAGAATTTCAGACTGTCCCTGAGATGAGGCGTCCAGACTATCGGATGATCCGTCATCAGACCGTATTCCGCTTTTGATTTCATTAATAGTTCCGCATTCTGATAATAGGCGTGGACAAGTTCTACTTTCCCGCCTATTCCGCCCAAAGGCCCGAAGACAACGGGAATGCCGGCTTTAGCAAGCTCGTCATAGATCTCTTTATGAAATACATCGCAGGTATGATCCGCTGTCGCTTTGATCTTATATTTTTTGACAAGTCTGATGAGATACAGAACATCATCTTCTTTATGAACATGTATTTTCGCCGTAACTTTTCCTGACAGTATCTCCAGAATAGCCTTTTCGTCGGGAGTGAACTCAAGTTCATATTCGCGAACAGCCTGAGCTTTCTGGAAGGCAAGTTCTTTTGCTGTCAGTTTATCTTTACCTGTCTTTTTTTTATCCAATTCAAATACTTTTTTATCTCTGGACATTTCAGCTTTTTCTTTCTTAGCCAGAACGGTGTCGAATTTTGCTTCGAGCATCGAATATATCCCCATTCTTGTATTGGGTCTCTCACCTCTCCAGCTTCCGGTTGAACGGGGATTGTATCCGAGAGCCATTTTATAGCCGTAATCTTTTAAAAGAGCATCTTTTGTGTTTTCCGCGAAATTCTTTATGATCATAGCTCTTCCGCCGATCAGGTTGCCGCTTCCGGGAACCACGCATGAATACAGCACTCCGAAATCGACAGCGTCCTTAAAAGCCCTGTCGTCAAAATAGATGCTGTTCAGCGGATCATTTAAAGGCATGAATTGATTTGATATATCATTGCCTTCAGATTCATCACCCGGTTCTCCGTCCCTGAACATGCCGATATGCGAATGCGCGTCTATAAATGCCGGAGTTACATAACCCTCATAATCCGCTTTCTCGTTCTTTTTAGTGATCTCGATTATCTTTCCGTCTTCGACGATTATATTCTGCTCGTACAGTTTCGTTTTACCGTTATAAAGAACTTTCGCCCTTACCACTATCCTCTTTCCCATTTCTCACTCCTTTTATTATAATTTATTTTTTAATTCTTCAATTTCTTCAAAAGTGTATAGCCTACCCGATCCTATGCCCGGGCAGGTTTTAGTCTCTTCATCCCATTTTGATTTTTTATAAAGCAGAGTTTTCCAGAACGGATAAGTCCTGCACTGGGTCGGTCTCGCTTCGTAGATCTTACACCCTTTTACGATCGGATCCCAGAAAATGCAGGCTCCGTCTCCCCTGTCCCTGAATACAACATAACCGTCAACTGACGACAGATATGTTCTTTCGAGTTCTTCTTTGGTAAAACCGGACTTCTCGACAAGCCTGTCTAAGTCCTGCGGGAAAATGAAGACATAACCCTGCACATTGCAGCAGTTTCCGCATTTTTTGCACTCGAACCGTATTCCGCCGTCGTAAAACCCCATCTCACGCCTTATTCAGATTTCTTTTAAAATTAATGATTTCATATCATTGTAGCAACTAATATTTTTTAAGTTATATAATGCAGAAAATCTTATTGTAGCTGACCGTAAAGCGATTTTCGATTTAGCCGTGAGTGTTTTTTGCCGTTTATAAAATACATCGTTCGGTTTCAGACGAACATATGGATTTTTAGGCAAAAATACCGTAAGGCCGGAAATCGACTTTTGGACTGCGTAATAAGATATTCGGTACATTTAAATTGACTAAAATTGAACTTTTAGTTAATTTTAGACTTGAATAATTAAAATTCACGGAGAAATAGATGAAAATCCTGATCACCGGCGGAGCGGGCTATATAGCTTCCCATACTAATGTCGAGCTGCTTAAAGAGAATTACGAGCTCGTCCTTGTGGACAATTTCAGTAATTCCGTCTATGAAAGCGTAGCCAGAGTAGAAAAGATCTCAGGAAAAAAAGTAAAGTTCTATGAAGCCGACCTGAAAGATTTTGAAGCTATTAACAAAGTATTTCAAGCTGAAAAAGACATTTACGCAGTTATTCATTTCGCCGCTCTAAAAGCAGTCGGAGAATCGGTCGAAAAACCTCTTGAATATTATGAAAACAACATTTCCGGTTCACTGAACCTGTATAAAGCCATGAAAATTCACGGTGTTAAGAATTTCGTATTCAGCTCATCAGCCACCGTTTACGGCGACCCCGATGAGATCCCTGTAAAAGAAACCGCAAAGATCGGAGCTACAAATCCGTATGGCCATACCAAAGCAATGATGGAACAGATCCTTATTGATTCCGCAAAAGCTTACGGCTGGAATGTTGTGATATTAAGATATTTCAACCCTGTGGGAGCTCATGATTCGGGACTTATCGGAGAAGATCCGGAATATCCGGCAAATCTTCTGCCTTTCGTAAGCCAGGTCGCCGCCGGCATCAGAGAAAAAGTTGTCGTATTCGGTAGTGACTGGAATACCCCCGACGGAACCGGCGTAAGAGATTACATTCATGTCGTTGACCTTGCAAAAGCACATGTCAAAGCAATTGAAAAACTTAAAAAAGATCAAGGTACTTTCATTTATAATATAGGCACAGGCAGAGGCTATTCGGTTCTCGAAATGATCCGTGCTTTCGGTAAAGCCTGCGGACACGATGTACCGTTCGTTGTCGGACCGAGACGCCCGGGAGATGTGGCTGAAGTTCTTGCCGATCCGGCAAAAGCTGAAAAAGAGCTCGGTTATAAAGCAGAACTTGGACTAGATGAAATGGTCAGTTCAGCATGGAAATGGCAGAAGCTCAATCCTAAAGGTTACAAAAAATAAACTTCATATTTCGTTGACAGAAAGGATCCGAAAGTTTACATTTAAACTTTGTTTATTCTATAATTTGAAATATGGAGAGCGAATATGGCAGAAAAAGTACAGTTTTCGGTAAGTCCGTCAGGTGAAAAGTTCCAGATACCTGCAAAAGAGGATTACGCCAAAGAATTAAAAAGACTTGAGAAACTTGCGGAAAAAGCGAGAAAAGAAGACAAAGAGATCGTCGTCGTTATGGGGGTAGGATTTGTCGGAGCCGTCATGGCCGCAATAGTTGCCGACACAAAAAATGCTAAAGGTAAATACACCAAATTCGTGATCGGATGCCAGAGGCCGAGCCCGAGAAGCTATTGGAAGATACCGATGCTTAACAGAGGAGAATCACCGGTTAAAGCCGAAGATCCCGAAGTTGACGAACTCATCACAAGATGCGTCAACAAAGAAAAAACTCTAGTTGCAACATTTAACAGCGACTGTCTCAGCCTTGCTGACTGTGTGGTTGTTGATGTACAGTGCGACTTTTCAAAACATGATCTCGGAAATATGAAGACAGGCGAAGCTGATATGGCCGCGCTAGAAGCGACTATGAAAACCATAGGCGAGAATATACAGCCTGAATGCCTGGTTCTCATTGAAACCACGGTTGCGCCCGGAACAACGGAGTTTGTCGCGTGGCCGATCTTAAAAAAGGAATTCACAAAAAGGGGCCTGAAAGAAACTCCTCTCCTCGCACACAGTTTTGAAAGGGTTATGCCGGGTAAAGAATATATCGCCAGTATAAGAGATTTCTGGAGAGTATGTTCAGGATGCAATAAAGCCGCAAGAATAAGAGTAGAGAAATTCCTCCACGAAGTATTAAACACCAAAAAATTCCCGCTGACTGTCATGGACAGACCGATAGAATCTGAAACGACCAAGATAGTTGAAAATTCATACAGAGCTACGATACTTGCCTATCTGAACGAGTGGAGCATATTTGCAGAAAAGAATGGCGTGGATATAATCAAAGTTATCAAGGCGATCAAAATGCGCCCGACGCACAATAACATGATCTTCCCGGGGCCGGGCATTGGCGGATACTGCCTGCCTAAAGACGGCGGACTCGGTTACTGGTCTTATAAACATATTCTCGGATTTGATGACGGAGACACGGTCTTCAAGATCACTCCGACAGCAATTGACATTAACGACACGAGAGCGCTCCATGTGGCAGAATTAACAAGAGACGCACTCAAGGCTATGAACAGAACGATCGCAAGTTCAAAAATTTTACTGTGCGGAGCAAGCTACCGTCAGGATGTGGGAGACACCAGATACTCAGGTTCCGAGCTTGTAATAAGAAAACTGACCGAAATGGGCGCGGAATTGAAAGTTCACGACCCGTACGTTGACCACTGGTATGAATTTGAATCGCAGGATACTTACCCGGCTCCAGGACATTCATGGGCGAGGTTTTTCAGAAACCAGGGTGATCTCACTAAATTAAAAGTTGGAAAAGACCTGAAAAAAGAAATGAAAGGAATCGAAGCTCTCATTCTGGCCGTTCCGCACAGCGAATATATGAACCTTAACCCGAAACAGATGGTCAAATACGCAGGGGGACCCATAGCAGTTATTGACTGTTTCGGTATTTTATCCGACGATAAAATAAAAGAATACCTGAAACTCGGCTGCGAAGTAAAAGCACTGGGACGGGGACATATTCAGCGATTGAAAGAAGAGTTGAAATAAATACCTGAAACAAATAAAAAAGGGAGAACTTCTCCCTTTTTTAATTATAATAACAAAAAGAATTCTACCTCTATTTTTGAAGAATCATTTTTTTCATACTGCTGAATTTTACCGTCCCTATCGCAGTTAATCTATAAAAATAAATACCTCCCGATAAATTCTGCGTATTCCAATCGATTTTATGATAACCCGCATAATGCATTTTATGATTTATCAGCGTTTCAACTTTCTGTCCCGTCATATTGAACACTTCTATTGATACTTCAGCCTGTTCAGGCAGCCCATACGCAATTGTTGTAGTCGGATTGAAAGGATTAGGATAATTCTGCTTAAGCATATATCTGTCCGGAAGTAATGAAGACCAATCCTGAATTGAAGTAATGACAACCAATTTCAACGGAATTTCCATCAACGGATTAACCGGATCGTTCGAAGCGATATTTATTTTGTAACTGTATTCACCAGCATTCATATCCTTGGTATGAACAGTGATATGGACATCCTGCGACGATCCCGCATAAATTGTGCCGGATGTTATATCAGAATCCGGTTCCGAAGAACCCGCAAGCCAGTCAAATGTCTGATTAGCTAAAAGCTGGTTGTCATAATAAGATATATAAGTATTATAAAATAATTCCTCACCGACGATAACAACTCTGCCTGAACCAGCTCTTGACACTGCCATCAATGCTTTACCACTGCTTACTGTGCCGTCGGCATACTCCAGTATTTTTTCTGCAGGTGAACTTAAGCTCAGCCACGAACCTGCGGCATTTGAATAGACTCTGCCGACTGAATCTGTTATTTCATGGGGATATATTACCGGTGTATGACTTACAAAACTGCCGTTGGCGTTCATCAATATACCCGAACTCACTGGGATCAATGAGTTGTAATGTGATAAGTTCTCCGAGTTGTCGCCATCAATTAACAAAGACCCGCCCCCCTCGACCCAGGTATGCATCAAAGTATATTCCGAACTTGTCCAAGTGCTGCCGTAAGAATCATCAGTAATAAAAATATCATATGAAGACAGATCTGTCAACGGATGAACCAGCGGGGTAAATATTGCACCCCGTAATTCTAAATCAGACCGTAAAGTTGAATAATCTGAAATATCAAGATCATATAGGATTCTTGCACCAGTCAGTTCATCAAGCTTAGCTTTTATTGGATTTACTTCTTTAGTATCTACAGTTATCGTTTTACCGTCAGATGTATGTGTTCCAGATTTAGGTTTGGTCAATGTGTAGAACTTTGTACTTTCCTCGAACGATAGACTCCAGTCAAGATCGCTGCCGCCTGTATTAGAAATAGTCAGTGTTTGAACCGTGGAATCCCCGCTGTTAAGAGCGATATCAAAGAAAGTCGGATTAACACCTATAATTGGAGGGTCAATTGCTTCCGCTTTCAATATCACTGTTCTGGCAGGTTGATCCGGATCATTACTGTTTACAGTCATTGTTGAAGTGAATGTACCTGCTATTGGCGAATTAAACATTATTGTCCTTTCAACTTCACTTTTCGGCGGTATCGTAAATGAGGTCAAATCTATAGCAAACTCAGTCATACTGAAATCAACCGAGCTTACATTTATTTGATCGGAACCTGTATTGCTGATTACTAAAGTTCGGCTGGCTGTCACTCCCGAAAAGACCGTTTTAAAATCAAGAGAATCCTGAATACTGATGTTCGGAACTCCGATTATAGTCAGATCAAAATCTACTTTTACTTCACTTTCGTCCAGATCGTTTGAAAGAACCGATAAAGAACTGTTGTAATGACCGCCAAGCAGTTCTCCGGCTTTGACTTTTGCATTTATTGTCACAGCCTGCCCTGTGCTCAAGGTATCTTCCTGTATATCAACATTAATCCAGTCCGTTACTCCACCCCATTGAACGGCATTCGATATGAG
>DMTS01000210.1:0-2820 GCA_003477045.1 Candidatus Delongbacteria bacterium
GGATTGAGTGGTGTTTATTATTCATCAGCCGCATGGGGCGATTACGATAACGACGGCGATCTGGATATTCTTTTGACCGGTTTTTCTGGTTCGTTGAGAATTTCAAAAATATACAGGAATGATTCGGGAATATTTACCGATATAAATGCAGGGTTGACTGGAGTTATATACAGCGCTGTTGCCTGGGGTGATTACGATAATGACGGAGATCTTGATATTCTTCTAACAGGTTATTCAAGTCCAGGTAGTGTTTCGAAAATATACAGAAATGATTCCGGAGTATTTACAGATATATCTGCGGGACTGCCGGGTGTAAGTTCAAGTACTGCCGACTGGGGCGACTATGATAACGACGGCGATCTTGATATTTTAATAACCGGAAATAAAGGTATAACGTCTATGTCTGATATATACAGAAATGATTCCGGAGTCTTTACCGGTATAAATTCAGGTTTTCCCAAAGTTTATGATGGTGCAGTTGACTGGGGCGATTACGATAATGACGGAGATCTGGATATCGTATTTACAGGCGATACAAGATATCAAAATGTTTCAATAATATATCGGAATGATTCAGGAACATTTACCGATATAAATGCAGGTTTGACTGAAATTGATAACAGCTCTGCAGCTTGGGGGGATTATGATTGTGATGGGGATTTAGATTTATTGTGTACAGGCTATACAGGTTCAGCCGGCAGCGCAACAATCTATCGGAACGATTCAGGGATATTCACAGATATAAATGCAGGTTTGATAGGAGTTCAATACAGTTCTGCCGCATGGGGAGACTATGACAACGACGGCGATCTTGATATTTTAATAACCGGTGATACGGGATCAGGATATTTATCTCAGATATACAAAAACATTTCTACCATTCCAAATACGATCCCGTCCTCGCCATCGAATCTCAATACTGCGGTGACCGATTCGACAGTTACTTTAACTTGGAATAAAGCAACTGATAACGAAACCCCGCAGAACGGATTGTCTTATAACCTTTATATCAGATCTGACAGCCTTTATGTAAAAAGTTCGATGAGTAACGATTCAACAGGCTACAGAAAGATCGTGAACATGGGTAATGTCAACAAAAGAAGTTCCTGGACGATCAATAATTTACCTGGCGGTATATACTATTGGAGCGTACAGGCTGTTGACAATGGGTATGCCGGATCGGAGTTCGCACCGGAAAATTCATTCTATATGGGAAATATCGGCATCCCTGCCAATATAAATATCTCGGAAACCTCGGGCGATGTTACAATAACATGGGACGCGGTTTCAAACGCAACATCATATAAGATCTATGCCTGCAGCGATCCGTATGGAACATACTCGAACATTAGCTCACAGGGAACGTTTACCGGAACAAGCTGGAGTCATCCTGCAGGGGAGACGAAGCTGTTCTATTATGTGGTAGCTGTTAATTAGAAAAAAAAGCGTAAGGGAAGTTGAAATAATAGCTATAGAAAAAGCCCGATAATTTCGGGCTTTTTTCTTGTCTTCCCAAACCTTGTCCATTACTTTATAATCAAATTATCAGGATTCTGTCTGGAGTCCCAGATTGTGTGAATAGTTATTTTCTCTGAGTCATATTCGTAAAATATTATAAAATTTTCGACTATCAAACCTCTCACAGATTCTAAATCCGTTTTTATACCGATATTCGGCATTTTCACGATCAGTTTTATATCTTTGAAAATTTTCTTGTACAGCTTTACAGAATAAGTTTTGCTCTTATTTCTTTCTATATAAAATTCAAGTATCTCGTATAATTTTATTTTGGCTTTTTCAGACCAGATTATCTTTCTTTTAGCCATCCGGAGACTTCCTTTTCAAATTTTCCGTGCTCTATAAACAATCCCCGCTCAATCTGCTTTTTTGATTCCATTATTTCATCTCTCTGCTCACCGGTCAGAGCGATATATTCAGTATCGGTCTTGGAATCAAGAATGGTTTTTAAGGCTTTTAGAAATGTCAGATCATCAATTTCAGCTATGCGGTGTATTAATAATTTCTTTAATTCAAGTGTCGTCATAATTCGGCTCCAGATTTACTAATGTCATATGAAGATACATAATTAATAGAAGCAATTCAACTGGCTTTTTTTATTTTATTCAGTTTGACTATATTTATTTTATTTTGTAAGATTATCCTATTATAAACGGAGTTTAGAATGAAAAAGTTTATGTTGTTATTGATAGTAGTTACTGTTACCCTGTTCGGGAATACAGGAGTTGGCACTAAAAGTTCCGGACTTGTAGGCTACTGGACATTCGACGGAAGCAACGCGAACGATTTTACCGGTAATCATAACGGGACCGTTGTCGGCAGCGGGGTTACATTTCCTGCCGGAAAAGTCGGAAATGCAGTCAATTTCAGCGTCGGCACAAGTTTTATCAAAATACCTTCTTTCAACACGAACTATATTACCGTTGAAGCGTGGGTTAATTCGACCAAATATGGTTATTACACTTCGATGGTAACGAAAAATTACTACCCGTCCACATGGAGTTCACCGTGGACGACATGGTCCCTGTGGTTCAATGAGAACACCGCCAATCCCGGTACGATCGCTTCGCAATGGGCAACAGCTTCACCCGAAGCAGTATCGATGAACCAGTGGCATCACATGGCATTCACTTATGACGGTACAACTGCAAAGATGTATGTCAACGGTGTCGAAAAGTCGAGCACTGCGACCGCAGGGGGGCCAATAGCACAGACCGCCGGAAATATTTACATAGGTAAACCTGAATTTGCAAATCACAGCTTTACCGGAAGCATAGATGAAGTGGCGATCTGGGATAACGC
>DMTS01000210.1:2957-7740 GCA_003477045.1 Candidatus Delongbacteria bacterium
GCTTACTCAGTGAATATTATGGGAGTATCTTATGGTGAGGAGTACACTTTTACGACCAAAAACTATTTCGAAGATATAAATGCGGGATTGTCTAATGTTTTCGTGGGGGATGTTGCTTGGGGAGATTACGACAATGACGGTGATCTGGATCTGATCATAGATGGAAGCACAACAATGATTTCACCATACAACCCTGTTTCAAAAATATTCCGTAACGATAATGGAACATATACAGATATTTCTGCCCCGATTTTTGGAGTTGGTCATAGTTCCGCCGCATGGGGGGATTACGACACTGATGGTGATCTCGATCTTCTTCTTACAGGCTTTTATGTTGAGGATCAAGATATAATAGGTAATTCAAAAATATATGAAAATGATGAAGGGAATTTTAGAGACATTAATGCNNGGGTGGTGTCTCAAAAATTTATAATAACAACGAAGGAGTATTTACTGATATTAATGCATCATTCTTAGGGTTCTATGCGGGGACAGTCGAATGGGGAGATTACGATAATGATAGTGATCTTGACATTTTGATATGCGGATTATCTAATTTGGGTGATTTCACAAATATTTATAGGAATGACTCTGGAGTATTCACAGATATTAATGCAGGTCTGGACGGTGTCTATCTAGGTCAGTGCTCATGGGGAGATTATGACAATGACGGCGATCTTGACATTTTAAGCTGTGGTTCATCAGGTTCAGGACCGGTCACAAGAATTTATAAAAATGACAACGGGATTTTTACTGATATTGAAGCCGGACTTCCAGGGGTTTTTAACAGCTCTGCTTCGTGGGGTGACTGTGATAACGACGGTGATCTTGATATATTGCTGGCAGGGGACACAAATTCAGGATTGATCTCAAGAATATACAGAAATGAGGGGCATAATATTTTCTCAAATGCTTCAATCAGCTTAACCGGTATGAATTGTAGCTCTGCAGAATGGGGTGATTGCGACAATGATGGAGATCTTGACATTGTGATGACAGGTAGTATTGATTCTCTAGCTGTTTCTAAAATATATCGAAATAATTCAGAGATACACAATTATAACCCGACTGGGCCATATGATCTTGCTTTTTTTCAGAATGAGGACGGCCTGCACTTTTCATTCGATCCCGCAACAGACACGGAAACTCCTGCGCTAGGTCTTACTTACAATATAGATATCAATATCGGAGACGGGACAATAAAAACAGCTTCGTCCGACCTGACGACCGGCAAGAGGAGGCTTTCAGGGATGGGAAACATTCAGCAGAACACTTCTTACACGCTTCATGCACAGGCTCCTCCGGAAATGATCCCGCAGCAGCTTTTTGATATGATCTGGAAAGTTCAGGCTGTGGACAACTGCTTTAAAGGTTCGGCTTTCGCGTCAAAGAACGATATTGTAATGACCAGAGATCTGATCACAGTCCCGAAAGAGACTATGGCCGCTTCAGACGCACTGACCTGGGAATACTACATGCCTGCCGATTCGATCGCGGGATACACTCTNNTATTTCTGGAGAGTAAAGCCCGAACATGTTAATTCAGCGAATAATGCTACAGGATTCAAGAAAGTTCCGGACAGATTTATTTTCGATCCTGTTTATTCAGCTCCGTCGCCTGTTTCAATAGCCGTCGAAGGGAACTATGTAACTCTTCAGTGGGGGACAGGTAAAGAGGCTGAAAAAGGCATATTATATAATATTTACTCAAGCGATGATCCGCACGCTGTTTTCCCCGCGGGCTGGACGCTCGTGAATTCAGTAACGGGAACGAGCTATGTGCTGAATTCAACATTGAAAAAGAAATTCTACTGCGTAACAGCAGAGGGTACGGGAAAATAGAACATGACAGATGCCAAAAAAGAATTCAAGAAATTCGGAACATTTAAAGGTGTTTTCGTACCTTCAACGGAAGCGATCCTGGGTGCGGTTTTATTTTTACTTCTTCCCGTCCTGACCGCTGACTTGGGTCTGATTAAGATGCTGATGATAGTTGTTTTGGCTCATACGGTCACATTTTCAACAATGTTCTCGATTTCCGATATAGCTACAAATCTGAATACGATCGGCGGCGGCGGGATGTACGCGCTGATAAAAAGATCATTGGGTAAAGCTATGGGCGGTTCTATCGGAATTCAGCTTTTTATTGCACAGGCGGCTTCCATAGGATTTTATTCTATCGGCTTTGCAGAGCCTCTCCATCCTATTCTCACGCCTTTTTTAAAAAGCATATCGTATTTTTCAGCAACGGATGCGGCTAGCATTCTATTCCAGAAACAAATACTCTCAAGCGCGGTGTTTTTTTTATTTTTTGCGATAGTAATGTTCGGCGCGGATTTTACGCTTAAAGTCCAAATACTGATCCTTTATATTATGGGGATCAGTATTCTTACAATATTTTTGTGCCCCTTATTTGATTTTCAATTTCAGGGTAAAGAACTGTTTCTCGGAATGAGTCAAATAAATCTTACCGGCAACAGGGCGATAACGATAGGATTATTCTTTACTGCTTTTGCACAGTTTTTCCCTGCCGTCTGCGGTGTTGATGCTGGCGTCGGTATGAGCGGAGATCTGAAAGACCCGAAAAAAAGTCTTGTTAAAGGAACTTTGTATTCCATAACATTAACTTTTATAGTTTATCTCGCCGTTACTTTTATTTTCTCTCTTATGAATAAAGATCTGCTCATAACAGGCTATACCAAATATGGAGACGCTGCAGGTTATCTTCTTCCGGACATACTGGGTGCAGCCTCAGGTAATATCAGTACAATATTCAGCGTTATTATTCTGATAGGGATTTTATTCGCGACAGGCTCATCTGCTCTTAGCGTATTTATGACGGCTCCGAGAACGCTTCAGAGCATGACAAGGGACGGAATATTTCCCGAAATGTTCAGCTTTTTAGGCAGAGATTTTAAAAAGGACGGAAATGAACCGAGATTTGCTGTAATGGCTTCATTCATAATAGGATTCGGAGTCATCTGGATGGGCGACATCAGTATGGCCGCGACAATAGTCGGTATCTGCTTTCTGATCGTTTACGGAATGCTCAACGGATCAGCTTTTCTCGAAAGAGTAAGCGGGAACCCGTCTTTCCGGCCGACTTCGAGAGGCCACTGGTTAATATCATTATACGGTTTTGTTATTTCGATGCTGATAATTCTGCTTTTCAGCTGGTGGATAGGGATATTAGCTATACTGTTCCAGTATCTGGTTTTCTGGATGATCCTGAAATTTAAATCTAAGGGCAGGCTTGAAGGAGTATGGTGGGGAGTGATCTTCTTCTATGTATCAAAAGGGCTGAGAACACTGAACAGGATCGTTCAGGGGAGTAAGAACTGGAGACCGGTAGTTACTGCATTTGCTTTTTCAGACAGAAAAGATCAGGTATTCAACATAAAATTTATGGCGGATGTAATATCGAAATATAAAGGTCTTGTAAATCTTAATATTCTCAAAAAACATACAGATACCGAAAGTACAATCCGTCTCAGGCATTATAAAGAAGGCGCTCCATTCAATATCGTCGAGGTTAGAGATCCGTCGCAGGCAATGCTGAACATCCTTCAGGTAAGTTATATCGGCGGTTTTGTTCCGAACACAATTCTGTTCGATTATAATCCGGGAGTTGACAATCTTACAGTTTTTCAGAAGATACTGGATCTTAAAAAGAACGTTCTTCTGCTTAAAAGCAATAAGAGTTTTATAATTGAAGGTAACATAGATATCGATATTTGGTGGAGAGGAGATAAGAACGGGAACCTTATGGTTATGCTGGCTTACATAATAAGTACTACCCTGGAAAAAGATACAAAGAAAGACTGCAATTTGAGAATTATTAGAAAACTGAGCCATGGAGAATCTGAAGACAACGCGAGATCCGAAATGCAGACTCTTCTGAACAAGGCAAGGCTCTTAGGCGAGATAATAATACTACCTTACTCTGACGAGCCTTTTGTAGATACTATAAAGAATATTTCGGAAAAATCCGANNAGTTTTTAAATTCGATCAGAATTTTATTGAGAACGGGCTCGCCGATTACAAAGACCTGCCGCCGATTTTGCTGGTAAAAAGCGCGGCTCAATTTGAGCTGTTCGACGAATAAAAAAAAGGGGTTCGATCTGAACCCCTTTGAATTTTTAAGCTTTCGCTTCCATGGCCATAAGGTCGGCCATCTTTCTCGCGAACTTGACAGGATCTTTCGGCATAGCTCCTTCAGCTATAAGAGCCTGATCATAAAGCAGCTCTGAATAATCCTTCAGCCTTGCGTCGTCTTTATTCTTTTCATAAATAACATTGAGCGATTCATACAGCGGGTGCTTCGGATTGATCTCAAGCACTCTTTTTGATTTCGGAACTTCCTGATTCATTGATCTGAACATTTTCTCCATGTTCGGCGTCATTCCGTGCTCGTCGGATACGAGGCAGACCGCGCTTGAAGTAAGTCTGGATGATACTCTCACTTCCTTGATATCTTCAGCGAGGTGATCTTTCATTGTATCGAGAAGCGATCTATATTTTTTCGTATCTTCTTCTTTTTCCTTCTTGACCGCTTCATCTTCACCGAGGTCTATCTCGCCTTTACCGATGGATTTAAGTTCTTTCTTTTCGTATTCGGTCAGGTTGTTGGTAACAAATTCATCTATCGGGTCAGTGAAGAAAAGAACTTCATAATCCTTAGCCTTGAATTTTTCAATGTGCGGTGAATTATCAAGTATATCTCTTTTCTCGCCGGTTATATAGTAAATATCTTTCTGGCCTTCAGGCATTCTTGAAACATAA
>DMTS01000104.1 GCA_003477045.1 Candidatus Delongbacteria bacterium
AATAAAACCGGGTCTGATCCTTGTATCCGCATCAAGGCTGATAACGATATCATTGTCGTCCGCAACCCGATCGATAGCTTCAAATAACTCTTTACGGGCATACCCGACACCACGCTGCTTCCCTTTCCAGCCTTTACCGGGAGAAGATCTGTCGATCACACTGATATTTAGATCTTTTACCGATCCGAGATAATCCATTGTTTTCGCATTATTTTCGCATATATTCGCCTTCTCAGGATCGTTCCGCCATTCTTCAGGATTATTCACGCAGATAAACACACTAAATACCTTATAGGTCTGAAGTTTCAGATCATTGATCAGCTCTGGAAGATGTTCAAACTCGTCTATGGCCGGTATTGCGATGAATATTTTCATTTATTTTTCTCTTGCCATACTGATTTATTCCCGCTACATTTTTAGTAGTTTAGCAGAGTAAGGAAATATAATATGATGGAGTGGAATATGACAGCTTTTAAATCATCAGTCTGGACAAAATTAATATCACTTGTACTATCTTCATTACTTGCCCTAAATACCGTCGGATGCACTTATTACAAAGCTAAAACTCTGCCGTCAACAGACAAGCCTACGATAGATAAAATAGGAACTCTTCACAAGTATTTCGTAATACATCACGGAGAGAATGTTTATTCGTGCAGTGACCTTTCGGTTGACATGGATAATATTTCAGGTGATATCCAGCGGATATCCCCCAAGTTCTTTCATTACAATGACGACCCTAAAGTTCCGCACGATAAATATGATAACAGCATCCTGAACGAAGTTCATATATACATGAAGGATGGAAGCGTAATGCCGCCGGCGGGACTTTCTAAGATCCCTCTTGCTGACATAAAAGAAATAAGGATTATACAGACAGACGGAACCGCAACACTCGTAACCCTTATTTTAGGTACTGTCGGAGTTATCGCAGGATTTTATCTTATTCTTGTTATTGTAATTGCGCTTACGAAAAGTTCCTGCCCGTATGTTTATTCTTATAACGGCGAAAACTTTATTTTTGAGGGTGAAACATACGGCGGTGCTATAGCCTCTAACCTTGAACGGGATGACTATATGCCGCTGCCTTCGATCATACCAGTTAACGATTCATACAGGATCAGGATCAACAATGAACTTAAGGAATGTCAATATACTGATCTTGCCGAACTTGTTGCCGTTGATCACCCTGAAGGCACAAAAGTACTGCTCGACAAATACGGCAGTCCGCAAATAATTTCCGACCCGAGATCTCCCGAAACGGCAATTTCTGCCAACTCTGATGATCTGCTACAGATTATTAAAGAAAAGGATCATTCGATATATTTCTTCAACGATGAAAACAGTCTGAAGAATACGGTTACGATGAAATTCAAAAAGCCCGGTAACGCAGTCGAAGGCAAACTTCTTCTTAACGCTAAGAACTCTCTCTGGTTCGATCATGTTTTCGGTGAATTTTTAAGCAAATTCGGTTCATCATACAACACATGGATGAAAACTCAGTCTAAGACCGATCCCGTGCTCAGGGAGCAGAAAATAAAAGAAAATGATTTCCCTTTGACAGCTTATATGTTGAAAAACGGAGAATGGAAGCTGATAGATTTTCTTTATACTGTAGGTCCTCTTGCGTCGCGAGATTTTGTGCTGCCGGTTGACCTTTCAGGTGCAGGTGATGAAATTGAGATCAGGATAGAGACCGGGTTCATGTTCTGGGAATTAGATTATGCAGCTATGGATTTTACTGTAAAGCACAATTTATATGTCAAAAAATATGCTCCATTTACAGGAGTGGATAATGGCGGTTTTGACAGAACCGATGAACTTGTAAGTTCAGACAAGAAATACATGGTTCAGGAGCATGCCGGACTTTCGACAGAAGTCATCTATAAAACAGAACCGGTAAATGAAGGTTCGATCCGCACAGTTTTCCTTCATACCCGCGGTTATTACGAGCTGATCCGTGAATTTACAGGGATCCCGGATATTATTGAGCTTAATAAATTCAAGACTCCGGGTTATTTCTCGGAGTACTCGAGATCTGAATATTTTAGGATCCTTAAAAAAGAAGATCCGATAATTTGCCTTAAGCCGGTAAATTGATATGACAAGGCTTGTTGCGGGCATAGAAAAAAGAATTCTTAAGTTCAGGGTATTAATGCAGCTTTTTAATGTTGTGCTTAAGAAAACCCGCAGTCCGATAAAATCTTTCATGCTGATAAAACAGATCAAAGAAAAATATAAATCCACATTAGGCCAGAAACTGATGAATAAGGTCGTTAAAGTTGACGGTCGCTATTTTTGGAGATTGAGCGCGCCGGGTTTTCCTTCAGACGCTTCGGCCAGGCTGCACGAAAATGAGATCGCAAGGTTTTTCCCTTCCGATCAGAAAAGAGGTCTTCACACTATCGTATTTGCCGTTACGAAAAAGTGCACACTCAACTGCGAACACTGTTTTGAATGGGACAATCTGGCTAAGGAAGATACGCTCCGGACTTCCGATCTCATAAACATCGTGCGTAAATTTCAGGATTACGGAACGACTCAGTTTATGTTCACCGGCGGCGAACCGGTTATCAGGACAGACGACTTATGCGAATTACTCCATAATGTTGAACATAATTCTGACTTCTGGATCTTCACTTCCGGGCTCGGATTAACTCTAGAACGTACACATAAGCTTAAAAAAGTCGGACTCACCGGTGTGCTTGTCAGCATTGATCATTACATAGAAAAAGAACATAATAAGTTCCGCGGATCAGATAAAATATTTCAGGCGGCTGTTCAAGCTGTTGGCAACGCGAACAAAGCCGGTCTGGTGAGTGCACTTTCTCTTTGCGCACACAAAGACATCGCTACGAAAGAACACATTGAAGCGTACATGAATTTTGCTAAAGAACTTCAGGTTTCATTCGTACAAATACTTGATCCGAGAGAAACAGGCAGATATAAAGGGAAAGATGTTGAACTCAGCTCAGAGCAGATAGAAATCCTTGAAGATATTTATATAAAATACAATTCTTTGAAAGAATACCGCGACTATCCGATAGTCAACTACCTTGGATACCACCAGCGCAGAACAGGCTGCTTTGGAGGCGGCGACAGATTCTTTTACATTGACACGGACGGAGACGCCCACCTCTGCCCCTACTGCAGAGGAAAGATCGGCAGCGCTATCGTACTTTCGGCTGAAGAGCTTATCTCAAAAATGCAAAGCGGTAAATGCCACGCTTTTGAAAATGCGGAGGGTGTTAAATAATAAAAACAATATTTTTTGTCATTGTTTTTACCGTCTCTCAATTGTATCATTATCTTAATTAATCGGGGGAGTTTTTATGAAATTAAAAATAATAGCCTCAATAGTATCAGTTTTACTATTGAGCCTGACCGTTTCAGCCCAGATACCTGCCGGATACTACGACAGCGCTACAGGTTCGGGATACACTCTCAAAACCCAATTGCACTATATAATCAACGGGCACACAGCTGTTTCTTATACACCAGGGGTGTGGAATGCCTTTTCATTGTTGGAAATTGATAATTATTACGAAAATAACGGAAGCCCTTTAGATGTATATTCAGAAAATCCGGCAGGAAATGACCCGTACAGCTGGTCATTTGTAACCGATCAGTGCGGAACATATTCCGGCGAAGGCGGCTGCTATAACAGAGAGCACAGTTTCCCACAAAGCTGGTTCAACGACGCCAGCCCGATGGTTACGGATCTGTTTCACATTTATCTGACTGATGGATATGTGAACAGCAAGCGAAGCAATTATCCCTTCGGCGAAGTTACAGCCGCGACATGGACTTCTCAGAACGGTTCAAAGCTCGGCCCGTGCGCTTATCCGGGTTATACAGGAACTGTATTCGAACCTTTAGATGAATTCAAAGGCGATTTCGCCCGCAGCTATTTCTACATGGCTACATGCTATGAAAATGTTATTTCAGGCTGGCCTGGATCGGATATGCTTGACGGATCTTCCGGCAAGGTTTTTACAGATTGGGCACTGAATATGCTCATTGACTGGCACGGAGCTGATCCGGTGTCGCAGAAGGAAATAGACAGAAACAATATTATTTATAACGATATCCAGCATAACAGAAATCCGTTTATTGACCATCCTGAATTCGTGAATTACATTTGGGGAGGAACGCCTCCGGTTCCTTCGATCAGTTTTGCTACTGCTTCACAGACTGTGGAAGAGAACAGCGGTTCAAATACTGTATCATTGTCAATCTCACAATCAATTACAGATGATGTGACCGCAAATTTAACTATCACCGGTACTGCAGTAAACGAAAGCGACTATACGATATCCTCAAACAGCGTATTTTTCCCNNACGACAGTGAATTCAGAGATCATTATAGGAAACAATGACCAAATTACCTTCACTATCAACAATAATGACGGTTTCGATGAAACTCCTCCGACAATATTGACCCACCAGGTTCTGAACGACTCCACATTGGTGCTTTCTTACAGTGAAAAACTTGATCCTGCAACTTCGCAGACACTTACAAATTATGTTGTAAATAACGCAATCGGAAATCCGTCTCAGGCACAACTGGGTTATTCGGGCGATTCTTCAAAAGTAATTCTTTCTTTCCCTGTTTTTACTCCCGGTACAACCTACCAACTGACTATTAACAATGTTGAAGACCTTGCGGATAATCCGATAGCCACAAATACCATACTAAATTTTTCTATATCATCAGGCAGCGGTGAAGGCTGGGTTGAAAGGTTTGAGGACGGCACAGTTTTTGCCAGTTATTATACAGGTACAGTTACGTACGGGACCGGAGACTGGGATCTACTCAGCGTTTATCTCGAACCCGCAAGCGAATCGTTCGAGGGCGAACACGCAGTAAGGATAAATGACGACACTGCGAACGCTTCTTTAACATCTCCCGCCATAAACGGAGTAGATTCGGTCATTTTCTATTATCGCGCACTGAACAGCGAAGCCTCCCCTTCAACTTTCTATCTGCAGAAATCTGTAAGCGGAGGAACATATACCAATGTTCAAAGCCAGACTTATCAACTCGCTACTTATAACCGGTTTGCATATAAAGTCAACGACCCTTCAGATAATATTAAGCTCAGGATATTGAACAATAATCAGGCAGGTCATCTGATAATTGATTATTTTAAAGTTGTAACATTGTCTGGACCACCGGCAGATACCACGCCTCCGGCAGTTTTAAGTAATCTGATACTAAACGACTCAACTATTGTAGTTACATTCAGTGAAGTTCTCGATCCTGTAACATCGCAGGCAGCGGCTAATTATTTACTGAATAACGGCGCGGGGAATCCTGATACTGCCGTACTTGGATACGCAGGCGATAATTCAAAAGTTGTTTTAACATTCTCGCCATTTCAGGAAGATGTAAATTACACTCTGACTATAAACAATGTTGAAGACATGTCCGGAAATATTATAGTCTCAAATACTACCGTTGACTTTTACATTCCTTCCGGGTCAGGCGGAGAAGGCTGGATCGAAAGGTTCGAGGACGGCACGGCTTTCACGAGTTATTATACAGGCACCGTGACCTACGGTACCGGAGACTGGGATCTACTCAACGTTTACCTTGAAACCTCGTCTGCTTACGCTTATGAAGGCACTCATGCTTTAAGGATCAATGACGACATTTCCAATGCATCTCTAACATCACCAGCCATAAGCGGTATTGATTCAGTAATTTTCTACTACCGTGCTTTGAATAGTGAAGCTTCTCCTTCAACTTTCTGGCTTCAGAAATCGATCAACGGAGGAACTTATACGAATGTTCAAAGCCAAACCTTCCAGAATAGTACATTCAGTCAATTCGCGTACAAAGTAAATGATTCTTCCGATAACATTAAGCTAAGAGTACTGAACAATAATCAGGCCGGACATCTTATAATTGATTATTTCAAAGTAGTGACTTTCCCTCAAGCTCTCAACAGCCCGTCAAATGTAGTGACCT
>DMTS01000220.1 GCA_003477045.1 Candidatus Delongbacteria bacterium
GTATAAAACTATATCAGCGAACGACTTGAAAACAAAAGGTATCTCTATGGTGGCGGAAGAAGTCGCGCTGTATGGAGAGGCTGTAGTTACAGTCAGGGGAAAAGGCAAATATGTGATCATTCCGATCGAAAAATATAACGAACTACGTGAATACGAACTTCTTGCTGCTTTGGCAGAAACAAGAAAAGCTATTGCGGAAGGTGATTATACTATTGAATCTGTCAAAGATCATATAAAAAGGATCACTAGTGATTAAAATAATTTATTCAGGGCCGTACATTAAAAAGGAAAAAAAGTTTATTAAAAAGCATCCTGATCTTGTTTTGCAGTACGAAAAAACGATCGAATTGCTTGAGATGAATCCATATCATCCTTCGCTCCGGATGCACAAGCTTACCGGAAAGTTAAACGATCTTTATTCNNTTACAGGCTATCAATAGAATTTATAATTCAGGAAGATAAAATAATTCCTGTTGATATAGGTACTCATGAGGAAGTTTATTAAGAAATATGCCGAATAGGAGTGAAACTATGAAAATAGCAGTTTGCGGAATAGCATGTGAGAAATGCCCGATGATGGCTAAAAAAGAGTGTCCTAACGGTGAAAAAGGCTGTACGCCGAGATTGAATAAGTTCTGTAAGATAGCTACTTGTGCTTTCGAAAAAAAAGTGAATCTGTGTTTTGAATGTAAAGAATTTCCCTGCGAGATCACAAAGTCGGGTCCGATCAGCTACGGATACTGCGAATATATTTCAGGGAAGAATAAAGGATAAGCTTTGGCAAACTGTTATGTATCGAGCGACCGTACCAAATCCGAAACATGATTGTCTTGACATGAGAATTCTTATTGTTTATATTATTTTCAGATTATACGCATAAGACTTAAATTATCGTGCATAGAGAAGGTATCGGAATGGATAAAGATCACATATTAGCTATAGATTGCGGAACAACACTTATTAAAACAGCAGTTGTAGGCAGGGACGGAACTATCGCAGGATTAAGATCGGCTGAGATCAGAACTATAGTTCCTGAGTCAGGCCGTGCTGAGCAGGATCCTGACGAGATCTGGAATACAGGATACGCCCTTATGCTTCAAACTATGAAGGAAAGCGGTGTTCCGCCTCATAGGATAGCGGCCATCGGTATAGCTAATCAGAGAGAAACGGCCATAGTCTGGAGCAAAAGAACCGGTAAGCCTTACCGCAATGCGGTATTGTGGTACGACAGACGGGCTGAAGGGCTTTGCTCTGAGATGAAAGAAATAATAGGAGAAAACGGAGTACGAAGAACAGGTATCTACACGATACCGAATACTTCGGCAATGCTTCTCGCATGTCTTCTTAGAAATGATCCGCAAATCAGGCACGGAGCTGAAAAGAATGAAGCACTGTTCGGAAATGTCAATACATGGCTGTTATGGAAACTGACAGGCGGAAAAGCGCATTATACAGATATTTCAAATATGTCGGTCACTCAGCTTCAGAACGCAAAAGAACTCGAATATGACTCAAAAATGCTTGACCTGCTGAACATTCCGAGAAATATTCTGCCTGAGATTAAAGGTACAGGAGAAATGTACTGCCTTACAGATGAAAAACTGTTCGCCGGAGCTGAAATACCTGTTGCCGGTATGCTCGGAGATCAAATGGCGGCTTCTATCGGTCAGGGCTGTGTAAAAAAAGGAGATGTAAAATCTACTTTCGGAACTGGCTGCCTTACTGTTATGAACGCTGGAAAAGTATATGTTCCTCCTGCACACGGACTGTATTCACCGGTTCTATGGGGTGCAAGAAAAAAAGCAGTTTACGGGCTGGAAAGTTTTTTTGAGATAAACGGCGACAGGAAAGATAAAGCTGTAATAGAAGATGCAGTATTGCAGAATGCGGAGATTATACGCAGAATGGAGAAATTCACCGGACAAAAGGTTAAAACTATACGCATAGACGGAGGCATGTCCGCAAGCGATCATCTGTGCGGGTATCAGGCAGACATTTTAGGGGTCACGGTAGAAAGACCCATGGTAAAAGAAGCGACCGTTCTGGGAGCTGCTTATCAGGCAGGCCTGACAATACGATTCTGGGACTCTCTTGAAGAGATCGGCTCATTATGGAAAATGGAAAAGAGATTTGAACCTAAGACTTTAAGAAAATGAAAGGGACTTAAGTCTGGTTAAGGAGAAATAGAAGATGACTAAAAACATTGAAAAAAGAATTGCAGAGGGTATCAAATTAGCCAGACTGGGTTTTTACTCCTACATGTTTGACGGCACTATCCTTTATATCGATCGGGAAACTTTTGATTTTTTTGAGCTGCAGGGTATGTTTGAGGGTCCGGAGTCGCTGATCGGAAAAAATATTGAATCGTTGTTCATATACACAGGCGCAAAAGGCAGGGTAAGGGAAGAGATCAGAGCGAAAAAAAGCGTGTTCAGATTGGAATACGGTATCAGGACTTTAAAAGGCAATGATAAATGGGGAATTCATAACAGCTATCTTTTTATAGACGATGAAACTGGAAAAGAGGCTATCCAGGTATGTTTTTATGATATTACCGAACGGAAAAAAAATGAAGAAGAAAAAAGACAGCTGGAAAGCCGGCTTTATCAGTCCGAAAAACTTCAGGCTATAGGTCAGCTGGCGGGAGGGATCGCCCATGATTTTAACAATCAGCTGACCGGTATTATCGGGTTTGCTGACCTGCTGAGGTATGAATTGTGCGATGATCAAAGGCTGGCACACTATGTTGAGAATA
>DMTS01000201.1 GCA_003477045.1 Candidatus Delongbacteria bacterium
TTTATCAAGAAAAATAAATTATTTTTTCATTTCAAATTTACGCATTTAAACTTAAATTTAAGGCAAAAAAAGGTTATGATACAGAAAAAATGAAAGACAATAATACAGAAAAAACTTTAGGATTCAATATTATACGGGAAAAATTGAGGTCTTCAGCAGCTTCGGCTAAAGGCAAGAAATATATTGATGAACTTGAACTCAGCAGCGAAATGCCCGTCATTTTATCATCGCTTGATCTTGTTACAGAAATGAAGAAGCTTCTAAGCGAGGCTGATCTTCCGATCCACGGTATTCAGGATATTGATACTGCTCTTGATCGTTTGAATGCTCCTGAGCAGATGATGGACACAAAAGACCTGTTCAATATAGCTTCCAGCATGTCGGTTTTCAGAAAATTATTTTCATTTATGAATACTACAAAAGATAAATACCCTTATTTATATGAGATCTGCGAAGATATTGAAATATTTGAAGATATCGAGGAAAATATTCTCAAAGCTGTTGATGAGGACGGAAGCGTTCTTGACAGCGCGTCGAAAGAACTTAAATCAATAAGAAGTTCAATACTTACCGCGCAGAATAAACTCAGAAAAAAAACCGGGGAAGTTTTCGATGCCTACACTCATGCCGGATACACCAGAGAAGGCGAAATAACGATAAGGGACGGCAGGTTCGTAATACCCGTCAGAGCCGATAAAAGGAATAAGGTAAGAGGCATAGTGATAGATGAAAGCGCTTCAGGGAATACAGTGTTTGTCGAACCTTATGAAGCGATCGAGATCAATTCAGAGATGGAAAAACTTATCAGGCAGGAAAGGAAAGAGATAGAAAGAATTATCAGGATGCTTTCAACGGAAGTATTTCAGATAAAGAACGAACTTCTGTCTGATCTTGAAATATCGGCGGAAATCGACGTTATTTATTCAAAGGCTAAGTTCAGCGCAAAATATCACTGCCACCATCCGAGAATNNAAGACCGTTACGCTTAAGACCGTAGGATTATTCTGCCTGATGGTAAAAGCGGGAATGCACATACCGGCGCAGAGCAATTCCAACATAGGCGTATTTTCGGAGATATTCACCGATATCGGCGACGGGCAGTCGATCGAGAACGACCTTTCAACTTTCAGCTCGCATGTTACAAAAATTTCAAGAGTACTCAGGTCGAAAAACAAAGATTCGCTGGTGCTTTTTGATGAGATCGGAGCCTCGACGGATCCGGCTGAAGGTTCAAGCCTTTCTATGGCTGTTCTGACTGAACTGACAAAAAGAAAGTTCATAACGCTTGCGACTACGCACCAGGGGATATTAAAATCATTCGCGTATAAGACCGAGGGTGTTGAGAACGGATCAATGGAATTCGACAAAAAGAACATCACGCCGACATATAAATTCAGGTCGGGAATACCGGGTTCCAGCTACGCCTTCGAGATATCAAAAAGGCACGGACTTCCGCAGTATTTAATTGACAATGCGAAAAAATTCCTTTCGAACGAGAAGGAAGATCTCGAGGGTCTGATCTCGGAACTTGATGAAAAGATCACGAATTACAATAACCTTCTCAGGCAGTCAAAAAGCGTGAATCAGCAGCTCACCGAACTGAAGGAGTTGTACAATAAGAAGTATGAAGAAATATCGAAGAACGAGAAAAAGATCCTGAAGGAAGCTGCAAAGAAGGCTCAGGTAATTATAGACAATTCGAATAAAGCTATCGAGAATGCCGTAGCCGAGATCAAATCATCAAATGCCGATAAAAAAGTCGTCAAAGATATCAAAAGCGATATTGAGACAGAGAAGAAAAAGATCGAGGTACTGACGAGAGAGTCGGAAGTGAAGAAAGAAACATTCAAAGGCGAGATAAAGCCGGGAATGGAAGTAAAGATCAGCGGATTTTCAACTTCAGGGATCGTGGAAAGCATTTCAGGCAAGAACGCAGAGGTAACTATCGGCAGCATGAAGCTTAAAGTTAAACTCTCCGATATTTTAGATGTAATTGAACGGCATGATGAAGTTAATGTCAATATAAAATTCAGCCCTTCCGAAGATAATGCCGTTTCATTAAGGCTCGATCTGAGAGGCAAGAGGGGAGAGGAAGCTGTCATGCTTGTTGAAAAGCATATCGAAAATATGATGCTTAATAATATGAATTACTGCGAGATCGTTCACGGCAAAGGTCAGGGGATCTTGTCAAAGCTGATCAATGATTATCTTGAAAAATGTCCGTACATCAAAAGAAAGAAATTCGGCGAGTACGGTGAGGGCGATTACGGGGTGACGGTAATCGAATTGAAATAACTATTGGAAAAGTCTTAAAAATTGATTATATTACAATTTCCACGGGGGTGCTTGTGGATTCGACGGGATTGATCGTTGGATTGGATTGCATGCAGATAACCACGGGTGAATCTTTAAAAGTCTCGTGAAAAAAACAAATGCAAATAATAATTACGCATTAGCAGCTTAAGACTAAGCCGCTCGTTCACCGCCGGAGTCCCTACTTCTCTTGCGCTTGAACGTCATTCTGAGTAGGTTTGCTCAAAATCTTGCCTGAGGGTTTAGAGCGCGATAAATCGGGATCGCAGGGCTGATACCGGGTCTGTCCGGAGTCGGAACTGTTAAATCTAAAGACAGACTAAGCATGTAGCGGTCCTTTCAGACGCTTTTTCGGACAGGGGTTCAACTCCCCTCATCTCCACAAAAATAAACAGCCTGAAAAATCAGGCTGTTTTTTATTTATCTAGTATCTGCCGTCTTTTTTCTTGAAGTTTATGCTTCGTGCGGAATGTATTTCACACTTACCCGCAGGCGCATAATTACGGTTGTATTTTTCCATATAGGTTTTTGGGCAGTACGGCCCTGAAGGTTTCATACTTTCGGTACAGGTTTCAATTTCAATAATGCCTTCTGGAACAACAAAAGGTTCATCTTTCCAGCGTAGTTTTTTATAAACATCAGTAATAAAGTCACCCCATATAGGAAGCGCGGTATTCGACCCTGAAGCTCCCTCACCAAGCTTGAATGCCGGATCTTCGAGGCCTACCCAGACGACTATGGCTATATTGGGTGTAAATCCGCAGAACCATGTGTCGGTAAAATCATTGGTCGTACCTGTTTTGCCTGCGACTGAATATCTAAAGTCATTATGCCATCTGAGCCTTTTAGCGGTTCCGTTGTCAACAACATCCTCCATCATGTTAGTGATCAGATATGAAGTTTCTTCTGAAATAGCCACAGACCTTTCCGGTAAAGCCTGAAATACAACATTTTTGCTTTTATCCTCTACTTTAATGATGCTGTAAGGCTTGATGTAAGTGCCACGGTTCGCAATAGTTGAATAGGCTGTAATAATATCTATCGGCCTTATCGCGCCTGCTCCGAGAGCTATTGAATTATAGGGCTCGACGAACCTTGTGTTTATACCAAGCTTTTTTGCGTACGAGATCACTTCTTTCGGCGATATCAGCTCCATAACCAGGCGGACAGAGATCAGGTTAAGCGAGTTTCTGAGTGCTTCTCTGAGAGAAACATATCCGCCCATATTATCTATGTCATAATTTCCGGGCTGCCATCTTGAACCGTTCGGCATAGTAACTGTTACAGGCTGGTTAATAAGAGTAGTTGCCGGCGACTGTCCGTTATCCAGTGCCGTCAGATACACTATCGGTTTAAATATTGATCCCGGCTGTCTCCATGCCTGAAGTGCGTTATTGAATTTGAATCTCTTAAAATCAGTACCTCCCACCATTGCAAGTATCCGGCCGGTTCTGGGTTCGACCGCTATTAGAGCCACCTGAGGTTCAAGTTTTTCGTGAGCGAGAGAATCTATCATCAGAGTGTCTTTCATTTTAAATTTCCAACGTGACGAATCGTAATTGTTTCTCACATATTGTCTAAGACCCTTTCTTTTATTTCTGATATAGCGCTTCTTAACCTCTTTATTAAGTTCTGGAAGATGCTTCTGAACGATAGTATCGGCTATAGTCTGTATTTTTGAGTCCAGCGTAGTAAAAACAGTAAGGCCGTCCTTCAGATAGTCAAGATCCCACTCATTTCTTTTGTCTCTGAGCTGCTGTCTGATATGCTCTGTATAATAAGGAGCTGATCCGTCATAAGAATTCTTCTGCTCATTCAGAACCAGCGGAAGTTGTTTAAGAGAATCGAACTGATCTTTGTTAATAAAATCCATTACCACCATATTGTAAAGTACCTGATTTCTTCTTTCCAAAGCCCGTTCAGGTTTTTTGAAAGGGTTGTAGTGTGCGGGAGCCTTTAACTGTGCGATAAGAAGAGCAGATTCTTCTACTTTAAGATCCGAAGCGCTTTTTCCGAACATCATTTTTGCGCTTGACTGAATACCGTATGTTCCTTCTCCGAAAAGGCACTGCATCAGGTACATTTCGAGGATCTCTTTCTTGGAATACATTCTTTCAAGCTGAATTGAAGTCAGAAGTTCTTTTATCTTCCTTTCAAGGCTTTTCTTGAAACCTATCTCATTATAAAGGTTTCTGGCAAGCTGCTGCGTAATAGTTGAAGCCCCGTGAGCGTTTCTGCCGGTAAGAATTCTGGGCAAAGCCATTATCGCAGCCTGTGTAGTTCGTTTTGAATTAAACCCCCAGTGCTTAAAGAAATCCCTGTCCTCTGTTGCGATCAGCGCCTGAGTGACATGTTCGGGCATATCGTTAAGATCAACAGGGCTTCTGTTCTCAGAATAAAATTCTTTTATCAAGACACCGTCTGATGAATACGCTTTTGTTATCAGATTGGGTTCGTACTTTTCCAGTTTCTCAAATCTGGGCAGTTCGTCTATAAGAGAATTTATGTAAAGATACACTAAAATAACAAAAAGACCCGAGAGCAGGATTACCCCTACAGTCAGATATGCAGTCATCATCAATAAACTCTTTTTTGATCTGCCGGAATTTTTTCCTGAATTACTCTGCTGATTCTTACTTTTTTTCATTGAATCTCTCTAATGTTAAATTGACGCCGTCAAACAAGCCGTAGCTGAAATATTCTATCCAGTCTCCGGTGTTAAGGTATGTTCCGTTATCAGTTTCTGTTATTTCTGGAAGATGAAGGTGCCCGAGTATCGCAAAATCGTAACCCTCTTTCAGCTTTGAAGAAGCGTATTCAAAATATTCTTCTCTCCATTTTACCCTGTCGATATTGCGGTATTTTCTGCTGCTTTTTGAAGTGAAATTAGCTATGCAGATACCAAGATCGGGCGGAATTAAAGTTCTGAACAGGAAATTACATATTTTCGAGCGGAGTATCATCTTTAAAAATCTGTAGCCGCCGTCGGATCTTGCCAGTCCGTCTCCGTGAGCAGAGAAGAATTTCTTTCCCCCCGACTCAAATACATATTCGTTCTCGATGCAGTTTATTCCTATTTCGGATCTCAGATAATCACCGAGATAGAAATCATGGTTGCCTGCAAGGTATGAAACCTTTACGTTTTTATTTATAAGGCTTTTAAGCCTGAAAAATATGTCAAAATGGTATGCAGGTATCACATGCACCCACTCATACCAGAAATCGAAGATGTCACCCAGAAGCACTATTTCTTTTGCGTCATCGGGGATAGAATCGAGGAATTTTAAAAGCGTTTCTTTTGCCGAGACGGTTCCGGCTTTTTTATCGAGCTTGAGATGCAGGTCAGATAAAAAATATATTTTTTCTCTTTTGATCAAGGCATTTCCTTTTTTAAATATTTGATCATCTCGATCATCAGTTTATTAGATGCTTTTTCTTTTATGCTTATCCTATCTCCGGTAAAAAAGAATTTACGGAGATGTTTCTTTTTTTCTTCCCTTAAACTAAAACCGGCAAAAACAGTTCCTACAGGTTTTGACACCGATCCTCCGTCGGGCCCTGCAATACCCGAGACCGCGCAGACAATATCCGCTTTTGTTTCAGCCATAAGCCCGTCAAGCATTTCAGATACGGTTTCTTCCGACACAGCGCCGTTAAGGCTTAAAGTCTGCGGATTTACATTCAGGATAGAAAATTTACTGTCGTTCGAATATGTGACAAATCCTTCGGAAAAGACTTCACTCGAACCCGGTATGTTCGTAATATTGTTCATGAACAGGCCGCCGGTGCAGCTTTCTGCCGCGCTCAATCTGAAATGCAGCTTTTTAAGTAGAGAAACGAGTTCGTGCTGAGGACTTTTCATATCATATGTAAATATCTTATCATTTACGAGTGATCCAATTATAATTAAAGCGGAATCAACCTTTTTATTTCTTTCTAGGGCTTTACCGAAGTTCTTGACCCTTACAGTCACTCCGAAGCCCTGCGGAAGGAATGCGATCGCGCAGTCAAAAGGGAATTCTGGATGTTTTGACAGGATCGAGTAAAGAGAGCTTTCTGAAATGTCGGTAGTGTTTATATCCCTGTAATAAAGGTTATCGCTGAAGTTCTCTTTAATATAAGGCACGATCTCTTCTTTCATCAGACTGCGCATTTCATTGGGAACACCGGGCATTACGAAAATATGTTTTGCGTCAATAATAAAATGCATTCCCGGAGCAGTGCCTGCTGAATTTTGAAGCGGTAAAACATTCTCCGAATCGGGAAATAACGCCTGTTCCCTGTTGATCTCGTCGGGAACCATATTCCTTTTCGCGAATATAGCTGTTATATGATCCCAGACTTCCGGTCTGAATTTTAATTTTAATCCGAAATGACGGCAGAGAACATTTTTAGTTAAGTCATCATTCGTCGGACCCAACCCTCCGGTAATAAAGATTATATCTGTCTGCTTCATGCTGTTATCAAGTTCAGTGATGATCTCGCTTTCGTCATCCGCGATCGCGATTATCTTTTTTGTCAAAATGCCCAGTTCATAGAGAGTCGAGGCTATATATGATGAGTTCGTATTGATTGTGTGGCCGGAGAGTATTTCATCCCCGATGTTGATTATATGTGAAGTATTTATCTTGGTATTATTCATAGCTCGATCCTAAAATGATGATTTTCTGTATAGTTCGATCCCTTTCAGCACACCTTTATAAAATTCAGCCTGTCCTTTTTCCGACAGCAGGTATTTCAGGTTATTATTATTGATAATAAATCCTGCTTCGATCAGAGCATGCGTAATTGTCATTCCGGAAAAAATAACAAGATTTTTCGGCTTGATCTTCCTCTTGACATTAAAAGGTTTTCCCGATGCGGCAGGAATTGAAACAGATAGAGCCTCTGAAAGTTTTTTGTGCATTTTCAGAGCTTTTTCTCTCAGTTTTTTCCACTCTCTCAGGTTTCCATGCTGAAAATTTATAAACTCGGGCATTTTACCCAAGGATTCTCTTACGATCATTTCAGCGCCGATGTACCTGTCGGACTGCCAGAACTTTTTATTTTTCGGTGAAGCTGAGTTGAGGTGTATCGAAAGGAACATGTCCGCATTTCTGCTCTGTGCAATTCTGTTTCTTTCGTGCAGGCTAGGATAATAATCACCGTCCCTGGTCAGAAACACTCTGTAGCCGTTGTCCTCGAGATATTTTTTCAGACCTTTTGAAAGAAGAAGGTTCATTTCTTTTTCGGTATAACGGGTCCCGTCGTTCTTTTTTAAAATGCTCAAGGCTCCGGGGTCGTCTCCGCCGTGGCCGGGATCAAGCACTACAGTGTAACGGTCCTCGTTAAAATCAAAATCAGACAGCGGAGCCGATATCTGTTCCGGCAGGTGTATATTTATTTTGAGAGAGTATTTCTCTGTTATAAGATCGGTTTTCTCAAATTCCTCTCCGGAAGATCTTTCTATAGTTATGTCATAGTTGTCGGTCAGATTGATTTTGAAAACAAGGGTATCCGATGCCGAACTCCACTGAACGGATTCAATTCCGGAGCCTTTGGGAGATCTTGAAAAATTCTCCGGCGACATAATGCTTTTCCCGGGAATTCTTATGGTAAGCGTCTTTCCGTCGAATAATGGCGGATTCTCATAAGAAATCGAGTCCTTTGAGCTCAGATAAACGCTAGTGATATTTTTGTCGGCATAAAGTTTGATCTTGGATATGTATGACTGCTTCCCTTCTGCAGGTTTTGTGTCCAGTATGACCGTTTCGCTCTCGAGAGAATTCAGCGATCTGAGGATCCTGTCATTTAAGGTGACATTGTCATAAGACCTCTGCGCAAGCTCTCTGTAGCCGTCCGCTATCTTCGGCTTCATTACCGACAGCATTTCCTCATTGGAATTGTCAACAATCCCATCAAGAAGCCTTTTGATCTTGCGCGTATATTTGAAATCATAATCATTCAGTATCAGAAAAATAGCATTATCAAGAGCGGAATCAGGTTTATCTATTTTTATCAGTGAAGCTGATAGTATGAAATATAAATTCAGCCTCTGTTCGTGCGAAACGCCGGCGTTCTGAAGAAGCGGAGTTATCCTGTCGGTTATGTTTTCATAATTACCCGAGCGGTAATCGTATTCAACCTGAATATAATCATATTTAAGTCTGTTTTTGCTGTCCAGACCTGTGGAATCAGCAACAAAACTGAAATAAGATGCGGCGGAATGAGGCTTATTCTGCCGCAATAGCGAAGTGATATAAATGTAATACAGATCGAATCCTATATTTTCATTTACATAATCGAAAAGGTTCTGCTGATTTTTCATCACAGATCTTACGGATTTTTCCGCTGCCTGATAATTTTCGGTTTTGAAATAGAGAAGCGCCAGAAGTTTTCTGTATTCGACATTATCCGGTTCTTTGTTTAACAGAGCTATAAGCTGTTTTTCGGCTTCAGTATATACTTTTCCTTCAATAAGCAGTCTAATTTCGTTTGCGCTGCATAAATATTTTACAGGCGCGGTATTTTTTTCAGGTTCCGCCGCCGGCGAGTATCCGGAAGGGGTACATGATAGAATAAATAGTATGGCTGAAATTAATACAGCTGTCATTAAAATAAATAGGACTGCTTTTTTCAAAAAGAATCCCCGGATTATCTGATGATTATGTAATAGATCACATAGAACCATGAAAGTATTCCATGTATTATGGCCCACAATATCGAGTTATTTACCGACCACGATATCGCGATCGCAAGCGCAGACCCGAAACTTATACCTGTTTTTATTGTTTCAACCCTGTAAGACATGCTAACCTCTTTTTTTTGTTTACTGAATATATGTAAGAATAAGCGTAATTTCAAAGGATAATATTATTTTTTTTGAATGTGTATTTTCGAATAAGCGGATAATATTTGATAAAAATATTACTTGCATTTGTGTAATTAAGAAATTAAAATAACCTGACACAAAGCATAAAAAAAGCAGGATGCAAAAATGAAAAAGTTAGCAAAAAGAACAGAGAAAGTTGAAAGGTCTAAGACATTATCAGTAACCGCAAAGGCGAACGAACTGAAAGCGAAAGGAGAGGACATTGTCGTTCTGACCGTCGGCGAACCGGATTTTCCTACACCGGACAACATAAAAAAAGCCGGCATTAAGGCTATAAACGACAATTTTACTAAATATACTGCAGAAGGCGGGATAATTGAGCTTAAAAAAGCAGTTGTAAAAAAATATGCTGACGATTTCGGAGTAGAGATCACTCCGAAAAATGTAATCTGCTCGAACGGCGCAAAACACGCCCTTGCAAATGTGATCCTGGCGATCTGCGAAAAGGGCGACGAAGTTATAATTCCTCAGCCTGCATGGGTTTCATATCCCGAGCTTGTAAAACTGGCTGATGCAAAACCTGTTGATATTTTTACAGATGAAAAAACAGCTTTCAAAGTCACTCCCGCTATGCTCAACAAAGCGATCACTCCAAAAACAAAACTTATAATATTATGCTCACCATCTAACCCTACAGGAGCGATCTATAGTGAAAAAGAGCTCAAAGAGATAGGGAAGATAGTCAAAAAGCATGGGATATATATTATTTTCGACGAGATATATGAAAAGCTGATCTTCGACGGTAAAAAGCATTTTTCAATGATGAGGATAAAAGATATCAGAGATAATGTAATTTCCATAAACGGAGTGAGTAAATCCTATGCCATGACGGGATGGAGGATAGGTTACGCGGTTGCGAACGAACAGATAATTGATGCATCCCACAAGATACAGAGCCATATGACATCGAATCCCAATTCGATCGCTCAGAAAGCGTCAGTCGAAGCTATCTTGGGCGATCAGAAAGAAATGAAGCGGATGCGCGATATTTTCGAGCAGAGGCGCGATGAAGGTTTTGCGCTTATAAAAAAGATACCAAATACGATCTGTTACAAACCTGACGGCGCATTTTATTTCTTCGTTGATTTCTCGTACTATTTCGGTAAAAAATTCAAAAATACTGTTATTAAAACCAATGACGATCTTTGCGATTTCTTTATAACCGAACTTAAAGTTGCCGCTATCACAGGATCCGCTTTCGGCAGCGATAAGCATGTGCGTTTCTCTTTCGCGACCAGCAACGAAAGGTTTAAAGAAGGTATCGAAAGAATTATAAAAGGACTGAAACTGCTAAAATAATATGTCAGAACTAATAACAGGCAAAAACGCAATAATAGAACTTCTTGAAAAAGATCCAAAAAAGATCGAGAAGATAGTCATTGAAAAAGGCTACAAAAGCGATAAGATAGGAAAAATCTTAGACCTTTGTAACTCAAAATCAGTCCGTTATGATATCCTTCCGAGCATAGCTGTTTATCAGGCTCCGGGAGAGAGAAGCGGGGTCGCCGCGGTAATGACCCCTTTTGAATATACAGAATTCGGCGATGTTGATCTTTTTGAAGCTAAAAATATCGTTATACTCGACGAGATAGAAGATCCGCATAATTTTGGAGCTATCGTCAGAACCGCTGCAGCATCAGGGGCGGATCTGATAATAATTCCCGACAGGAATGCAGCGCAGGTAACTGAAACTGTTATAAATGTCAGTGCAGGCACGATTTTCAAGATCAGGATTTCCAGGGTGAAAAACATTGCATCATGTATGGAAACCCTTAAGAAGAACGGTTTCTGGATTACGGGAACCGATATGGACGGATCATCAAATTATTCCGACTACGATTACACAGATAAATCAGTTATCGTTATAGGCAACGAGGGCAAAGGTCTTAGAAGGCTGGTAAAAGAAAAGTGCGATGATGTTGTAAGAATAGATATAATGAACGGAGTGGAATCACTCAATGCTTCAGTGGCCGCCGCACTTGTTTTGTTTGAAAGAAAAAGGAAGAATCTCTAATCGTTACTCATCAGCCCGATAATACTGCTGCTTTTCAGATAATGCCTTATTTTAAAATAAATGTAAATCATACCCGTAACAGTCAGGATAAGAGAAAGAATCAAAAATATATCAATATTATAATTTGTTTCGATCATTTTATTTATAATGGAATCAGGTTTTGAAACAAGCATCAGTTTAATAAGCATGAAAGATAACCCAGCGCCTGTGATCAGTCCGTAAATTATGTGTTTTGCATACTGGTAAAGCCAGATGACGATGATGTCTCTATAGTAGGCTCCCATAGCCATCTGGATGCCGATCTCTTTCTTAAGATACAGCAGCATATATCTGATCTGATTCTGAACGAACATCACAATTACGAGCAGTATAAACGCGACCGGCAGGAAGAGCAGGTAGTCCAGCCTGGACAGATATTTATTTATCGTTCGAAAAATATCATTTTCGTTTTCAACGATCCTGTATCCTTTCCTTTCAATTATCTCAGAAATCCTGAGCATATCTGATGATGATCTGAAATATACTTTTATATTCGACATTGTTGTAGGAGTTCCTATTATCTCAGCAATATTCTTTAAAGTTGCTTCAGGCAGAGTTAAGCCGAGGAAGGGCACTTCTTTATCAACTCCGATGATAGTCACTTTCATTGAATGAGTTTTTTCATTGGAAGAAAAGCTGTTCATTCCTATTACGAGATCGAATTTTCTTCCGATCAGCACTTTTTCAGTAAGCTTGGGGAGATCGTTGGCCGGGGCAAAACTGGAATTATAAATATCGAGCAGCTTTGAAGAAACAATAGCTCTGATCTCGGTCGTGTTCTTTTTACTGTACCACAGACCTTCAAACGGCCTTTCTTCGCCGAACAGCGACAGATCCGTTCCGTAGCCCATATCAAACAGCTTACCGCTTAAATGAGCAGGCGCATCGAGATTGTATGTCGGGCTTACAGTAGTCACTCCGTCCACGCTTTTCAGATACTCCAGATCCTTTTCGCTAAGGCTGCCTTTACCCAGCAGAGAAGGGGTGTTGATCTTGAACATCGCAATATCCATTTCTTTAGGAGCGATCGTAATAAATGTATTATTCTCTGTGCTGAATATTTTTTTTATCGTCGAATGAAATGTTGACGAGAATGTGATTATAAAAAACAGAAGGAAGAACATAAGCGTAAATACAATGTATATTTGGAATTTGAACCTCAGCTTGTTCTTAAAATATGCTTCGGAAATATGTATAAGCGACGGTATTTTCATAAATCCTTTAAATAAACTGACGGATTATAACAAAATTAAATCGGATTTTCTACACAAATTTAAAAATTTAAAATATAGTCTGAAATTTAGATCAAATTTGTTTATATTGTAATACATTAACGATAAAGCAGGAAGAAAAAATGTTAATACAAAGGCAGGACGGAAAAAGAAGAAATATTCAGTTGTTATACTGGTTCGGAGTGATGGTGCTTATCCTAGCGGCTGATTATTTTGCCGGTCCTTACATTCAATTCCCTGTAACTTATATTATTCCAATAGCTTTAGTGTCATGGCACAACGGAAGTTTCTGGGGATATACTTTTGCAGTAACAATGTCTTTGATGAGGCTTATATTCAACATATTCTTCTGGACTCTTCCCTGGACTTATACAGAAACAGGGCTTAATTTTATCGTCAGCTTAACCGTTTTTGCGCTTCTTGTATCACTTTTCGATAGAGTTGCAAAGCACAACAGGGAACTGTCAAACAAAGTAGAGGTTTTAAGCGGGCTTCTGCCCATCTGCTCAAGCTGCAAGAAGATAAAGAATGATGCAGAGAGCTGGGAACAGATCGAAAGTTATATCACCAAAAAAAGCAGCGCATCTTTTACGCATAGTCTTTGTCCCGAATGCAAACAGAAGCTTTACGGAGACGCAATCAGCAAACTTAAAGAATCAAGTAAATAACTGCATACTTTTTTACGAAATATTTATTGAATATACTCGGTTTAAATATTATATTCGGGCGTGATTAATCAATGTTCAACCCACTCAGAAACGGAATAAAGTCTGATGAAAAGAATAGCTCAAGAATACATTCACATAACAAAATTCATCCGGAAAGATGCGTGGAATTTTCTGATCGGAAATTTTTTCGCAGGGTTTGGATTTACCGGATTCAGCCTTCTGTTTAATCTTTACTTAAAGGAATCGGGTAAAGGTGAAGGCACAATAGGGCATGTCCTTTCTGTGGGAACTTACGCAACAGTATTAATGATCTTTCCCGCTGCATATCTTGTCAAAAGAATATCAATAAGGCCGGTAATGCTGATCGTTCCAGTAGCGATGTCGTTCGGTTACGGGATCGCGATACAGGCACAGAGCATGCAGATGATTATGGCGGGGATAGCTATCTCGGGTTTTGCAGGCGCGTTCAGCTCGGTTATAGGCGGGCCACTTTTGATGCAGAGCAGCGGAGAACTAGAAAGAACTCATCTTTTCTCAATTAATCATGCGATAGCTCTTTTATCCGGAATTACGGGAAATCTTGTAGCGGGAAGTCTTCCGGATCTTATGATCAAAATGGATATTCACCCTGCTTCCGGATACAAATATGCCATATTCGTGCACCTTGTAATAGCTCTTGTATCGCTGTATTTTTATTCAAAAATAAAAGTAAAGCATATCTCACTTACAGGTGACTCAGAGGATGAGACAAGAACCCATTTCAAGTTAAAAACCCCGAAAAAGCTTCTTGCATATTTAGCGATCCCGCCCATGATGGTCGGGCTCGGAGCAGGAATGACCATACCTTTTCTTAACCTGTACTTCAGAACAAGGTTCCACCTTGATGCAAATAATATCGGTATGCTGTTCGCACTGGCTCAGCTCTTTACTATAGGAGGTGCACTGATGGCGCCGATGCTTGCAAGAAGATTCGGAATGGTTATGTCGGTGATCCTGTCGCAAATAATTTCACTTCCTTTCCTCTTCATACTCGGGATTTCATATTTTCTGCCTCTTGCGATAACCGCTTTCCTTATAAGGAACGCGCTAATGAACATGTCAGCGCCTATATCGTCAAATTTTTCGATGGAATCGGTACACCCCGACGACAGATCCGTCACAAGCGGTCTTCTTTCGCTCGCCTGGCTGTTCACATGGGGTATTACCGCTAATATCGGAGGTTACCTGATCGAAAATTTCGGCTATGAACTGCCTTTCGCTTTCACGATGGTTTTCTATATTTTATCATCGTATTTATATTACAAACTTCTATACCCGATAGAAAAAGAACAAAAAAATGCGAAAATACAGGCTGACGTTTAATTTGTGTAAATTTTAGTGGAAACAAAACGCAAATTGGTTTATATTCCATCAAATTAAAAAAAAATTGAAATTAAAGGAGAAACAAATGGGAAGAGGCGATAAAAAAACGAGAAAAGGAAAGATTTTCAGAGCGTCTTCAGGAAACACAAGACTGAAAACAAAACACCCGACGAACCCGTTATCTCAGCCTGATCCGAATAGGGTAAAAGCTGAAAAAAGCGATTCGATAAAAAAACTTGCTGATGCGAAAGCCGTTGCAACGGCAGAAAAGAAAGCCGCTACAGATAAGAAACCGGTTGACAAAAAACCTTCAGTTGAAAAGAAAGCTGCTCCTGCGGAGAAAAAGCCTGCAAAAGCAAAAAAAGAAGAATAATAGCAATTACGAGCATTGTATAAAAAAAGACGCGGTTTCCGCGTCTTTTTTATTTGTCCTTTTTGAAGTAAATGTTCCTGTTATCATAAAGCGTCTGATATATCTTGAGATAATTTTCGTACCTGAATTCAGGTATAGTGCCTTCATTGGCTGCGGCAAGTACGGCGCATCCAGGTTCATTTATATGAAGACAATTCTGATATCTGCAATTCTGACTCAGACTGTAGATCTCCGGAAAGAAATTTTTCAGTTCCTCAAAATCCATGTTCCACATACCGAATTCCCTTATTCCGGGAGTATCAAGAAGAAATCCCCCGTTGGAGAGCGGGAAAAGACGGGACTGCTTTGTGGTATGCTTTCCTTTCAGAGAGTATGAAGATGTTTCGTTAACTTTTCTTATGATAGCAGGATCAAGCGCATTCAGCAAAGAGGATTTCCCTACTCCCGAATTGCCTACGAAAGCAGATATCTTTTCTCTGGTCACTTCATTCACTTTATCAATATTTACATTTTTCTGAACGGATGTTTCGATGACATCGTAACCTATTTTTCGATAACCGTCAATATAATAAATCTCTTCATCGGTCAGACCGTAATCTATCTTATTGACTATTATCTTTGTATCAATCTGCTGCATATTGCTGAATGCAAGTATCCTGTCAAGGAAGCCCGTATTCAGTTTCGGTGAATAAACAGAAGTGACGAGTAGAAGATGATCTATGTTCGAGGCTATCAGCTGCTCTTTCCTTATACCGGCATTGGCAGGTCTGGAAATTTTGTTCAGTCTGGGCAGTACTTCCGCCATAACGAATTCATTCCCTTCCTGCTCAAGTCTGACATAATCTCCGGGACAGACGGGATGATGCGATCTTTTAGTGGTATGAAGAAGCTTTCCCTTTAAATGGGCAATAAATTCCTTTCCTTCGCATGAAACAGTATAATCTGTTCCGTTTCCGTAAAGCACAAGAGCTTTTTTCATTTCCCGACCGATCTTAGTTTTAAACTGTCAGGGTCGAAGAAATAAACTGATCCGTCAGTATTCAGAGAATCTGTTGAAAATAACAAACCCTTTGATTTACCGGGTTTAATAGACCCGCTTTTAATATACCTTCCTTCAGCTGAATAAACGGAGAAATCCGATCCGAAAAGCACATGCAGCCCGTTTCCGTCAAAATGAATATCGGTAAACTCTTTCTCAAAGGACAATATCTCTTTCAAAATATTATTTTTAAGCGAATAGATCCTGTTTTTGTCATACGAGGCAAGTAGAACAGAATTGTATCCTGTCGGGAATATTTTTTTGTATATTCTTATGCCGTGTGAATCAACAATGTCCGAACGCTTTTTTAAAATATAGTTCTCATCAAGGATATATATTATGCCTTTTTCTGAATCAACGAGGTATGAAATAAAATCATCGTACCGGATAAAAAAATCGAAAAATCCAGAAGGAGATATGTTTTTGAGTTCGATCTTATTCACAAGAACATTTGTTAGACTGTAAACATACAGTTCCTTTCCAAATCCGTCGAGAACATATATTTTATCACCGTAAGCAGAAATTGAAAAGTTATCTCTGGAATACAGAATTCCTGAAGTCAGAAAAATAAAAAACAGTAATATGCGGACATGTTTTCGAATCATGCTGTATTTTAAGTTCAAATCTGCAATAAAGCAATCATAAAATAATCTTAGTATTTGATAAAATTAAAACTTGACTAATATCATATATAGCAATAAATTTACTTAGCAGAATCCGTTTCGGGTTCTGTTTTTACTTATATAATTAAATAATTAAGATATGCAGAATGACCGAAGAAGAAAAGAAAAATATAGTTGACCAATGGAAAGTTCCCGAAGAGACATTTATTTTTAAACTGATCTCCAAGCTCCTTACTTTCATGACAACTTTGTTTGTATGGATAATAATGTATGTTCTTAACAGAAGCAAATTTTACGGTAAAGAAGTTATAATGAAGGAAAGCGCTCCTTATGTCTTTGCTTCAAATCATACTACGATCTTCGATTCAGGATTCATCGACTGTACTCTGTTTTTAAAAAAATCTCTTATCTCATACAGATATCTTCCGTATCATACGCCGGAATATGGTAATTTCTACAAAAATACTTTACTTGCTTGGTATATGGATCATGTGAAATGCATACCGCTTGAACGGGGGAAAGGAATAGACCAGTTCGCCCAGAAAATCGTTACCCAGAAGCTTAAGGAAGGGAATATAGTTCATATCTTTCCCGAGGGAACAAGGAGCAGGTCCGGAGAACTTCTTGCGGGAAAAGCAGGTGTGGGTAAAAGGATATATGAAAGCCGCGTAAAGGTAATACCATGTTATCATGAGGGGCTTAGGGGTATGCTTCCGGTCGGAAAAACGATCCCGAAATTCGGGAATAAGATCAGAGTTATTATCGGCGAACCTATATATTTCGATGAATATTTTGAAATGGAGAATGTTCCCGAAACATGGAAAAAAATATCCGACAGGATCATGACAGAAATTAATAAATTAAAGGAGAAACTGCATGAGCTCGAAGCTTAATGACATGCCTGAGAAACATTGTAACGAATACCTGAGAGACGAAGCTATAGTTTTAAAGGCGATAGGTCATATTGTAAGACTTAAACTTCTTCTGGCAATTGAGATGAAAAAATGTATCGTAAAAGGACTCGTCGATTGCGTTGAGGAGGATCAGCCCATAGTTTCCCAGCAGCTTGCCGTATTGAAAAAAAATAAGATAATAGAAGGCGTAAAAAAAGGTAATACAATATATTATAAAATTATTGACCCGACAGTAAAACAGATAATAATACTGATCGCGGAAAAATATAACAAATAAATTTACTAATAGATGCTATAAATCATTTGATTTAGTTCAGTTTTTTGATTATATTGCAACTGTACTTTAATAATATTCAGTACATAAATTATATGATAGTTCATAAGGTTTTATGTTCTGATTCACTCAGGCCAAAGGTGGGGTGTGTATGAAAAAAATTTCCGTTCTATACCTCGAAGATGACGATCTGGATGTTGAGCTGATAAGAGAAGCTCTGAAAGGGGATGAGATTAAGATCAACCTTTTTCATGTTCAGAATAAAAACGACTTCAGAATAGCTCTAAAGACTATGAAGTTTGACCTGATACTTGCCGATTTCAATCTTCCTGATATTGACGGTTACGGCGTCCTTTATATCGCAAGGGAGATCAACCCCGACATTCCGACTATAATCCTGTCAGGAACAATAAATGAGGAAATAGCGATCGATACTCTCAAATACGGTGCGGTTGACTATATATTTAAATCAAAACTCGAAAAACTTATACCTTCAATAGAAGCAGCGCTTGAAAAGGCCGAAGAAAACAAAAAGAAAAGAAGATATGAGAAGGAACTGATAATATCAGAAACAAAATTCAGAACGATCTTCCACCAGTTAACCGAAACTGTTTTTATAATTGACCCTTACACTGCTAAAATAGCAGAAGCTAATGAGGAAGTTGAAGAAACATTCGGGTATCACAGATCCGAGTTGATAGGCAGGAAAATAGATATTCTTCTTTCTGATCCCAGCAAATCATTTCCGGAACCGGAAGCTCTGGAGCAGCTTTACCTTTTGGATAAAGGTGCGGGAGAGTTCGTCTTTAAAGATAAAAGCGGCGAACAAAAGAAATTTAAATATAAGATCAAAATAATCCCATGGGAAGACGCTAAAGCCTGGCTGCTTATAATTTTAACTTAATACAACTATTTTGTACTTGTTGCCACGCTCATGGCAAAAAAATTGTTAAATCCGTTATTTTTAAGAACCGAAGAAGCTTCTTTCGAAGTAGCTCCGGTCGTAATAAGATCATCTACGAGAATAATATGAGTCTCTTTGTCTAATTCAGATTCCGAGAAAGAAAATATGCCTTTTACATTATCCGCGCGGCTGAGGGCGTTAAGCTTAGTCTGGGATATGTTGTTGATCCTTCTAAAAAGAAGTTCTTTGTTGATCTTTATCCCCGATACTTCGGAAAATCCTTCGCAGATCTTTTCGCTCTGATTGTACCCTCTTTTCCTGAGTCTTTTTTTATGAAGAGGTACCGGGATGAGAACAGCATTTTCGGTAATAAGATATTCTTTAAGTCTCTTTCCCATTTCTTTTCCCAGAATATATCCTATTTCAGGCCTGTTGTTATATTTAAGTTCGTGAATAAGCAGCTTTATAGATTCGTTGTATGCGAATACCGACAGGGAAGTTTTACTCTCATTTTTATGCAGTTCTAGATTTTTAAGGCAATCTTGGCAAATATACATCTCGTGGTCCAGGTATTCCCCGCAGATCATGCATGATGGAGGGAAAAACAGATCCGTTAAACATTTGATCGCGTTTTTTATATAAGCTGATATCATAAATTATTTGATAATATTCTGAAGTTCCGACATGAATTCCTTAACATCTTTGAACTTTCTGTAAACTGATGCAAATCTTATATAAGCGACCTCATCAGTGTTTTTGAGTTTTTCCATTACCAGTTCTCCTATCTGAGATGTCTTTACAGTGCCTGAATTGTCGCTTTTTGTGATCAGGTCGTTATATATCTCATTGACCATAGTTTCGATCTTTTCCGGAGTTATCTGTCTTTTTCTGCAGGCTATCATTATCCCGTTCTTAACTTTATCCCGCTCGAATTCTTCAACCGTTCCGTCATGCTTTTCGACCATAAGCTCGATCTTTTCAATATATTCGTAGGTTGTAAATCTGTATCCGCAGTCTGAACATTCTCTTCTTCTTCTTATTGCAGTATCATCTCTGACCACCCTTGAGTCAACAACTTTACTGTCGCTTTTGGAACATTTAGGACATTTCATAATTAAGCCTTATTTCCTGAGATCGTTGAAATATGAAAGATAGCTGCATTCCTTATCATCGGCGTGAAGTATAAGTTTCTCAAGCAGCAGAAGAACAGACGTTCCGGGATCCTGATAACCTGACTTGAGCTTTATGTCGCATTCCAGAAAATACCTCTGACATCTTATCAGTTCAGTGACCCTGTATTTTTTTGCGCAGGTGACTATATCGGCATCTTTCCACGCGTTGTTGTATCCTATCGCGTAAGCAGCTTTATCAACGGGGATCTTATTTGTAACTGCATGATAACCGACCTCGAATGCCGAAGTGAAGATCCGTGAAAGGAACAGATTGATAGCTATTGGATCAGTCTTGTTATTTTTATTTTTCAGAATATTGTCGCAGATAAAGTAAGATTTTTTAAGATCTTTCTCAACAACGGCGTTCTGAAGTTTGAATATGTTGTATTCTTTTGAAATTCCCAATACATTCTCAACGGTATCTTCAGTTATCGGTTTACCTTTAGTGTATTCTATCAGCTTATCTGCTTCCGAAGCTACCTGGGAAATGTTGGTTGAAAGGGACAATGTAAGAAGCTGAAGGCTTTCTATGGAAATGCTGCAGCCTTTTGACGAGATATAATTCTTTACCCACTGCATTATTTCCCGTTCGTTCTTTTCCTTGAACTCAAGCACAAGAGCATTTTTATTTGATGTTATGTCTTTAAAAAATGTTTTTCTTTTATCGGGCTTTGTGCCTGTCATTACCAGAACTGTTGAATCGATATTTTTCTTCAAGAACCTCGTAAGAAGTTCATATATTTCAACGCCGACCTGATCGATATCAGATATCAGGACGATGCGTTTGTCCGCCATAACAGGAAGAGAGTATAAAGACGACCCGATCATTTCAGCTGACATATTTTCAGCATTGAAACGGGAATAATTGAAATCTTTCAGATCATTGTCCATGAACGAAGTGATTATCTCTCCGACCTTCATTTCGATCGAAAACTGGTCTTCTCCGGTCAGAAGAAAAACTGTATATTCTTTCAGATTCGCTTCAGTATCATTTTTTTTTGCCATGGTTACTATCACCCGTTTAAATCGAATCGTCTAAATATAATTTTTTTTTACGGTTCTTACAAACACAAATAAAAGAAAATTACATGAACATATCCGTTGTATTTTTCTTTATGGAATGAGAGCTGCCGCTATTATTTCCGGGCGTATAAAACTCATCAATAAGCATTATTTCAGCATCTTTTATATCCAAACGTTTGTTACGAACAAGTGTAAGGATATTTTTTATCTTTGATCTCTGCATTTTTTCCTCCGAAATTAGAATTTAAGATTTTCGGCTTTTCATGATCTTGTTGTTTATCTCGATCTCTATAAGTAATCTGGCTTTAGAAAGAGAAATCTTTTTATCGAAAAGCAATTTTAATATGTTGTAAATTATATTTTCTGACATTTGGTTGCCTCCTTTTTTATTTTGAAAGTCCTCTTAAAAACAATTTAAGAAAATTTATATAGAACATTTTTCCTTCTTTAACATTTTCACGGCTGCACCCGAATAAAGAATGGGAAATCACCATACGAAGAGAAGAATAAAAAGAGACCATTGTATGATGCAGGTCAAACTCTTCGTACGGCTTTTCATCAGGCATAAGTTTTTTCATTTCATTTTTAATAACTGTTCCGATCCTCTCATTATGTTCTGCAATTTCATTATAAACCTTTTCAGAAATATTCTGACTGTCAATAGGAAATGAATCCCATAAAAGTTGAAACTTGAATTCTTCTATATGATTCTCGGCGTACTCGTAATAAGCCATACCGAAAGCAAAAAGCCTTTCATAAGGAGTTTTTTTGTTTAACATTGCTTCGAGAAAAAAATTTATCCTTCCAACGAGAAACTTCAGGTGTACATGTTTTGCAATATCTTCTTTGCTTAGAAAATACTTGTAAATTGTCGGTTTGCTGAACTCGGATCTGTCAGCTATCTCGTTCATAGTTGTAATATAATAGCCTTGTTTTAGAAAAAGCTCTTCAGCTGATTCAATAATAAAAAGCTTTCTTGCTTCTGTTTCGATCTCTTTTCTGTTCATACTTTTCTACCTTTAGTATTTTATTTAACCGGCGGTAACTTTCTGAGATAAATTTAACAACAGATATCTTCATTTCAATTCTATTTCGGACGAAACATTCATAAATGCTCCACGAAACCCGCAAAATCCCCGACGGAGTGCATTAATAATTATATGAAATTAAATTGCAATTTCAGTTTTGCATTCTTAAATTCTCTCGAAAAAATTAACTTTAAGACAGGAGTATTAAATGAGAACGATTTTGTACGATGAACATGTAAAACTGGGCGGTAAAATGGTTGATTTTGCCGGGTGGGAAATGCCTCTATGGTATAAAAAGGGACAAAGCGTTGAACATCACGCAACAAGAAAAGCAGTCGGTATTTTTGACATCTGCCACATGGGAGAATTCGATATTCTGGGAAAAGGAAGCAAAGAAACGATGTCAAATCTTCTTTCCAACGATGTACTCGGCATGGAAGAAGGTCAGGCAATGTATAATTTCATGCTGAATGAAAAAGGCGGAGTAATTGATGACTGCATCATTTATAAATTCAACGACGAAAAATGGATGCTTGTCGTAAATGCAGGCGGTATTCCGGGCGATTTTGCATGGCTGAAAAAGAATGCACCCGCCGGTGTTACAGTAATTGATAAAAGCGACAATACGGCAAAACTCGACCTTCAGGGACCGAATGCTCCAAAGATCATCAGAGATCTGGCAGGCGAGGAAGTTCTCGACAAGTTCGGATTTTTCAGATTCAGAGATAGTGTAATGCTGAAAAATATTCCCGTTCTCCTTTCAAGGACAGGATATACAGGCGAAATAGGATTTGAGATCTACTGCGATATAAAATATACGATCGAACTCTGGAACCTTCTGTTATCAACAGGGGAGAAGTACGGGATAGAACCATGCGGTTTGGGCGCAAGGGATTCTCTAAGGACTGAAGCCGGACTTCCGCTTCACGGGCATGAAATTCATCCCGACATTCCAGCACTGGCAACTCCCTGGGAATTTGTATTTGAGTGGGAGCATGAATTCATTGGTAAAACTGCTTTAAATAAAGTAAAAGCCGCAGGAATAAAAAGCCACACTATCCCGTTCGTTATGAACGGCAGAAGTAAGGCTATGCACGGCTGGCATGTATTCATGAACGGCACTAAAATCGGTCATGTCGTATCCGGAGTACTCTCACCGACGCTTGAAAATAAGCCTATCGGATTTTTAATTTCAGAAAAAGCACTCGAGATCGGAACTAAGCTTACGTTCTGCGAAGAAGGCAAGAGCAGAATACTGGAAGGTGAGGTTTCTGGGTCACCTTTCGTAAAACCGACATCGCGAATGAAAATGAAGAATTTTCTATAAAGAAAAAAGGGCGGTTCAACCGCCCTTTTTTTATTTGGTAAGTACCATTTTCTTTGTCATCTTTAAGCCGTCAGCTTCAAGTGTATAGTAATAAACTCCGGAATTATACTTGCTTCCGTCAAAGTCAACATTGTGTATTCCTGCGTTCATAG
>DMTS01000073.1:0-9022 GCA_003477045.1 Candidatus Delongbacteria bacterium
TGGCGAAGGTGTCGCTCAGGCAAAGAATTATGCGGGAAAGCTTCATCTTGATTATGCATTCGCTACGAACGGAAAAGAAATATATCAGATATGTATGGCTACAGGTGCGGAAGGTATCGTTGAAAGATTCCCTTCTCCCGATGAATTATGGAATTTAGTTTACGACAAAGTTAAGGCTGAAATTTCTGATGCAGAGCTTTGGAAATCTAGATTTGAGGCTGTACCACAGGGCGGTAATGCGGAGCTGAGATTCTATCAGGATATAGCCATAAATAAAGTTCTTGATTCAGTCGCGAACGGAAAAGACAGGATGCTTCTCACGCTTGCTACCGGCACAGGGAAGACGATGATCGCATTCCAGATTGCGTGGAAGCTGTTTTATGCGCGGTGGACTATTAAAAGAGACGGCGTAAGAAGGCCGAGAATTTTATTCCTTGCGGACAGAAATATTCTTGCAAATCAGGCTTTTCTGGCATTCAGTCCATTCCCCGAAGATGCGCTTATCAGGATCAGTCCCGGCGAGATAAGAAAAAGAGGTTCGGTTCCGAAGAACGGCAGTATATTTTTTACGATATTCCAGACTTTTATGTCAGGCGCGGATAATACTCCCTATTTCGGCGAGTATCCGAAGGATTATTTCGATATGGTCATAATTGACGAATGCCATAGGGGAGGCGCGAACGACGAAAGCAACTGGCGCGATATAATGGATCATTTTTCATCAGCGGTACAGCTTGGTCTTACAGCCACGCCGAAGAGGAAGGAAAATACAGACACTTACAAATATTTCGGCGAACCTTTATATACCTATTCGCTCAAGGAAGGCATAAACGACGGCTATCTTACGCCGTTCAAAGTAAGAAGAATTCAGACCACGCTTGATGAATATATCTACACTTCCGACGATTATATCATCGAGGGAGAGGCAGAGGAAGGAAAGGTTTACAAAGAAAGCGATTTCAACAGGATAATCGAGATAAAAGAGCGCGAGGCTAAACGCGTTGATATTCTTTTGTCAGAGATAGATCAGAAAGAAAAAACGATCGTATTCTGCGCAAATCAGGACCATGCAGCAGCGATAAGAGAGCTTATCAATCAGAAAAAGAAAAGTAAAGAGCCTGATTACTGCGTAAGAGTTACCGCGAATGACGGCAAGCTTGGCGATCAGTATCTCGCGGATTTTAAAGATAACGATAAAACGATACCTACGATATTAACTACATCGCAGAAGCTTTCGACGGGAGTTGATGCGAGAAATATTAGAAATATCGTCCTTTTCAGACCGGTGAACACGATGATAGAATTCAAGCAGATAATCGGGAGGGGAACAAGGCTGTTTGAAGGAAAAGAATTTTTCACGGTGTATGATTTTACCGGAGCGAGCCAGCACTTTTCCGATCCCGAATGGGACGGCGAACCGCTTGAACCTGTGATAAGCGACAAGCCCGGCAGTGTTGGCGATCCGCCAAAAGAACCGCCTTACGGCAAAGATCCGGATGACGGGAAATGCGAAAGTGTAAAGCTGAAAATAAAGCTCCGTGACGGAAAAGAACGGGAAATACAGTATATGTCACAGACATCATTCTGGGATGCGGACGGAAAACCTGTTACTGCTGCCGTTTTCCTTGAAAGGTTGTACGGTAAACTGCCTGAGTTTTTCAAAGACGAGGCTGAACTGAGAAGAATATGGTCTGAACCGAAGACCAGAGAAGTATTTTTAAAGAGGCTTGAAGGCGCAGGNNTAAAAACCCTTCAGAGGCTGATAAATGCAGAAAACAGCGATCTGTTCGATGTGCTCAAATATATTTCATTCTCAATTAAACCCATTTCAAGAGAGCAAAGAGTCGCCAAAGCACAGCCGTTCATATTCGGCGGATTGGAAAATAATCAGAAAGAATTCCTTGAATTCGTGCTCTCAAAATATGTCGAAACAGGCATTGAAGAACTTTTCGAGGAAAAAATACCCGATCTGCTCAGGATAAAATACTTTACTATAAACGATGCAGTCGGCGCTCTCGGAGAACCGGCAACAATAAGAAACACATTCATAAAATTCCAGAAACATTTATATTCCGCAACTGCGGATTAAAAAGGCTTAAAGCTTATCCGTAAAAAAGTTACGGTAAAATTTGCTTTTTATAAGTTTATAGTATATATTGCATTAAATTATCGTCAAAAACTTACGGGAGATTATTATGTTAAAGCGATTTGAAGTTAAGAATTTTAAAAACTTCGGGGAGAATCTGGTTTTTGACCTTTCCGAGGTTAAAAGTTATGAGTTCAATCCTGAAGCTATAAAGAATAATATCGTTAATAAATGCCTTATCTACGGTCCGAACGGCAGCGGAAAGTCTAATCTGGGTTTCGCTATTTTGGATTTGGTTTCGCATCTTACAGATACTCAGAAAGACATCAGATTTTATATAGATTTTCTTAATGCCGGTAGTGAGGAGAATCATGCTGAATTTAAATATTCTTTTCAGTTCGGTAAAGAATCTGTTGATTATTGTTATCATAAAACTGCGCATGATTTGTTAGTATTTGAAGAGCTGCATATTAACGGTAAGCAGGTGATAAAATACGATAGAAAAAAAGAAAAAGATATAATCGTGAATCTGAGCGGGGCAGAGACGCTTAATAAATTTCTTAACGGGAATAAAATATCTGCCGTGAAGTATGTTAAAAGCAATGCCGTGCTGAAGGAAAACCAGACAAATAAAGCTTTTTATGAATTTTATGATTTTGTAGAAAGAATGCTTTTGTTCAGATCGCTGGACACAAATGTTTATATAGGATTTCAGTCCGGCAACAGCCATATCCAGCCGGATATTGTCAAAAGAGGTAAGCTTAAAGATTTCGAGGATTTTCTTAACAGGAACGGTATAAAATGCAAGCTTATTAAAACTATAGTAAATAATCAGGAAGATATTGCGTTTGATTTCGGTAAGAAAACGATCAACTTTTATCTGAATGCTTCTAACGGTACAAAAGCCTTGACCCTTTTCTATTACTGGCTGCTGCGATTAAGGGAAAAAACGAAAGCCGTATCGTTCCTATTTATAGATGAATTTGACGCTTTTTACCATCATGAGTTGGCAAGGCTTGTCGTTGAAGAAGTTAAAAATACTTCCTGTCAGGCGATACTGACCACGCATAATACGGCTTTGATGTCCAATGATCTTCTCAGGCCGGACTGCTATTTTATTCTCGACAATAATAAGATTGATCCTATTTATAAGTTCACCGATAAAGAGTTGAGAAAAGCTCATAACATCGAGAAAATGTACAAAGCCGGGGCTTTTGATGAGTAATACTATTCTGTTCGTTTTCGAAGGTGAAGTGCTCGAAAAACAGATATTTGACAATATTAAGAAGAATTTTTTCAGTGAAGAGAAAAGCACCATGCTGATCGCTTCATTTAAGGCTGAAATTTATCAGTTATATAAACAGGTAAAAGACGATGAATTTCTAGATCTTGTAGAACTTCTTAAAGAAAAGAATCATTCATTGGCGGAAATAAACAGAGATGATGTGTCGCAGATCTATATGTTCTTCGATTATGACGGACATGCATCAACAGCTTCAGACAGAATAATCAGCGATATGCTTGAATTTTTTAATGAAGAAACCGATCAGGGTAAACTGTATATAAGTTATCCGATGGCTGAGGCTATCAGAGATCTCGATAGAGAGAGAAGTTGTTGTTATGAAAGATGTCTTGTTCATGCGAAGAAAAATATTAAATACAAAGAATCTGTATCTTTGAATTCATCTTTCAAAGATATTAAAAAGATTAGTAACGAGGATTGGAATTTTATATTTCAGAATACAGTAAGAAAAGCTAATTGTATTGTATTTGACAAGTTTATTTACCCTGAATACAAGATTTTTCAAAAGCTGATTCAGCCTAATATTTTTGAAAGTCAGGCTGTTAAGTTTATAGAACCTTATGAGAAAGTTGCAGTATTGAGCGCATTTCCTTTGTTTATTTTAGAGTATTTCGGTGAAAAAAAGTATGAGGCAATAAATGTTTGAACAAAATTTTAAAGAATATTGATCACCTCGAGAAAGACAAAAACACATCTGTAGATTAAAAAAATTCCCTTGCCATCAAAGCAAAAAATATTTAAATTTGCCGCGCCTTTTAAAGGTAGAGAGAAACAAATCAGGAACGACACAAATGCAGCAGTTTCACGATCTATATAAAAAGTACCCGTTCTACAATATCAACAATTTTTGTTAAAAGTTTATCTTTGAACTAAAAGTTCACCCCAAACTTACATACAGTAGCTTAAACATCAAATTAAAATTGAGGAAAATTTATTATGATATACCAGAATATATTGCAGACAATCGGAAATACGCCGCTCGTAGCCGTGAACAGGCTTAATCCGAATAAGAAAGTCGAGATTTACGCAAAACTTGAATCGCAGAATCCTTCAGGAAGCACGAAGGACAGGATCGCATTGAAAATGATAGAGCAGGCGGAAGCGGAAGGGCTGCTGATGAAAGGAAAAACCATCATTGAGCCTACATCTGGGAATACAGGTATCGGGCTGGCTATGATAGGCGCGGTCAAAGGATATAAGGTTGAGATCATTATGAGCAGGGCGGTGTCTTTTGAGAGAGTTCAGATGATCAGATCTTTCGGCGCAAAAGTGATCCTGACGGACGAGAAGCTGGGTACGGACGGCGCAATTATGAGAGCGAGAGAGCTGGTGAGGAAGTATCCGAAAAAGTACTTTATGCCGGATCAGTTCTCGAACAGGTACAACAAGATCGCCCATTATAAAACTACGGGCGAAGAGATATGGAAGCAGACGAACGGCAGGATAGATCATTTTGTTTCCGCCATCGGCACTTCAGGAACGATAATGGGTGTAGGGAAGGCTTTGAAGGAAAATAATCCTAATATTAAGATCGTTTGCGCTCATCCGGTCAAAGGTCATTATATACAGGGACTTAAGAACATGGATGAGGCTATCGTGCCTTCGATCTATGATCCCGCAGCGATAGATAAGACGGTCATGGTTGAAACTGAAGCTGCATTTAAGATGACGAAGGAGATCGTCAGAAAAGAGGGGATATTCGTCGGTATGAGCAGCGGGTCGGCCATGTATGCCGCTATTGAAGTGGCAAAGGAGATCAGGTCCGGTGTTATTGTCGTGATATTCCCGGACGGGGGAGAGAAGTATCTTTCGACAGAACTGTTCGCAGGAAAATGACCTTTCAAACCCTTAAAACATCCTTTCATCGGACAATCGTTTGACAGCTTTACATTTAGTAATATATTACCGGTGTAAGATAAAAAACTAAAAAAAGAGGAAAATAAAATGAAAACAGATAAAAGCACACATACAACAGAAAGCAAACTGTCGATCGAAGACCTGAAAGCAATTGAAAGAATAAACATCTGCTACAAATTCAGGAAAAATCTTGACAGATCGAAAACTAATTTCAGCTTCTAAAACGATTCTCAGCTTTAAAGGGACTGTAAAAAGTCCCTTTTTTTATTTTATAGATTTTACTGCAAAATGTCATTGAATTAAAGAATAATATTTCATTATATTCCGTTAACTTTAGAAAAAAAGGGGACAGGCATGTCTTTAAGAACAGTATTTCTCATTTTAATTTCACTTTCGATCATATCGTGCGGTTCAAAGAAGAACGGGGAACAGGAGACGGTCAACGGGATAAAGATCTATAAGAACGATAATAACCCGTCAGACAGAACTATAAAACTTAAAGCTGAATTCCTTTTTAAGCTGAATGAAGATACGGGCGATACGACCGATGTGATAAGAACAGTTTCGGCGATCAAGACTGACGAAGCCGGTAATATATTCGTTCTCGACAGAAGAAAAGCAAAGATATTTAAATTCGATCCGGCGGGCAGTCTGATCAAAGCTTTCGGACAGCAGGGTAAGGGGCCGGGCGAGATGATGAGGCCTTTAGAACTGCTTGCTTCAAACGACAGTATATTCGTAGCAGATCAGAGGCTGAGAAAAATTCTTGTTTTTAACTCCGGCGGCGAATTTGTCAGAGATATAATCCCTTTGAGGGACAACGGGCTTCCTCAAAGCCTGGTTAAACTTGACGGGGCAGACTTTGCCGGTCTTGTTTTCAACATGACGGGCGGCAGAGGCCCTGGACCCAGAGAAATGTCTATCAGCGTTTCTATACTCGATAAAAAATTCGAAAAAGTAACCGATATGTTCTCAAAAAAGATCGAAGTGGATTTCCATAATTTCAACCCGATGGATCATCAGAGCAAATTTACATCTGGCGGCGGAAAGATCTATATTGCCGAAAACACCGAAGACAAGATACAGATAAATATTTTTGACTACGCCGGAAAGAAGACTGAGGAGATAAGAAAAAGCTATGCGAAGATAATGTATTCTGACGCGGAAAAGGAACAGCTTAAAAAAACTCTGGAGAGACGGTTCAGAGGGCCTGACGATCTCGATATGGATCAGTTCAGATATAAAAAATCCGTCGAAAATATTTTTTTCCACAAAGACGGATATCTGCTGCTGGAAACAGCAAGAAAAACATCTGGGAACGATCAGGCAAATTTTGTACTCGATATTTTTAAGGACGGGGTTTACCTGAATACCGTTGACTTAAATTCTGCCGATCCTGAATTTTATTCCAACCCGGACGGATATGAAAAAATGTTTATCGGGGATAAATTATTTGTCTTCAATTCTGATGATAATGTGATCTATGCATATTCAATAAAGATCGGCGGATAATTTCTAGTAAAATCAAATATTTAAGGTTGATTTTCTTCATATAATTTTCTATATATTAACCTGTTCTTAAATTAAGGGTAATTTATATGTTTTTTCCGATAATAAAATCAAATTTAAAATAACTGAAAAGGTGTTTATGAAGCGATTTCTGATCATTCTTGCGATCCTTTTCTCAGTCAGCGCTATTTTTTCACAACAGCCGTCAGACGCGGCTGCAGTTCCGGATTCAGCCTCTGTTGCGGCGGATTCAGCTGCTGTTGCCGAGCCTGTAATAGTTCTATCCGACGAGGAAAAACTATGCAAACAGGCTGCGGATGATTTTATGGCGATCTTCAATGACTGGGACGTTACGAGGGATTACAACATTCTCCTTCCGAGAATAACCGCTTATGCGGACAATTATTACAAAACGGGAACAGAGCCGAACGAATCGAATCTGAAAGACTTGAAGATTCTGAAAGAGAATTACGAAAACCTTCTGGGACTGGATATTTCCGAGACGCTGATGAATCTGTTGAGCATGGATTTGGAAAGAGTTAACGCAGAGCTTGAAGGTAACCAGCAGAATCCCGCGCTATTAGGTTATCTTGAAAAAATGGATTTCGACAGGATAAAAGCTCTCGATGAGTTTCTGGTCAAAGAGAATAAGACCAACAGCAGTATTACTCCGTATGTGGAGACGCTCAGACCGGTTTTCAAGAATATCAGAAGGTACAGCATCGGCTTTGACGAGATGCTTACGGCCGTATATAACGAGATCACAAGGGTAACTGATAAAAGAGTTTATTTCCTTTACATAGAGGACGATGTTAAAAATAAACTTCAGGAAATATCTGTAAGACTATCAGATGAAGTTAATAAAAAAATACCTGAATATGAAAAAAAGATAAAAGACGATATTGATTCTGCTTATGTAAAAAAAGAAGCGGCAGCGAAAGCAGGCGATGAAGCTCTTGAAAAACAGATGTACGCTAAGTGGATCGAAGCGAGAAAAGTTAATATAGACAAGCTCAAATCCGCAGAAGTATCAAGGCTTACCGGAGTGATATCCGGATTTGTGACCTCTCCCGGGCAGTATGATGTGAACAGAACCCTGATCAAAAAACTTCAGGAAAAAAGTCCTGATCTGGAAGAATATATTAGAAATCTCCTCAGGGTAAAATTCTATAACGATCTGAACTCAAAATTCAAAGTATATTTCAGATTTGAAGTTGAAAATGGTTTCAGAAAATTTAGAGTAAATATATTTATAGCCTCGCTGTTTTTCTTCGGACTTTTCTTTTATGTATTTACTACTGTCAAGAAGAAAAGAGATTCGATATATATAAGAAGGATCCCGGGCCTTGACGCGATAGACGATGCTGTCGGAAGGGCTACTGAAATGGGTAAACCAATAATTTACGATTCGGGACTTGGAGGATTTTCCAGCCCGCAAACTATAGCAAGTATGCTCATTTTAAGAAGTGTCGCGAAGAAAGTTGCGGAATTCAAAGCCGAGATAATTTATCCTGCTTACGATCCGGTCGTGCTTCAGATAGCTGAAGAGATGATAGCTTCAGGATTTTTGGACGCGGGATACCCCGAAGATCATAAAAAAGACAACTGTTTCTTTATGGTGAGCGACCAGTTCGCATACGCAGCGGGACTTTCCGGACTTATCGCGAGAAAAAAACCTGCTACAGCTCTGCATTTCGGATACTATGCTGCCGAATCTCTTCTTATATCGGAAGCAGGATTCGCGGCTGGAGCAATTCAGGTCGCCGGCACTACCGAAGCTACTCAGCTGCCGTTCTTCATTACTTCATGCGATTACACGCTGATAGGAGAAGAGCTTTACGCCGCAGCGGCATATCTGTCGAGGGATGCTCAGGTGCTTTCAAACCTAAAACTTTCGGATTACGGCAAGGTCATATTCGGAATTCTGTTCCTTTTGGGAACAATTCTACTCACGATAAACTCCGATTGGACTTTCTTCTCCGATCTTCTCAGTACGTACTAAAATTGAATTATACAAAAGNNTGTTCCAGGAGAATCAGAAGCTGTTCTTTGCGAACGGCTTGAAGATCGCCGGAGTGGTTAGTGTTGCCGTAGGGTTTTATTCTGTTGCCAGACAAAATTATTTCAAGATAAAATACAATAACGAAAGATATTACGCCATTCTTAGGGTTACGATGATATTCTTAATGATATTTCTCGGAATAACCAGCGGAACATCATCAGGTACTCCTTTCAGCTCTATGTTCATGAATGTGTATGTTCCTTTG
>DMTS01000073.1:9103-10645 GCA_003477045.1 Candidatus Delongbacteria bacterium
TCAATAACAATGATGATCAGGATCTTCTTCGGACTCGAAAGATCCCACTTGTCGGAATAATTAAAACTTAAGGAAATTCACAATGAAAAAAATTCTTGAAAAACTTAAGAAGATAGACAGAAGGATAATATATTTGCTTGTTTTTCTTTCAATTATTATCCCGATACTGCCCGGATTCGATTTTCTGATCTTTCCGGTACCGCCTACAAAGGAGACCAGGCAGATATTCGACGAGGTAGAGGGACTTAATCAGGGTGACGCTGTATTTATCGACTGGGCATTCGACCCGAGTTCAAAAGCGGAGCTTCTTCCTATGTTCGAAGCTTTCTTCAAGCACTGCATGAAGAAAAAAGTAAAAGTGTTTATTTATTATGCTTCATTAAACGGGATCAACCTCGGAAAGGAAAGTGTTAAGAAGATCACCGCAATGGAGGAGTTCAGCTGGTGCCGGGAGGGAGTGGATTATATAAATATGGAATACATTCCGATCGCAGCCGATATCAGGATATTTAACATGGATGTTGATTTTAAGGGAACATATAAGAAGGAAGGCAAGATATTCGAAGGGGTTGAAACCCTGAGAGATATTAAATATATGATCGGACTTTCAGGATCAGCTTATCATTTTACGCATGTAGATATGCAGATCAGGTTCAATTATAAATTCGGTATCGCTGTAACAGGCGTAATGGGACCTGATTTCGTTCCGTATCTGCAGACAGGTCAACTTACCGGGATGGCTAACGGATTAAGAGGAGCTGCAGAATATGAAAGGCTAGTAAGCGATAAATACGAAAAGAATTATTACGGAAGCGCGACCAAAGGTATGTCTTCTCTGACTTTCTCTCATCTGGTTATATTCGGATTCGTGATAGTCGGCAATATTGTATATTTTTTAGATAAAAAGAAGAGAGGTTAAATATGGACTTAAAAGCTATTCTGGATAATATATTTTTGAATGATATCTTCATCACATGGGTTCCTGTTCTTGCTACGATCATGATCATGTCATTTCTGTACCGCGATAATCCTCTCTATAAGATCGGCGAGAACATTTTTATCGGTGTATCTTTAGGCTACGGATGGATCCTTTCATGGGAATATATAATAAAACCCTTCTTTATCATGCCTATTAATGACATGTTCGTCGAGTTCCATTTCTGGGACATTACGAATATATTATGGTTTCTGCTGGCACTTACCATGTTCTTCCGTTTTTCGAGAAAGAAAGCTTGGGTGGCCAATTATTATTTCGCATTCCTGTTCGGCTACATGGCAGGATACTATATTCCGATCGCAATACAGAATATAATGATGCAGAGCACAAGTCTGATGACCGATCTGAATAAGGGATCGTTTTTCGATACGACAAAATGGATAGTCCTCGTATTCGGTACTTTCGCGTCTCTAATGTATTTCTTCTTTTCCAAACCTCATAAAGGCATGCTGGGTAAAACAGCCCGTGTAGGTATTGTTGTAATGATGATCTTTTTCGGAGCTGCGTTCGGCTCGACCGTAATGGGCAGGGTTTCATTGTTCATA
>DMTS01000092.1 GCA_003477045.1 Candidatus Delongbacteria bacterium
TGTGAGGAATGATTAAGTTTTCTGGATCAGTATTTACAATCGCACTAATCCTTTCTATTTGTTTTTATAAATTCTACTTTACCTTCATCTAATTTTAAGATTTTATCAGCTACATCAAAATAATGATCGTCATGTGTGATTGCTATTATTATTTTTCCTTCTTTTTTCATCTGCTGAAGCAGATCTTTATAGAAGTATCTTTTGAAGTCAGGATCCTGGTCCGCAGCAACCTCATCAAACAGATAGATCGGAGAGTTTTCGAGAAAGCATTTTATTAAAGCTAATCTTTTGCGTTGTCCGTTCGATAGCTTTGTGGTACTGAAAGCTCCATTAGATAATTTAACTTTTTCCTCAAGATAGAACTTCTTAAAATATTCTTTGATCAAGTCCTCATTTTTATCGGTATCAATGTTATAAAGCTTGCCAAAAAGATTGTTTTCGCTGAAAACGACCGAAAAGTGCTCACCAAGATCAGCATTGCCTACTTCTACATCATCAATTTTTATAACGCCTTTATCCGGTTTATACAATCCCGTTATGATATTGGCTAATGTGGTTTTGCCGCTTCCGTTACCTCCGACAATAAATAGTATCTCGCCGCTCTTTACTTCCAAATCAATAACACCTACTTTAAACCTCTCATGCTCACCCTGATCAGGATATTGATATTCTACTGATTCCATCTTTATTGAATTAACTTTTTTAGTATTCATATTGCTATTTGAAACATCTAATAGATCATGTGTAGCCGGAACACCTTTAACAAATTCCTGTATCCGCTCCCATGATATTTTTAATTGAATTACTCCGGGTATGGAATTTAGTATCCCATTAATAGGCCCGATCATGTATAAAAACACCATCAAGAAACTCATTAACACCACATCTTGGACATCAGGGAACAATTTAGGAAATCCGAAAGCAACAAATCCTAGTATTACGACCAGCAACGACTCCCCTATCAGGAAAGTATTGATGAATTTTATACCTGCAATACTGTTATTGGATTTAAAAAGCTCAACTGTAGATTCAATATCTTTTTTATATTCTTTTTTCTTAAATCTATTTATACAAAGCTCTTTAAATCCTTCCAGCATGCCGTCTAATAGGGACATGTAAGTATTCTGAGTTTCACGGGCTTCATTAAAATATTTCTCAGCTTGTTTACTAATAAAATAATATAAGGTCGCTACTGAACCGATTACAAGCAAAGATAGTACCGTAGCAATAAAAGATATTGATCCTAAATATATAAAAATGCATAAAACCGTTATTACACTGGTTATTAATGTTACAATAAGATTTGCAGAACCCCCAAGCACTGCAGTGTCATTATTGAGAGTGGCATAAACTTTTCCGCGATCAATATTTTCAAATTTTTGATATGATGTTGAAAAAATCTTTTCAATAAGATCAATACGAATATCAGCAATAATATTGTAAGTCAATTTTAGCAATTTCGTTTCAATAATCTTTCTTCCGAAAATATATATTCCTACAGCTATAATGAAATAATAAACCATGTATTTAAATTCAACATTACTTGCGACAGAATTTATTATTAAAAAAATGACCGCAGAATTGGCCAGACCTGAAAGTAAGCTTAAAACAATCACTAATGGCATTGATTTTAAATATTTTTTTTTTGAAGGAAAGATCAAAGAAAGAAATAATGCTATCAAAGCCAAGCCAATTGAAGTTATTAATAAAATAATAAAAACAGAAAAACTGACAGGTGACCAAACGATAGCGCTCTGCCATGAGAATCCGGCAACTGCATGTGGAATCAGATATATCCCATATAAAATGGGTATCACGAAAATTATACCTGAACAAATAATAATCGCTTTCTTTAAATTTAATGCCTCATATTGTCTCTTCTTACGATAAACACCTAAAATTACTGTAACAATATAGAACAAAATACTAAGTGTTACCACTCCCAGCAATATAGAAAAAAGAGAATAAGTAGTATCGTCTTTGTTTAATGCAACCTTAGGTTTCGGATTTTCTACACCTGATAAAACTTGAAAAATATAATCTCCGATTATATCTGTATATTCACTATTTGAATTAGCCAGCACAGCAACACCGATTTTCTTTTCTGGATTAAAAGCTATATAAGAAGTAAAATTAGGATTTAATCCCCCATGGGTAATTTTCCCGTCTCCTTTTAAAGAGATCAACCATCCTGCAGCATAAGAAGTCATCGAATATTGATCCGGAGCTACTGTCTCATCCCTTTGGCGCGAAAGCTTTAACAATGGCGTAAGAATCGAATCCCGAGAGATTCCCATTTGGAATTGTAGCCATTTCGACATATCTTCAGCATTTGTAATTACATAACCTGCAGGCCAGTTACCCTTGTACACCGGTGCATCATATTCTCTTGGAGCAAAGAACCCGATTTTATAACCCTTAGCCATCAAGTCTTTACTTTTGGGTATTCCAATTGAAGTATCGTTCATCCTTAAAGGAAGAAAAATATTTTCTTCCATATATTTCTCATACGACAATCCTGAAACCTTCTCAATAATCAGACCGAGAATATCATAATTAATCGTAGCGTACTCAAATTGCGTTCCCGGTTTATGCTTAAGTTTTATATTTGAAAATAGTTTCACTGTTTCTTCAAGAGCCATCGGAGAATCAGTCTTGGGTATATCAGAAATCGTATTCCACGCGATACCGATTGTATGATGCAATGCGTGCTTTACTAGTAGTTCTTGTTCACTACCAACAAAAGTTGGTTTAAACCAAGGGAGATATTTTGATATCGGATCGTTTAGATTTACCTTAGCTTCACTTTCAAGCTTTAATAATGCTAAAGCAGTAAATGCTTTACTCGTAGAACCAATTTCAAAAAGAGTTTTGGAAGTATCTGAATTGCCATTATTAAAATTCGAATCACTATAATTCTTTATTTTAATATTACCCTCATCAATAACAATTAGATTTAAATCTGGAATATCACTTTTATTTTCGAGTTCTTGTAGTTCATTTTGTAAGCTACTTAGAACACTTTGTGTACTATTTTTAATCTCTGATGCATTGAATGTAAACATAAGAGAAAAGATTAAAATAATTACTAATTTATTTTTTTTTAAATCAATCATTATAGTGTCCCCCAAAGTCAAGACATTTATTTTTCAGCGAATGTGTTAGAACACAATTACGCAATTTGATCATCCTCTTTTAATACCTTTTTGTAATACACTTCATTCGGAGTCTTGTGGTCCAGGGACATGTGACTACTTTCGTTATTATACCAGTAGAAATAGTGTCACAGGCTTTCTTTAAGCTCAGTCACATTGTCATGCCTATTAACATATAAATCAAGCACATTTTTTTTCATTCCGTTTTCTCCTTTTCTTTTTCAGTATTTTCTTCCTTGCGCAAGAACAACGAATGTGTCGGTTTTTCACCTTTTACATCGAATGTGAACTGCCATTTCCCGTCAACAAGCTTGAAATCAATTCGATTATCACCATGATTGATCATCATAAATTGTGTGTCTGTGATCGGATCAAGTTGAGATTCGCTTGTATCATCTCTCCAGTAATACAACTTTCCATCCCTTACATATAGTTTTCTTTCAAGTTTATCAGCCTTACACCAATATTCACCGCAGAATTGCCTCAATTTATTTTCGCATAAAACATACGGAGCATATTCCACAGCCTCATTTCCATCCATGAATGCACCCAAATCCCGATTTTCTGTAATATTTAATAGTATTTTGCCGGTGTTTTCACATATATGAAATTTTACAGCTGTCGGATAACCTTCGATCTCAAATTCGTTTTCCAAAACAGGAATAAGAAAAAGTTTTAGATTCAACCAGGAACTATCAATGCAAAGGCGATCATTTTCTTCATGTATATGAATCACAGTGCTTTTACAAAGATAATGAGCGCAAAAATTTCTAAAGGAACTGAAGAACAATTTCTCTTCAAAATTTTCCAGATCCAGAAATGTTAAAATCCGTTTTCGATAGTTTATCCAGTCCTGTTCAGAATTTTCGATCTGCAGCTTTCTATAATTATACTCTTTAAACAGATCCAAAGTGAAATTTGAAAAATCCTGCCAAAGCTGAATAATCCCGACCTCATCTTTAAGATTCCTGTTTTTACAATAAGGAGTTTGTTCATTTTCCCTTATTAATTTTAATTTCCACTCTTCACTTCTTCTTAGCCATGTTAACCTTAAAGACTTATTTACATCTCTCTGATACAAATGGATTAAAACAGGATTTAAGCAGCGGGAAATTTCAAACAGTTTGTGCGAATATTCTTTTATAGTCTGTCTGTCCAAATCGTTCAAAAAATGGGGATACATAAGAACATTTTGTAGAAGATAGCTTTCAACTATGTAAATGTACTCATCGTCTTTAATTTTATTTACAAAATCAATCCATTTCTGAGGATACTCGACCAATACTCTTTTAGAATGATCTTCATCAGATTCGTCTTTGTTTTTTTCAATTTGAAGAAGCGGATGATCTTTTTCAACTTCAAAATGCCATTTAGTTTTTATTCTGTTTTTTTTCATCTGCCTGGCTAAATATTGGGCAGTTGTAGATTTCCCAGACCCGATTATCCCGTCAACGAGAATGAGCTTTGTTTTTATCATGATTTATTCTTCTCCTTTTAATATTCATAAACACTTAAGTAATTGTCATCTCTGTTCTTATAGTATATCCTGTCGCCGATAAACCATCTGTTATGGCCGGTATAAACAATATCAAAAGCTTTACCGATTTCCATTTTAAAAGAGTTGATATATACGCCGTCTTTGAAAGCGTCAACTATATAATCAAATCTGTTCTCCGGGGTTCTCTCAATTGAAGCCTGAACGAGAAGATAACCGTCTTTGGTGGCATGAAGTCCGAAAACATTAGCCGCATTTTTATAGGTGTTAATATTTTTGTAATCGGTTTTGCCAAGATAAGTATCTTCAATGTCTAAATCAGTGACCTTAAGTCTCATATAGTTCTTTCTTATCTTATACTGCAGCTCTCCGTTAAAATTAAAAACGAGAATACTGTACTTGTCTGTGCTGTTTTCCATAACATATATCTTATCTTTTCCAACTGCGTAAGGAGGCTGATAGTTTGCAGGCCAGAAGCGGTCATTCGGGGGCTGGAGTATTTCTTCTCTATTATAGAGCTCTTTGTAAGGTAATGAATTTTTTGTATAGATCGGTATCTGATATACGGTATATACTCCTTGGTCACCATATCTGTCTAAAGCTAATATTCCGGTGAATTTTTCGTCATTAACTCCTGATATGTGATAGAAGAAAGCGTTTGATGCAATAAAATCAGCTTTGATAAAATTGCCGTCAAGGTCGAAAATGTTAGTTTTCCGCTCGGTATAATCAAATACATACAAAGTGTCACTCATTACAGCAATATTATAGGGTTCGTTCATTTCTCCAGGGCCTGTTCCCTTTTTTCCAAAGCTGGTAACAAATTTACCCAGAGAGTCCACTTTCGTAACTTTACATTTCATATAATCAACCAGATAAATATTTTTTTCTTTATCTGCACATAGATTGCCGAAATTAATATAGCGAAGAGACGAATCCGGATTATTTTCGCTGAAGTCGATCGTAAACAGTTCCTTTGGGCTGATCTTGAAATTAGGATCAGATGGAATGTTTTTGTTAAAATAAGTTTTAATACCGTCAACTTCGCTTACAGTGTAATTCAGTTCCTTTTTTGAACAGCCTGAAAAGACAATCAGGGCTATGAATATTATAATCACGTACAAACTTTTTGTCATTTTCATTTACTTCTCCTCAAGATACAGTTTTTTGATCTTATCGAATTCTGGAATATACAGATTCATTTGTTTTAGATCGTCAAAGTCGTCAAGTATTGTGTCTTCGAAATAGAAGGAGCCATTATGGACTTTTGTTCCTTTATACTTTCTGTAAATTATTTCCGCTTCGTCGAACTTACCGTTTAGCGCAAGAAAATGAGCTATATTTGTATGCGGCCATATCTTCGTTGTATCCATCTTTGCAATCTCATATGCGATCTCTAAAGCTTTAGCATAATCTTTCTTGAGCACTTCTTGTATTGAAAGATCGTTCATTTCCATCATTTTTTTGTCTGTTTCCGACATCGGCATCTCTTCAGACATATCTGAGGCTTTAATATAGAATGTATCTCCTACACTGCAGCCCAAAGGCCTTGCCGCATTCCTGAAATTTCTAGCTACTTTGAACTTGCCGTCAGCCTCAAAAAATGATACCCAGAAGTTATAAGGCACATCGCTGTAAGTAGTCCCGAGTTTTATTCTCCAGTTTTTATTGCCTGTACCGATCTCATAATACTGACCGAGCTTTATACCCAGCTTATCATAATCTTCTTTTCTAAGATCTAAATAAACACTCCCGTAAGCTTTATCTACAGAAAGTACCTCTGCATAAGCTTTTCCGTTCCTGAAAACTGCTTTAGAAGGTCCGGCTGACATCTCAATCAATAATTCCTTTTCCTTTTCGATGCTTCCTGTATCTGCGTATTTTACGAGTGCTTCAAAAGCCTCCAACTCTTCTTTTCCATTAGTATTGCAGTGACCGTCTCTTTTGACCTTCCAAAGTACAGGTTCAAATTTAACGCCTTTATATTGCGCGATATAATCCTGCGGTTTTTTCAATTCGCTTTGATTGGTCAGGAAAAGTATAGGTATCTGAGGTGCATGAGTCAGTTCAATTTTTTTATTTTCTTCCTGCATAGTCAGAGCAGCTCCGATCGCCATAGCCCCTTTATACCGGTTATCAGTCTTTTCGGCCATCAATGTAATAATCAATCCTCCCATTGAACCGCCTTTAAGATAGACATTATCAGATTTACCGTATTTATCCTCGATATACTTCTTCAAAAATTCGATATCCTCAACTGCATCGGACAATATTACACCATTCCTGCGATAGCTTGTCGAACCGATGATCCAGCCTTGACTTATCAGTTTTTGCGCAAATACTCCATCAATTGAAAAATTTGACGAAAGTTCATCGGCACTTTCTATTCTGTACCCATGAGCCAGCAGAAGCAGATTTCCTGATAATTTTTCTGGTACAGCAATCGTGACCTTTGACCCTTCAAGCTTGTCCGTGATAACGCTATAGCCGTCTTTGACAACTGTTTCCGAAAATAGAGTTGCAATTAATAGCATTAGAATTACTAATATTGATCTTTTCATTTATTTTTTCTCCATAAGTTATTTAATACTCAAAAACTTTAACATTATTGTCTTCTCTATTCTGATAATATATTCTATCACCGATAAAGAATCTCTGGTGGCTTGAATTATAAAAATCAAAACCTCTGCCAATGTCCATTTTAAAGCTATTTATAAATACGCCGTCTTTGAATGCATCAACAATAAAATCGTATTTATTATTCTCATTTCTATCCTGGGGTATCTGCACTAAAAGATTACCATTCTTATCTTCAAACATACCCATTGCGTTCACAGCTTTTTTATAATTAATTTTGTAATCTCGTTTTGATTTATCTCCTAATGTTGTATTTTGAGATATTCCAAATTCCTTTAATTCTTCTTCAGTGATTGAAATCTTTCTGAAGTCTTTTCTAATACTATATAGCTGTTTGCCTTCAAAATCATACACATCTACCCGAAACTCATCTGTACTAATTTTAGCTATATAAATAGCATGTTTGCCTATACAAAATGGATGAACAGTATCAAGATGATTTGTGCTTTCATCAATATATTTCTGTTTATCTTTTCTAAGACTCTTTAATAGTTTAAATTGAGAATAACGAATTTGCAGATCATAACTGACATAAACTGAACCATCTTCTTTTTCTTCCCATTCCTGAAGGTCATTTATGAATTTCGTTTTCCCGACTGGCGTAAGGAACTGAGGATAATTAAATCCTTCAATATAAAATCTATCTATAAAATTACCATCCGTTGAGAATTTAGAAAATTGCAAGGTTGTATCGTCTTTAACATAAAGAGTATCGTCTAAGCAAAGTAAACAACCTCCGCCTTGCAGTTCCCCCGGTCCGCTGCCTAATTTACAGAAACTTTTTATAAAAATCCCGTTTCTATCGAATTTCTTTATCTCGGATTTCTTCTGATCAAGAAGGTATATATTTCCTTTACTGTCAACAACAGTTGATCTTAAGAATGTGAAATTTCGCAGCGTATCCTGTGTATTTTCATCGAATCCGTGTATCGTGAAAACTTCTCTGGGGCTGATCTTGAAGTTAGGATCAGACGGAATGTTCTTATTGTGATAAGTTTTAATTCCGTCGACCTCTGTTACAGTATAATTCAGTTCTTTCTTCGAACAGCCTGTCAGTAAAACTATACTGATCATAGCTAATAATACTAGTATCCATCTCATTTTATACTCCGTTTAGTACTCATAAACAGTAACGCAATTATCTTCTCTGTTTTGATAATATATTCTATTACCAACAAACCATCTTTTATGATCCGAATTGTAGAAGTCAAACGCTTTACCGATATCCATTTTGAACCTGTTTATGAAAATACCATCTTTGAAAGCATCTACTACGAAATCGAATTCATTTTCTTTCTTTCTTTCAAGCGGTACCTGAACAAGCAGATATCCGTTCTTATCAACGAACATGCTTATTGCGTTTATTGCCTTCTTATATTTAATGTCATACTTGACTTGTTCGTTACTTTGAACTCCTCTTTTTCGTGTATTCTGATATTCCGTCAATTCATTGTTTTCCAAAGGTAATCTTCTGTATTCTTTTTGAATTTTATAGAGAATTATCCCGCTAGAGTCTAGTACATCAATCGAATATTCATCAGAAGAATTTTTGGCCGTGTATATTTGATTTCTGCCGACCCCAAATGAAGTTATATAATCATGATAGTTTGTACTCTCACCAATGTCCTTTCCAATTTTTCTGCTGAGGCTTTTAATCATTTCAAATTTTGAATTTCTGAGATGGAAATCATTAATATAATAATATTCATTTTTGCTTTGATCAATTGAATCTGATTCCATTTCGCTTACAAATAAATTGGATGTTACAGGAGTCATCCTTATTAGTAGCGCAACTCTTTCTATGTTTATGTTTTTGATAAAATTACCTTCCGTATCAAAAGCCAAATGCTGGTATGTTCCGGTGTCAGCTACATAGAGCGTGTCATGCATAATAAGCATCATCCATGCCATCCGCATCTCTCCGGGTCCGATACCTATTCTACCTATACTTTTTAAATATTTTCCGTTTTTATCGAATTTTTTTATAGAAGAAAGTCTATCGTCAAGCACAAAAATATTTCCTTTTGAGTCAACAGCAATATCATGCGGATGGATAAAATTTCTAAGTGTATCCTGCCCACTTTCATCGTATCCGTGTATCGTAAAAAGTTCTTTCGGGCTGATCTTAAAGTTGGGATCAGACGGAATGTTTTTGTTGTGATAGGTTTTTATACCATCATCTTCAGTTATAGTATAATTCAATTCCTTCTTCGTGCAGCCTGAAAAGATTATTAAGGCTATAAGTATAAAAATCACGCACAAACTATTCTTCTTCATTTTTTAACTTCTCCTTATTTAATACTCAAAAACATCTACTGTATTCTTATCTGAATCTATCACCATTATTCTATTGCCATAAAATTTGAGGAATATATTAAAATCGCACTGATAATAAGGCTTGTCTGTTTTAAGAAAAGACGAATTCATATAAACATTATCCTTGAAGAAATCAAACACAATTCTTTCTGTATTCGCTATAGATGTATCAACTGCAGGTTGGACGATTAAATTTCCATTTTTATCGTTATAAACTCCTACGACTGCACGTTTTTTGTTGAATCGATTTTTATTAAGTCTTGGCTCGCCTAACTTTTTCACATATTTGTCCATTTTATCATATTCTTGATCAGAGAAACTGATTGCTGCATAATTTTTATTAACTACTTCGATCAGATTTCCGTTATGATCGAAAACATTAACTTTGTAAAATATTTTATCATTGACGCCAACATAAATTTTATCTTCCGTTGCATAAACATAATCCCACATATCCGGGAGTCTTGATTCTTCAGGAGAATAATTCATTCGATTTAATGTTTTTAAAGGTTCGAAAGAATTATTAAGAATAGTTAACTCTTTTCTATATGGTTCTTTAGCGTCAATTTCATCTATACTTAAAATTGTACATAGGAATTTATTCTTATCCAATGGTAATACACTATAACGATAACCTTCAGGTCTGATCTTATGAAGAAATTCACCGGAAGTATTGAATATAGAAACTGATTGAGTGCCTTGGTCACCGATATAGATTGTATCATTCTTGACGCAAATAAAAGTTATTTTATCGACTTCTCCAGGTCCTGATCCTTGTTTAACAAAACTTGTAACGAATTTTCCGTTCTTATCGTATTTATTAACTCTGGGTACAGCGAAATCAGCAATATAAATATTTTCTTCACTGTCTAGACCGACCACATCAATATCGAAGAATGAAAGGTAATTAACATCATTTGTATCAGAATTTAAAGTAAATTTCTTTACAGGATTGAAGTCCAGCTTTTCTACAGTGGGGATATTCTTGTTCCTGTAAGTTTTAACCCCGTCCTTTTCTGTGACTGTGCAGGTTTGTTCCTTCGAGCAGCCTGCAAAGATTATCAGGGCTATGAATACTATAATCACGCACAAAATTTTTGTCAACTTCATTTTAACTTTTCCGGTTAGTATTCATATACATCGATTATGCTTTTGTCGGAATCAAATTTAAACATCATATTACCATAGAAAATAAGGAAGGTATTGAAGTCACACTGATAATAAGGTTCGTCAGTTTTGAGCAGATATGAATTCAGATACTCATTATTTTCTTTACTGAAGAAATCCAGCATCATTCCGTCAGTATTGCCTTTAGCAGTGTCTACAGCAGGATGAACAATGAGATTTCCATTTTTATCGTTATAGACTCCTACAACAGCGCGTTTTTTATAGGCATTTTTTTTATTAAGGCTAGCCTGGCCTGTTTTATCCAGATATCTTGTCATTTTTTCATATTCTTCTTCCGAGTACATGATAGAAGCGTAATTTTTATGCACTTCCTCAACAAGGTCACCGCTATGATCGAACACATTTATCTTATAGTACATATCTCCGCCCATACCGACATATATCTTGTCTTTTGAGATCGAAGCGTACATCCATGTTGCAGGAATGTCCCTGTCATCCGCGAAATATTCGGTCGTATCCAACACCTTGATCGTCTGGAAGGAATTATTTGTAAGTGCTAGCTCCTGTGTGATCAGAACACGATCCTGTTCTACTCTGCCCTTCAGTAGTGCGCAGATAAACTTATTTGTTCCTACAGGCTTCAACTGGAATCTCCACCCCTCAGGTTTGAACCTGTAAAGAAATTCACCTGAATTATCGAAAACCGAGACTGTCTGAGATTCATCTGCGACATAAACGGTATCATTTTTCAGACACAAATAGATAATTCTGCCCATTTCTCCGGGACCTAATCCGTTGCGTACGAATGTATTCATAAAATTTCCATTCTTGTCGTATTTATTGACTTTTGGTGAAGAACCGTAATCAGCTATAAATATATTATTCTCGCTGTCCACGCCTATTACGTCAGTGTCAAATCGAGCAAACTAATTTACATTGTTCGAATCAGAGTTGAGCGTAAACTTCTTTACAGGATTGAAATCCAGCTTTTCTACAGTGGGTATATTCTTGTTCTTGTAGATTTTAACACCGTCTTTTTCCGTAACTGTGCAGGTTTGTTCCTTCTTTGAGCAGCCTGAAAAGACTATCAAGGCTATAAATAAAAAAAACACGCACAAACTTTTTGTCATCTTCATTTTAACTTCTCCTGTTA
>DMTS01000148.1 GCA_003477045.1 Candidatus Delongbacteria bacterium
AGCTTTGTAAGCTCTTACTGCCGGCTCGTTTGATGCTTTGACATTTAAGCCAATAACATCAACTGTTTTGAGAAGGTCTTTGCAGAGGGTCGAAGTGAGTATCTTGCAGATGGATCTGCCTCTGTGGGTGATCGCAGTTGAAATGCTGCCGACAGCCGCTACTTTATATTTCGGCGAATAGACATGGATCCCTGCGATGCCGACAAGCCTGCCGTTATCAAAACAGCCGTAGAACTTACCGGTTTCAAGCATTCTGGGATCGAACCAGTTGTCGGGATAGTTTATTTCATAAAATGTGGTAATTTCAGGCAGATCTGTCTTTGTTACGATCCTGATCTGAAATCCCGGATTATTTATTTCATTTGGAGCTTTTTTAAGAACCATTCTGTAATGGATACCGTAATCCTTAATTATATTTTCTCTGCCTATCACATCTATCAGTCCGGGTGAGAAATGCGCATTGAATTCCTTCGGGAGTAAAGGTTTTATCCCTTCGATAAGAGAAATCGTTTCCTCCCTGTCCGTATCTGTAAAACTTATGATAGTCGGGGGATTCATTCCGATATAATTGAGTATAAGCGCAGTTATTGAATTATCAACTGTTTTTGCGTACCAGATCGTGTGCGGCCAGTAGAAATCGTCAAGATCACCTATGGAATAAACATGAAGCGCAGGATTCCTGTTCAGATATGACAGGATCGCTGCTTTATCATGCAGAGTGATTATTTTTGAAGTCATCCTTTACCCTGTATTTAAACCGGTAAATAACCATAAGCACTGCAGCAGAAAGCGACATAACTGATCCGAAATAGAAAGGCGCGCCAGAACCCCTGCTGTCATATAAATAACCGGCGATGATGCTGGCGGGCAGCAGCGATATGCCCAGAACGGCGTGATACAGTCCGAAAGCCGTACCTTTCATATCTTTGGAAGTAATATCCGACACAAGTGATTTTTGGCTGCCGTCTGCGAATGCGCTGTATAAACCGTAAAGAACGAACAGAGCAATAAATATACCCGCATCATTAAACCTGCCGAACAGAAAATATACTGCAGAATATATCAGATATCCGGTAACGATCATGACGGTGCGGCCTTTTTTATCCGAAAGTTTTCCTATAGGTATCGCGAAAATGACCGATACGGTGTTGAAAATCATGTAGATAAAAGGCACATAAGCTTTGTTTATCCCTGTGTCGGCGGTTTTGACAAGAAGAAGCGCGTCTGTTGAATTACCGAGCGAGAAAATAAATATTATGAACAGATAGAACCAGAACTTTGCCGGAAGCTCTTTCAACGATACTTTTCTTCTTTCTCCCGATCCGTTATGCGCTTCAGCAATCATAAAAATGATTATTATAACTCCTATCAGCGCCGGTATGGCTGAAAGAACGAAAACGGTTGAGTAACTGCCCGGAAGAAAATAGAGTATGGCGAAAGCCGCTAACGGTCCCAGTATCGCTCCTGAATTGTCCATTGCTTTATGGAACCCGAAATTCCGGCCGGTTTTTTCTTTGCCGACTGAACTGCTTATCAGACTGTCTCTCGGAGCCGTTCTTACTCCTTTCCCGATCCTTTCGATAAATCTGAGCCAGAGTATGTGAACCGGTTTTCCCGCCAGAGCATACACAGGCGTGATTAAGGCTGTAAGTACGTAGCCGAATATCATAAACGGCTTATTCTTTCCTATCTTATCACTCCAGAGCCCCGATAAAGCTTTTAAAAGCGAAGCTGTACTTTCGGCTATTCCCTCTATAAGTGCGATTTTCGTTTTGCTAGCTCCGATCGACATAAGGAACATAGGCATCACACTGTAAACCATCTTCGTGGAAGTGTCTGTAAAAAAGCTTGTCAGTCCTGTGTAAAACACATTTTTTTCAAGCCCGAAATATTTTTTATTATAAAATCGCGTTATTTTTCCAGTATGTATTTAATTGTTAAATTTGTGGTCGCATCAAGCGAGTCCTTGTGGATCCTTTCGAATGAATGTGAAGCGTCAACGCCGGGGCCGAAAAGCATGTGCTTAGCATCGATACCTGTTCTCAAGGCAGCGGCCGCATCAGACCCGTACATCGGATAAATATCAACTTTATACGGTATTTTGTTCTTTTCTGCTAAAGCTACGATTTTCTTTCTCAGCTCGTAATCGAACGGGCCTGAAGAATCTTTTGCGCATATTGAGACTGTGTATTCGTCTGAAGTCTGCCCGTTACCGAGGGCACCCATATCGACAGCTACGATCTCGAAGCAGTTCTGCGGCAGTTTCGATATAGTGCCGTTACCGACTTCTTCAGCTACGGAAATATAGAACCATGTTTCATAAGCGGGAACTTCTTTTGTTCGTAAAAGATATTCGATCGAGCCGAATAATGCGGCTACTCCTGCCTTATCGTCCAAGTGTCTTGATTTGATGAATCCCGATTTGGTGACTTCAACCCTCGGATCGAAATAGCAGTAATCGCCGACGCTTATGCCTAATTTTTTAACATCGTCGGCATTCTTCACTTTTTCATCCAGCCTGATGCTTATATTTTCAAAATTCCTTTCCTCTTTAGAAATTGTCGCGTTCACATGGGCCGAAGGATTGTTGTGAACTACGGTTCCTCTGTATCTCTGACCTTTAACAGTCTCGACAGTAACATATTCGCCTTCGATGCTGTAGGGATAAACCCCTCCGACAGCTACGATGAAAACCCTTCCGTCACCGCCGATCTTTTTTACCATCCCGCCCAATGTATCAGCGTGGGCAGTAAGAAGTCTGACTTTTGAATTATCTTTTCCTTTAAGTTTAATAATTATTCCGCCTTTATTGGTCTTTTCCGATTTAACCTTAAGGTCTTTCAGTTTCTTTTCCATTAAAGCTGCTATTTTGGCGCAGTTCCCTGATATTCCCTCCGTATTAAGCAGTTCCGGTAAGATTTTCCATGCGTATTCTTTAGCTTTTTTCATATAATGATCTCCATAAATTTTCAATCCGGTAATTTATTTCAAAATCTGATTATATTCAACAGTTTAATTACGACCCCAAAACCTTCACGCTTAAT
>DMTS01000155.1 GCA_003477045.1 Candidatus Delongbacteria bacterium
ACGGTTATCTCGCCTGTTGAAGGGTTGTATTTGATCGGCTCAACAGATATTACGCCTACGCCAATCCCTCTCATCGTACCGCTTTTTGATACCGAAGCAACGGGAGATTCATTGAATTTTGAAGACTTATAAGCGCTCTCATCATAAATAAAAAGCCTGTCTTCAGGTTTTGAGCTTTTTGAATAACTCGGCTGTAAAGGCATGATCCTGTTTTTAATTCCAAGCTCAGAAAGTTTGTAGCTTTTTGTTTCATAGCTGACAACTTCAACTTCTGGAGTTGCGCCGAAGGGCATAGCTATCATTTTGTTGTATGCCGGCATAGCAGGCGTACCTGTTATCCCGGTAAGAGTGCCTTCGTCAATAGTAACAGAGGTGAACACACCCTTTTCTGTTGTAACATCGGAATAATTGATGTCCCTAACACTAAATCCCAGCTCCAGATAATTCTCAGACTCTCCGGCAATGTTGTAACCCGTAACCTTAGAATTATCCAGTACTGCCTTGTTCGACGCTGACAGCAATAAAACTGCAGCCAGCAGACCAACCAATAACTTTTTCATTTTTTCTCCTAACTTTATTTCAATAAATCAACTTTTTTCTTTGTTCGACTTTTACATTTCCGTTCTACTTATTTGGTCGCATTTTTTGATACGATGTACCAGAACTTTTTAGTTTCTGTGTAAGATGTTGTGTACTGATTCGTAGGAACATTGGTTACGAAAGCGAATGTTCCGTAAGGATCGTTCGATGCATAAACATCATAGCTGGTAGCATCAGCCGCGGCGTCCCATGTAACTATTACATCCGTTCCTGAAACTGAAGTGATTACATTTGAAGGTATGCCTGGAACTACAGGACCTCCGACATAAGTTCCATTCACAACGATATCGTCCACGCTGACTCCGGAGGCTCCATTATCAGATCCTTCAAAGGCAATATAGAAATCTTTTGATAGAACCGCATTGTCGATCGGAAGTGAAGCTGTCTGCCATGTTGAATACGCTCCCTGATAAGTAGATCCCAGCTGAACCCAGTCAGCTTTAGTTGTGGCGTCTTTATAGTAAACTTTAAGAATGTCATAAGGTCTGGTCGGTCCGCTTGTTGCCTGAGTTACCACATATTTGAATGTCAAAGTAACATTCTCATACTCGTGAAGATCGAACTTAGGTGTTATTATCTTTTTTATGGTTCCTGTCGTGGTATTGAAATAGGCAAAATAAGATCCCTCAGCTGGAGCTGTGGGTTTTGTGGCTGTAGTAACAAATGTCCAATTACCTTCGTTCACCCATTCGAGTGGTAACACTCCCCCATTCTCGAATCCTAATGATGTTGCCGATGGAAATAAAGGCTCATTTATCACGACCTGAAGCGTAGAAGTTGCCGCCGATGTTCCCGGTTCAGAGTACTTGGCTTTTACATAGTAGCTATAAGTGCCTTCGTTTAGATTTGTGTCGTTATAGTAAGCGTTGGTTGTTGTCGCTAAAAATGCGCCGTTTTTGTAAACATCATAGCCTGTGAGAGCTTTGAATGGAGCCGACCATGTAAGAGCCGCAGTATCCCAGTCGTTTCCGATCTCTGCAGTAAAATTAAGCGGTACAGGGAATTGTACCACAGTCACATTTACTTTGTTTGAAGGGTAACTTTCACCTGCAGGATCGCCGGTATAAACAGCCGTTATATAATACTCGTAAGTTCCTTCCGGTCTGTTAATATCCGAATATGTCAAAATCGTGGAACTAAGAGTAGCTATATTGACGCTGTTCCTGTAAACTTTGTAGTTCGATAAAGCTTTTGTTGAAGGAGCTGTCCAGTTAAGTACAACATTAAGCTGCTGCGCAGAAGCGGACAGTGTTTTTGGAGAACTTAAACCAGAATCGTCGAACGGCAATGTGTTCTGCAGTGTCTGAAGGTTGAACCCGGTAACAGTTACAAAAATATCGCCAGCTGTGAAACCGTGGTTTACAGTAACATCTCCGCTTGAGTTAGTGTATGCGGAATAGTTAGTTCCGTTTTGATATAATGTTACCCAGGCTCCAACGACAGGATTTCCGCCAGATGTTATTGTCGTTGAATATGAGCCGTCTGGAATCACGGAAAGATTGTTGTTAACGATCGCTTTCGGAGGGTCAGTTCTAAGCTGTAATGCAACATCGCCGAAGATCGTCCAGGTTTCCTGCGTATCTTGAGTTGAAACATCTGTCGGTGCTTCCAACAGCATTAGATTCCCTGCATTAAAACAAATGGTCCCTACCGTTGTTCTCTGTTCTGTTATATTTGTTCCGTCGCCAGGCTGCGTGGTATAGTCGTAACCACCTTTCAGAATGTCATTGAAATAATCCTGACCTCTCATTGGCGGAAGCCAAGGCTGGCTGATGGTAGAGAACCATCCTCCGACCGCTCCACCGTTTACTTTTCTCATCCACGCTTCTGCAAAACATGGTTTTGTCGTGTATTCAATATTGCCGACAAGACATGCAACGGAAACTACGAAAGGTAATTTAGTTCCGTTAGTCAGCGTTGCAACATCGGTGTCATAAAGATATCCGCCGTATATCGACTGGAAACAGTCATAGTTGCCGTGACCTGTGTAGTTGATCAGTGATCTTCCGTCATTCACAAATCCGAGTATAGTTGCTTTTGTTTCGGAATTTGCCTGATATGCTGTGCTGACAGATGCATAAGTGAACGGAAGAAGCTTGTTGTTTATTATGATCTCGGAATGAGCCTGATCACCCTCTCCGTCGTCACCGGCTCCGTCTCCTTCGTTTGACGCTATTCCGATACCTTTTTCGTACCATACGGCAGCCATTGTTGGAGTTTTTTCGTAATTAATAGCTTTATCTATCTGATTTGTCAGTTCCGTGCTTGATGACACCGAAAATCGTCCTACAACGACTTCAGTGTATTTGTCGGTTCCTACCGTACATCCGAGCATAGGGTCCTGCGCTCCTGTTGTAGAAGTGATACTGTTCAAAACCTGCGATTTCAGGTTTGGATAATCCCCTACGATCTGCGCGTACAGTATGTTCGTGTTAGCCAGATACTGATTTTTGATATCCTGAGTAACATAGAGATCCGTCCCGTCAGTTTTTTCGAGTAGATTGACTTTGTAGCCTTTCTGTCTTTTCCAATCTATCCAAGGCTGAAGAGTTGTGAGCCCACCGTTCGCTGAAGTATAGATAACCAGAATTTCACCGAGCTCACCGATACTAAGAGCTTTGGTCTCATTGTAGTTCAAAAATATCGATTTATAAATTCCGTTCATTTCCTGAGCTACTTTAGCGGGTTTTACTGTTAAAGCATTGATCGCCGGTTCATCGTTATCTTTCAGATCAACCATTACGCTTTTATAAATCCTTAGCGTCTTTGTAACGGCATTGTACTGGTAAGGATAAACGATTATGTTCGTTCCTCTCACATCCCTCATTACGAAAGGCTCTGTAACTTCTGATATCTTGCCGGGATACCATTCGTTTTTTACCGATCTCTTTTCGATCTCGTAAGGGATCTCATCGATATTCTGGCTTCTTGAAATTACACCTCTTGAAGGAAGCATCGGATACTCCAAAACTATATCTGTGTAATCTGTTGCCGAATACTTCATCGTCACATTTTTGTCGTCTTTAAGCTGGACGGCTGCAGCGTGATACGGAAGCTCCGCGTAACCCTTATCGTTTGTGACAATACTTCCCGCTCCACTGATCTTTGAATATTTTACCCCGTTCTTTTCCACAACGGAAATGTTGTAATCAGTTGTGAAGCCGATCTGCATTTCTTCGGAAGAAATTTTCTGATAACTGGTTTTGAAACCTCTGTTTACTTCTCCGGTAACCATTGAGACGAACACAATGACCGTGGCAAGAACATAAGCTGATTTCATAATACTCTCCCCGATTTATTTTAACCTTAATCTAAATAATAAAATACTTGTCATTAAAATATGGATAAATATGATTTTTGTCAACAATAAAAGAAAATAAA
>DMTS01000122.1 GCA_003477045.1 Candidatus Delongbacteria bacterium
AGTTTATAGCCGGCGGAGGTGAAGACGGAGAAGAGCCTGTCGATGCTGCAAAGCGTGAATCTTTTGAAGAGGCAGGGATTGATTTTGCGTGTGAATTTATTAAACTGGATACGGTATCATTTATACCTAAAGATATTTTTAGAGATCATAGGGATAAAAAAGGCTTTTGGGTTATTCCTGAATATTGTTTTGCAGTTGAGCTCAAAGATAAGTCTATCAGGTTATCTTCCGAACACAAAGCTGTGAAATGGGTCAGCTACAACAAAGCAATTGAATTGCTTAGGTACGACGGGAATAAAACAGCGCTTTGGGAGTTAAGGCAGAGATTAGGTCAATATATTAGCTCTTTTTTAGATAAATGAAAGTTCTCCTCTCAATAAAGCCTGAATATGCGGAAAAAATATTCGCAGGAACAAAGAAGTATGAGTTCAGGCGCAGCATTTTCAAGAATCCGGATGTGAAAACGGTGGTCGTTTATGCTTCATCGCCCGTGCAGAAAGTCATCGGCGAGTTCGAGATAGATTCGATTATATTTACCGATATTGAAAATCTTTGGAAATTGACTGAGCAGGCATCAGATACCGGCAGAAGCTTCTTTTTTCAATATTACGAAGGTAAAGATAAGGGCTATGCAATAAAGATCGGCAAAACAAAAAGGTATGAAACGCCTTTAGACCTGAAAAAAGATTTCAAGCTCAGTCCGCCTCAATCGTTTGTGTATATTTAAGCTTTTTTTATATGTAATTTCTCTACCAAAAAACAATTGATTTATAAAAATATCCATTCTGTATCTTTCAGTAATTAAAGCTGACATTTGAATAATTGTCAAAAAGTGCTNNTAATTTTGTATTGTATGAAATCATTGTAAGATAGAATAATAAAAAGTTGAAAAAAGTGTTGCGGGTTTATAGAGGAATAGGTATTTTGGAAAGAAAGAAGGAGTTTGCTATGCCAGACGACAAAACAATCAGACAACCAGATGACGGAAAAAGGATTGACATCAATGATCCTTACGAAGTAAGAAGTTGGTGTGCTATTTTCGGAGTTACTGAAGAAAAGCTAAAGCAAGCTGTGCGTGCTGTCGGTGATTCAGCCGGAGCAGTAAAAAAATATTTGGGAAAATGATTAAATTAAAATGATATCTTAAAAAGGAGGGTGCTATGAGTATCAAAAATATTGAGATCAAAGGAATAAATGACGACAAAACTAAACCCGTTAGTTCAAAATCTAACATGTACGAAGTTGTACTTGACTTGTCATCATCAGTCCCGAGCGAATGGGCAGAAATCTTTGATTCGAATTGGACTAGTCGTGTATATAATATAAAAAGAGGAGCTACTGTTTCTTACGACAAATTGACTATAGTATGTTGTTTGGATGAAGTAGAAGAACATCGTACAAATTTGAAAGAGGTTGTATCTTCAACGAATAGACAGTATAATGAAAGAATAATACAAAGAATGAAACAGAAAGATATCAGCGAAGCTGAAGAAAAGAAAAAGAAAGAAGAAGTTATGAATTTAAAGAAAACGATTAAATTTTAGAGAGATTATTTGTATTTGGATTACTAATTTGCTCAGAGCTATTGCTTTCTTTGAAAATTAATTTTAGTCTTTAGGGTTGTAATTTTGGATGAACTAAAAATACATAAAATTTATTTTCGTGATATAAGAAAATACTCCTACAGGGTTGGTGATAAAATTGATCTTATTTTAGCGGACCATGAACCTGGTATTTACGAGTTATACCTGAGAAGAGATTTCCGTAAAGAGAAAATTTTTAGGTTAAATATTGAAGAAAATAATAAGGTTATCGAGAATGGGACTGTTGAAATTACTGATAATAATATTGACATTCCTGTGACAGTAGAAATAAAACAAATAGACATTGAGTACAATGACTACTACATTGTATCCAAAAAAATTGATGAAAAAGAATTAAATGATGTAGCGGATTATTATGCCAGAACAACGAGATTAATTGAAATTTATAATGTTATAAAGAATATTCATATTTCTGAAATTGATAAATCCGTTTTTTGTGTTGGTGACACAATTACGCTTAAAATGATTGATCATGAAATAGGGAAATATCAGTTATTCCTTAAAAGAAAAAAGAACAAAGATTTTGAAATACAACTTGAGGATCCGTTTGAAATCAATGATAATAACAAAAGTCATTACGAAAAGAATGTTAGAATTCCACCAATAGAAGTTGAGTCTGATGATTATTTTATTTCATCAAAGAGATTGTTTGGTAGTGGTTTTTCAGATTTATCATACGGCGAAACATCTAATACAATTGGTATATATAATTATAGTTATTTGAGATCTGTTGTAATAGGTATTTTCTCTGGAATTCTCACTTATATTTTAATTTTCTTTAATAAGGATTACTTTCTGACTGAATTTTTGGAGAACTCTTCTTTTCAAGAATATATTAAAGATGTTTTTGATAGTGTGCTAATGGGATTATCATTTGGAATAATATCTATATTATTTGCATTTTTAGCGCCATATTTAAATAGTAAGAAGTTAATTGATTTTGGAGTTAATATTGAGCATAAATCATTAAGTTATATAATTTTATTTATTGTACTTGGATGTTATTTTTATGCGTTCTCATATCGGGGGATTGTAATTCCATTTATCATAATATTTTGTATAATTATTTTTTTCTCGGCGTTTTTTCTTTTGTTAATATACAGATTAAGAAATAAAAGAAAACTAAATTACATTTTTGAAATAATCTATGGCCCATTTTTATTGTTGATATTAATATTTCTTTCATTGAATTTTGCTCTTTACAATATCTTTAAATTCGATAGTAATTCAAAAATCGGATTCACGAACGTTGATGATTTCAAGGATATAACTAAATATATTTGTATTTCAAAAGAATTATCAAAAGGAAAAAGGAAAGATATCGTATATTTTTACAGTCTTGCTTTAGTTGAATTAGAAAATGCCGAAATCAATTTTAATGAATATAATACTGAACAAATTAAAGTAAATAAGAAACAAATTCATGGGGAAACCGTATTTGATAATGATAATGAAATAATAGAAATTAAATGCTTTTTAACGGGTTTTATAAAATTTAATGGCTATATAGAAGTTGATTTTACAAAAATAGCTGATTTTGAAACATATTGTCATTTTAAAGAATTAATTGATAAAGAAAAGGATAAAACTTCAAAGGTTATAACAAACATTGACTCTTTTTATTTGCCTTTAAGGGATAATAAATATATAAGTATTTCTAAGATATCGGAGGAGAACAAGTGAGAATCTTATTCGTTTTGTTTTTTTTGTTGAATATCATTTTTCCAATCTATGCTCAGGAAAATGACTGTTCTGATCTGAAGTTTGAAACAGGAAATGAAGTATATTTCTTGGTTGAAGACATGTCTTTATGTGGAGATTTAACAATAATAGACGGGTTAGGGATAAACAAAAATTATACAGCACAAAATATAAAAACAAATCGCTTTACGAAATTTCAAGAAAGCGAATTGTTAGAACATGAGAAATCGCTCCTGATTCCTTTAAAAGAAGAGTATAATTGTCATGCATACGTTTTCGAACTAGGTCAAATAAAATCAAAACCAATAAAGACTACATTATTCGAGAGGTTATATTGGAGTAATAAAATTTATGATAAAGATTGTATCGGAGTTAAAATAGGAGATTTCTTAAATTATTATAAATTCAATGATGACGAAACAAAAAAAATGCAAGTGAATTTTATTAGAAAAAAGACATACTTTGATTTTATACATACGATAAGTGCTATCGAACAAATTGATTTATGTCAGAACATAGTAAAGAATTTGATCAATAAAGATTCATTAGTGTCAATTATCAAAGATAAATATCAAATAAACGAAGAAGGTTGTGTCGAAAAAGTTGTTGACAACTTAATTGAATTTCTAATTCAATTCAAAGTTGAATTAGATAAACTTATTGTAATCAGGAATGAAAAAAAACATCTTGAAATAAATATGCATCCAGAAGATAATTCACAAAAAGTTCTATTTGATGAGTTAACAAAAGAATATGATACTCAAGCACAAAATATAAAAAGTAGCTTTTTTAATGATAGTGCAAGAGTGGAGATTCATAATATAAGCGGGAGGAAATCATCTAAAATTGCTAATGAATACTTGAGTGATTTGTATAATTTAGATTATGAAAAAATACGAATTTTATTTGATATTATTTGTGAATTTGAGGATAGTGAATCAAACCCAGATAACTCTATTTTAATAAAACTAAAATTAGACCAATATTTTTTAGGGGATTATATGGAAGGAATCCCTTCGAATAGGGATTATAGAGATAGGACAAAGAAAGTTTTTGAGATAAGAATGTGGGTTCTTCCAAATTTAAATCAATTCCGAATTATGGATATTTTAGCACCTGAAGTATTTCCATTAAATCAGCCTTGTTATCGTGCAACAAGAATATGGTAATGGTCGCGATTAAATTTTATTTAATGAACTGAATAAATTGAATAATTTTAAATTTTCATATTATATTATTGTTTCTATCTTGTTCTGTATTTTTGTATTAAAATCTCAAGACAATTATTCTACAAGTCAAGGATATGTGGAAAAGACGATTAAAAATAATTACAAATTAGTGAATGTCACTAATGATACATTAATATTTGTAAGTAATATTCTAATAAGGAGTAAATTCTTTCCAAAAGAAATTGTTAGAATTCCATCATCAGCTAAGATTATTCATTACACTGCAATAAGAGATTCTATTGTAAAAAATAAAGATTATTTAGCTGCTATAAATCCGAATATTTTTCATACCTTAGTATATATGGAGAATTATTCAATTAAGGATACAATATTGATAGAAGTAGACTCAATATCTGTAAAAAAGTTCGAAAATGATATTATCAGCTTTTCAAAAGACCAAAGATATTTGCCAAAAGATTTTAATCAAATAATTCCGGATATTTTCAATACTTTACATAAAGGAGAGAATTTTAAACTAGGTGAGATTGATGACAAAATAATTTCTTTAAATGAGAAAATTGATTCATTGATCAATTTAAATTATAATTCTAAAGGAACGAATGAATACCAATATTTAAAACATTTAACTAATCAAAATGTTATTTCAGAAATTCATTCCGAGTATCTCAATAACATTTTATTGAAGCTGCCTGTTATGAATGTTTCAAACGGATTAAGCATTACTGCGGGCTTAGGATATTCTTACAATTATAAAAAAAAGAAAAATGATGTAACTATTGATGAGCTCTCAACCCGTACGAGTATCGTGGGTATTAACGATTCATGGTATGAAAGGCTTGAAACTAATTCAAGACAAATCTTAACAGAAACCACTTATCAGAAGCATAAACCTACGGGATATATTGGATTAAATTATGATCTTAAGGGTTGGTCTTTCGGAATCGGCTATTCATCTACACCACAAACAAGAGTAGTTGAAACAGGAGAGTATTCGATAGATACAATAATTGAGCGTGAAATAGAGAGTAATAATATAATAAATGAATATTCAAGTAAGGAGCTTTTAAGAGCAGATAATACGATATATAATTATAGCAGTGGAATGGCGCATTTCCAATTGGGTTATGGGGGATGGGGTATCGGCTTTAATATCAGAAATCCTTATGAAGATAATCCTTTTGATAATTTCGATGATGCAGTTTACGGATTAGAAGGATCTTTCAGGTTGAATTTAATGGGAGAAGGAATTATTGATGATCCAAAGCTGGATCTTAAACAAATTAGCTTCAATAGAAAACTTGCAGTTTATTTCAATTATCACGATTACACAGATACATCTCCATTTAATGTTGGAATTAAATATACAAGGTTTCTTAATAAGTATTTCAATGGTTACATACTTGCATCTGCTAAGACAATTGATAAATTAGAGGATATGAAATACACAGGAAGAGATTATCAAATGCCAACTTCAGATGATTACACTTATTATGTTGATAGCTATGAAATAAAAAATAATCTCGAAATAAAATCAAAAATCTGCTTTGGGGGTGAGATTCCTATTGTAGCTTTCAATGGTATATTTGAATTCAAACCTGGGTTTAATCTGGGATTAATTTATAATAAAAGTAATTATGAAAAATTAACAATATTCAAACATTACTCAGAGGAAAAGAACTTACTATATCAAGAAGATAAAAAAAATCTCTACATGTTCCATTATAAGCGAATTGATTTGGGGACAACTCTAGATATTTCAGTTAATTTTAATATCTGGTCGATAGATGGAGGATTCTTTACTGGCTTAGGAGAGACCCCAAACTACATATTCGGGTTAGGATTGAAGTTTTAATTTTAAAAGTCAGCTAGTTCTTTATTCAAAAAATAATTATTCTAATCAACATAATAGGACTCACCCATAAAAGCGTATTATGATCTGTGCGGACGGTACATTGTAAGCGGTAGACACAATGATGATTGCGATCCTAACAGTGCGTATGGTGTTCCTCAGTAAGTGTTTAAAAAAATGACGGTTATTTATTGCTATTTATCTGTTGGATTTATCGGAATTGTTTTGTATTTTTAGGTAAATGTTGAAAATGATTAATTCATGGATGATTTATGGATAAATTGGGCGAAATAGAGATAAGGGTCAAAGGGAGTAACGGCAGGATCGAATTGTCTCCGGATACCTACGATATTAAAGATATTTCTGAGATGCTGCAGAGTATAGAGGATATTCTTTTTCCAAAAAGCTCAAGGTCGAGGCCGCTTATTACATACAATATTGAAGAAGGTTCTGTCCGGAATATTTTCAAGACTTCTCTTCAGGTCGTTATCGGATTTAGCGCACTTTTGGGCAGGATTCAGGAAACTCAGTCTGTTGATTTTCTTGAAACGAAGACGGCCAAAGCTTTCGAGCAGTTCCAAAATGCGGCGTATAAAAAAGGATTTGATTTCGAGATCAGGACTTCTCTAACTCAGGATAAAGATTATGAGCTGAAGATCTCTCCGGAGACGAGTTTTATCAGAAGCCAGTCTGAGTGGGCGGAGGCTGAATTTTATTTATACGGTAAACTTATTGATGCAGGCGGTAAGAATAAGGCCAATGTCCACCTTGATACTGAAGATTATGGCACGCTTATTATAAATGCCGATAAAGAATTTCTTAAAGGTCAGGAAGAAAATATTTTGTATAAGAATTACGGGATCAGAGCCAAAGGGATGCAAAATCTGGCAACCGGAGAGCTTGATAAAAACAGTTTGGAACTCATTTCAATCATTGATTACAGTCCGAAATATGACGAAAATTACCTTTCAAAGCTGATCAATAAAGCTAAAGATACATGGAAAGGAATAGACGAAGATAAATGGCTCAAAGAATTGAGAGGCGGCTATGAGTCATAGCGTCCTGCTTGATACCAATTTTCTGATAAAACTACTCAAACCTGAAAGCGACCTACACGAAAATGCTAAAGGATATTTTAAATATTTCCTTGATAAAGATATAGCCATGAAAGTTTCAACAATCTCTATAGCTGAATACTGTGTAAGAGGGAAAATAGACGAACTGCCTTTGAGGAATCTTCAGATAATACCGTTCAACATAGATCACGCGACCAAAGCGGGAGAATTTGCGAACATAGTTTTTAAATCCGTAAAAGAAAAAGAAATAAAATTCGATCAGAGAGCGATCATACCCAATGATACTAAGATATTCGCTCAGGCTGATCTCGATCCCTCAGTGATTCAGTTCGTCACTTCAGACAAGTCATGTAAACGGATTTACGATATCATAAAAGATAAATCTATAATCAGATTTGAAATAATAGACATACATACGACATTCGATTCAACTTTCGGTATTCTTGGGTTATAAAGCTCGGAGTTTCCGAAGATGAAAGAATTTTTGAAAATAATTTATAACGCGCTTAAAAATTTTTATGATGCCTTTAAACCGTTAGGATTGGCAATACTCGAAATGCTGGAATATTTTGTAGTTGAGTGGCTGATCATGAGAGAGGAAGTTAAGATGCTTGAGAACAGAGAGCTTCGGCATAGCTAAGACATTATAAAGCGTACCAGATTTCTCATAAATATCTCCTAGTTGAGAGTATGCGGAAATATTAATAGGAATTTTTAAGTTTCTGCCTTATATTACTGCTTTAAACGGAGAAAGGTGAATGAAACTGCCGAAACTGGAAATAAACGAGAATAAGGTCAAAGAGATAGCCTCTTCATATAAGATTTTGGAGCTGTATGTTTTCGGTTCCGCTTTAAGGCAGGATTTTAACGAAAATAGCGATATTGATCTTTTAGTAAAACTTTCCAAAGGTTCAGGATATTCGATATTCGAGCTGATTGAAATAAAAGAAAAATTCGAGAATCTGTTTAGAAGAAAAATTGATATTGTTGAGCTTGAAGGGCTAAGAAACCCTTACAGAAAGGAAGAAATTCTCAAGACGGCAAAGATGATCTATGCAGCTGAATGATAAAGACAAATCATATTTATGGGATATCGCTCAGGCTTCAAAAGAGATCCTTGAGTTCATTGACGGTATTTCATACAGTAAGTTTTGTGAAACAAAAATTATTAGATATGCCATAGAAAGGCAGCTCCTTGTTATCGGCGAAGCTGCTAATCACATTTCGGAAGACTTCAAAAAAACAGAACCTGATGTGCCGTGGGAAAAGATAATCGGTTTGCGAAATATAATTGCACACGAATACGGCGAGATTTTAGAAGAGAGAATCTGGGCAACGGCAAAAGATCATATTAAACCTCTTATGGAATCAGTAAAAAAATATATTGTTTGAAAACTGGATTTTATTTAACAAATCACAAACATCTTAATTTCAAATCATCTTGCCAATTTAATCCGAATTTTATATTTTTCCGCGTTCGCGAGAACAAAATAATACTGTCAAGAGTATAAGGCACGAAAAAAATAATTTAAGAATAAGGAGTAACTATGAACAGCGACATCAGGGAGATCACCGAAAAGGTGGAAAGGGAAAGTAAATTCCTTGATATTCTGTCTATGGAGATAGGTAAGGTGATCGTCGGCCAGAAGTACATGGTTGACAGGCTTCTTACGAGCTTGTTCACCGGCGGACATGTTCTTTTAGAGGGTGTTCCCGGGCTTGCGAAGACCGAAACGGTTAAGACTTTAGCCAAGGCTGTCGATGTTAAGTATCAGAGGATACAGTTCACGCCCGATCTGCTGCCTGCCGACCTTATCGGTACCATGATCTATAATCAGAATACGAATAAATTTGAAACTAAAAAGGGACCGATATTCGCCAACATTATTCTTGCGGATGAGATCAACAGGTCGCCGGCAAAAGTTCAGTCAGCTCTGCTTGAGGCGATGCAGGAAAAGCATGTGACCATCGGAGAGAACACTTTTTATCTCGAAGAACCTTTTTTAGTGCTCGCGACGCAGAACCCTATTGAGCAGGAGGGTACATATCCGCTTCCTGAAGCTCAGGTTGACAGGTTCATGCTTAAATTAAAGATCACTTATCCTACACCTTCGGAAGAGCTTGAGATAATGAGAAGGGTGACCTCTCAGGATAAAGCAGAGATCAAACCGGTTATAACTGCTGAAGAGATTAAGAGGATCAGAGGCATAGTAAGAGAGATCTATATTGATGAAAAAGTAGAAAAATATATCATAGATATAGTCAATGCGACTAGAACGCCTGAAAAGTACGGACTGAAAGAGATCGAATCGCTGATAGCTTTCCCGGCTTCGCCGAGAGCTTCGATTTATCTTGTACTTGCGGCTAAGGCCCAAGCATTTATGAAGAGAAGGGGATTTGTGACTCCGGAAGATATCAGGACTATCGGAATGGATGTTCTAAGGCACAGAATAGGAGTGACTTACGAAGCTGAGGCTGAAGAGATCACTTCGGAAGATATCGTCAAAAAAATATTTGATAAAGTAGAGATCCCATAGACATCATGGAAGAAAAAGAAAAACAGAAAGAAATACTCAAAAAAGTCAGGTTCATTGACCTCAAAACGAGAAAAGCGGTGAACGAGCTTTTCGGCGGCGAATATCATTCGGTGTTCAAGGGCAGGGGTATGAACTTTTCCCAGGTCAGAGAATACTCGTACGGCGACGATATCAGGTCTATAGACTGGAATGTGACCGCGAGGATGAGAAAACCATTCGTAAAAGTATTCGAAGAAGAAAGAGAGCTTATCCTTATGCTCGTAGTGGATATTTCAGCGAGCGGGATGTTCGGATCTGTCGAAAACCTGAAAAGGGAAATCTCAGCCGAGATAGCTGCGCTACTGGCATTCAGCGCGGTGAAAAATAACGATAAGGTCGGGCTGATACTGTTTTCGGACAAGATAGAGAAATTCATTCCACCGAAAAAGGGCAGGAGCCATGTTTTCAGGATCATAAGGGAGCTTTTATTCTATAAAGCCGAATCAAAAGGGACTTCGATAGAATCCGCGCTTGAGTTTTTGAATAATATTCAGAAAAAGAAAGCGATCTCGTTCGTGATCTCTGATTTTCTCGACAGCAATTATGAAAAAGGTCTTCAGATCGTGGCTAAAAAGCATGACCTTATAGCTATTGATATTTTCGATAAAAGAGAACATGAGCTTCCCGAAAAAGGAGTTTATGAATTTTACGACAACGAATCGGGAAAGAGAATGCTTGTTGACCTGAGCAGCAGACAGAACAGGGAAGCGATCAAGGAGAATGTAAAAAACAGAATATCTGCGAGAAAGAAGCTGTTCAGAAAAAACAAGGTAGAAAATATAAGCATGGACATAAACAAACCTTATATAGAACCGCTGATAGGATTTTTTAGAAAACGGAAAACGAAAAGATAATGATGAAAAAAGTAATTTACATAATACTGATACTGACCGCGCTGATCCAGGCTGAAATAAAGATATATACGAACAAGACTGAAGTCTATACCGGCGAAAGGATCAGGATCACGGTCGAACTGGATCATCCCGAAGGTTCGAGCGTTGATCTTACAAATATCCAGAATTCTCTAAGCGAGGATTTCGACCTTGTTGAATCGAAGGTTGTCTCTCAGAACAAAGTTGACGGAATAATAAAGGAAACTTTCGCGAATGATTACGCTGTCTTTTCAAAGCCGGGCGAGGATCATTTCGGCCCGTTGGAATATTCTTATGTTAAAGGCGAGGAAGTGTTCAGTTTCAAGAGCGATTCGATAAAGATCAATGTGAAATCTATTCTGAAGGATGCGAAAGTCACTGTGGTTGATTCGCTTGGAAATCAGAAGACGGTTTCGCTCGATTCACTGGGCATGGTTCTCCCGATCAAGGACATTTCGATATATAAAATGTCAAAGAGAGAGAAAGTATATATCGGGACATTTTTTGCGCTTATTGTAATAATCATCCTCGTTATTTATTTCATGCTCAAACGCAAACGGATGAAGGCGAACGGACCGGTATTAATTGTAGAGAAGAAAATTCCGGCGCATATCATAGCTGTTCAGATGCTTGATAAGCTGAAAGAGAAAAGATATCTCGAAAAGGGCGATTTCAAAGAGTTCGCGGCTGAATTGTCTCTCATATTCAGAAATTTCCTTGAGGACAGGTTTGATTTCCCCGGCGCAGAGCTTCCGACAGAGGATCTTAAAAAAGAGATAAAGTCAAGAGTGACAGATGCAGAAACTCTGGATAATTCCGATAAGCTTTTAGAAGTGACCGATTTCGTNNCTGATCGCGCTGATCTGGCATTTTGCAAAGCAGAAAAGAGCGTATATCAGATTTCCCGCCTCTGAAACTTTTAAAGGCGTGAAAAAAACTCTAAGAGTCAGGTTTCTTGAGCTGCCGTTCATTCTGAAGATCGCGGCAGTCGTTTTCGTAATCCTAGCGCTTGCACGGCCTCAGTCAACAACAGAGTCATCCGAGACTACTACCGAAGGTATTGATATAGTTATCGCATCGGATATTTCGACTTCCATGCTCGCACAGGACTTTAACCCGAACAGATTTGAAGCTTCGCTTGAAGTTGCGCGTGAATTCATAAACGGAAGGAAGAACGATAGGATCGGGCTTGTGCTTTTCGCAGGCGAAGCCTACACTCAATGTCCGCTGACGATGGATTATAATATTCTGAACGATCTTACTCGAAATATCAAGATGGGCGTGATCGAAGATGGAACAGCTATCGGTTCAGGCATTATTACAGCTGTCAACCGTTTAAAGAACAGCGAGGCTAAAAGCAAGGTTATTATCCTTCTTACTGACGGCGACAACAACAGGGGCGAGGTCAGTCCGGAAACAGCTGCTGATGTAGCTTCGGCTATGGAGATCAGGATCTATACTATTGGTATAGGAAAGAGCCGAGCGCCGTATCCGTTCCAGACACCTTTCGGTCAGACGGTCCTAAGAGAAGTTGAATTCAAGATAGATGAAGAGATGATGACCAAGGTAGCTTCTGTCACCGGCGGAAAATTCTACCGCGCCACCGATAAAGAGAAACTTGAAAGTATTTACGCCGAAATTGATAAGCTTGAAAAAACGAAGATAGATATTAAGTCATATAGAAGATTTCACGAAAAATATTATTTATTCCTGCTTCCCGGATTGTTGATTTTATTGTTGGCATTAGTGTTGGAAAACACTATATTGTCAAAAAATCCGTAGGAGTTATTTTGTTTAAAAAACTCATTAAGTATCTGGGCTATGCGCTGATGGCTTCGGCATTTTACGGCGGACTGATGGCGTTTGTTAATAAAAGTGTTACGGAGCAGATACCGGATATTAAGGATATGGGCGAGTATCCCGTCTGGCATCTTCTGGGAATTCACATTATAATTTTTATTTTAGGTCTTGCGCTTGTTTTTATAGGTAAAGAGAAGAAAGAGAAGTATTAATTCTCCGATAATATTAAAACGCAGTCCGAAAGCTGATTTCCGGGCTTACGGTATTTTTCCCTAAAAATCCATATGTCCGTCTAAAGCCGGACGATGTCTTTTCTTAACGGCAAAAATCACTCCCGCCTTATTCGAAAATCACTTTATGGGCTGCTTTATTAATATTATCGGTTTTATGTTTATTATGAATTCAGGAATATAATATTGACAATATGAATACTTGACAAAATGACCGAAATAGATTAAATTGCGTCAGCGTGTTGACGGAAATTGATCGAAAATAGTCAATTAAATTGGGGTATATAATGATATTTATTGAAAGAGCAATTTCTGAAAGTATGAGAAAAAAAGTACTGCCCGGAAAAGTTCTTATGATACTTGGTGCGAGAAGGGTAGGCAAAACAGAACTGATTAATCACTATCTCGAAGACATTCCCAAAGAAGAATATTTAAAATTCAACGGAGAAGATATCCGTCATGCAAAATTATTTGCAGACAGATCTGTAGCCAATTATAAGAGGATGCTTAATAATTGCAGCCTGCTCGTTATTGATGAAGCCCAGAAAATTCCTGATTCGGGGTTAGTATTGAAGCTGATAGCTGATAATTTCAGAGATTTAAAAATCATTGTTACAGGATCATCTGTTTTCGACCTTTCAAACAAATTAGGAGAACCTCTAGTAGGCAGGAAGAACACGATTTATCTTTATCCCTTTGCGCAAAAGGAATTTGAGAAATACGAGAACATTATTGAAACCAAAGAAAAACTTGAAGAAAGGATGATATTCGGCTCTTATCCGGAACTTGAGCAGTACTCAGACTGGAATGCCAAGCAAAATTATCTTTATGAGATGCTTAACTCTTATCTTTTGCGTGATATTCTTGCTTTTGACGGGATTAGGCAGTCCGATAAAATTATTGATCTCCTCCGTCTGATAGCATTCCAGACAGGAAAGGAAGTATCATTGCAGGAATTAGGTTCTCAACTTAATATAGCTAAGAATACGGTAGAAAAATATCTCGACCTTTTATCGAAAGTATTCGTTATATTCAAATTGCGAGGTTTTTCAAGAAACCTGAGAAAGGAAGTTTCTAAAATGAACCGCTGGTATTTTTACGACAACGGAATCAGAAACGCCATAATCGGAAATTTCAATCGCTTAAATCTCAGAAACGATATTGGAGAATTATGGGAGAATTACCTTGTTTCTGAAAGAATTAAATTTCAAAGCATAACAGGTAAGAAATTATCGAATTATTTCTGGCGGACATATACTCAGCAGGAAATTGACTGGATCGAAGAAGAAAACGGAGCACTTAGAGCTTATGAATTCAAATGGAATGTAAAAAAGAAACCAAAAGCTCCAGATTCATGGATAGAAGCATATCCGGATTCAGAATATTTTGTAATTTCACAGAATAACTACCTTGATTTTGTTACATAGAGTTTTGTGCATAAAAGTCCTGCTCACTCCCCGATAACTTTGACCAGCACTCTTTTTTGGCGCTTGCCGTCGAANNGCGTTTATTGCGCCTGCCGTCGAATTCGCCGTAGAAGATCTGCTCCCACGGACCGAAATCCAATTGACCTTCGGTTACTGCGCAGACGACCTCACGACCCATGATCTGCCTCTTCATGTGAGCATCCGCATTATCTTCAAAACCATTGTGCTTATACTGTGAATGGGGTTTTTCTGGCGCGAGCTTTTCAAGCCACACTTCATAATCTTGGTGAAGGCCGGATTCATCGTCATTAATGAACACCGAAGCGGTAATATGCATCGCATTAACAAGAACGAGACCTTCCTTTATTCCGCTTTCATCAATAGATTTCTGAACATCGCGGGTAATATTTATAAACTGCCTTCTCTGCGTTGTGTTGAAGGATAACTCCTTTCTGAATGATTTCATAGCAGCTCCGAAAAATTTATCTTAATTTAATAAATTGTCTGCTGAAATTCAAATTATATATTCTTGACTAAAACAGGTCTTTTTGATTATATTCAATACTCTTATAATAAATAAGAAGTGAAAGTAAATAAAACGGAAGCGGTAAAATGAACGAAATATCGAAAACCTACGATCCGACGCTGATAGAAGAGCGTATATATTCGGATTGGCTCAAAAAAGGCTATTTCAAAGCCAAAGTAAACAAAAACAAGAAACCTTACACGATAGTTATACCTCCACCGAATATAACTAATATGCTGCACATGGGGCATGTTTTAAATAATACCCTTCAGGATGTGTTTATACGATACTATAAGCTTAAAGGATTCGAGACATGCTGGGTTCCCGGAACTGACCACGCATCTATCGCTACCGAAGCGAAAGTCACTGCCATGCTCAAGGATCAGGGAATTGATAAAAAGGATATCGGCAGGGAAGCTTTTCTTGAAAAGGCGAAAGAGTGGAAGGAAAAATACGGCGGGATCATAATTCAGCAGCTTAAGAAGCTAGGATGCGCCTGTGACTGGGACAGGGAAAGGTTCACGATGGACGATGATTACTATAAAGCCGTAGTCGCCACTTTTGTCGATTTATATAAAAAAGGTCTTATTTATAAAGGATACAGACTCGTAAACTGGTGTCCGGCTTCAATGTCG
>DMTS01000018.1 GCA_003477045.1 Candidatus Delongbacteria bacterium
TAAGTAATAATTCAATAACATTTTAAACCGATATTTGGTATATTGTTAATCTAACCCCGAAAGGAAGGTTTATGGGCAGAGAAAGGGTTTTTATAGTAGAGGATGATGAGGATATTCAGGAACTTATCTCCTATAATCTCGTCAGGAATTCATTCACCGTAAAAGCTTTCACAAAGGGAGAGGAATTTCTTGAATATCTTGAAACGGATGCCTGCGATCTCGCTATTCTCGATCTTATGCTTCCCGGAATGGACGGTCTTGAAATTTGTAAAAAGCTCAAGAAAACTCCGAGAACGGAAAATATCGCGGTGATAATGCTTACTGCAAAAGGCGAGGAATCCGACATTATAACCGGACTTGAACTCGGCGCCGATGATTATATCGTAAAACCTTTCAGTCCGAAAGTTCTGATAGCGAGGATCAAAGCGGTGCTGAGAAGAAAGGAACAGGTAGTTGAACTGAAGAAAGAGAATGTAACGGTCGGAGAAATTCAGATAGTTCCCGGCAGATACGAAGTAACGGTAAACAATGAGAGCGTGGAGCTTACGGCATCTGAATTTAAAGCTCTTCATCTGCTTGCAGGACGGCCGGGGTGGGTATTTACAAGGTATCAGATAGTTGAAAGCGTTCACGGGCAGAATTATCCCGTTACCGACAGAAGCGTGGATGTTATGATGGTCAGCTTAAGAAAAAAACTAAAAACAGCCGGAAGATACATCGAGACCGTCAGAGGTATCGGCTACAGATTTATGGATAAATAACATGAAAAGAAGACCTTTTTTCTGGAGCATCTTTCCCGCATTCGTTCTTATTACATTCATTTCGGGAATACTTATAATTATTTTTTCTGTAAGAACTTTCAAAGAGATACATAGTGACTCTATCTATGATAAAATGCTCGGTGATGCCGCTTTTATGAAAGCATATATTGCCAGAACGGACAGCGCTGAAGTTGCTAAATTGGACAGCCTTGTTGAAGATTTCTCAGCAAACTCGGTTACAAGAATTACGGTTACTGATGAGAGCGGGCTAGTTCTTGCCGACAGCAAAGAATCCGCCGCGGTAATGGAAAACCATTTGAGCAGGCCCGAATTTCAGGCAGCTATTAAAGGCGAAACAGGAAAATCGGTAAGGTTCAGCTCTACGATCAAAAAAGAAATGATGTATGTGACTATCCCGGTGTTCACATCAAACGGAAGGAAATATATAGTCAGAACAGCCTATCCGCTATTATCTCTGTCTGATACGATCTTTTATTTTCAAACAAAAGTACTGTGGATCGTACTGCTTGTTATAATTCTGCTTGCGGGTGTCAGCCTTTATGTTTCAAAAAGGCTGAGCGCGCCTCTGATACAATTAAAAGATAAAGCAAAGAAATTTGCAAACGGCGATTTCAGTCAGGAGATCGAGGAATATTCTCAATCCGAAACGAACCAGCTTTCAGAGACTATGAATTTTATGGCAATAGAACTAGATGATAAGATCAAGAATCTTGAATCAAGGAACCGCGAGCAGACGGCCATATTAAAGTCAATGATAGAAGGTGTTATAGCGATAGATATGAACGACAGGATCTTATTAATAAATGAATCCGCATGCAGGATCCTAGGGGTAGATCATAATAAAGCTCAGGGTAAACTGATTCAGGAAGTCATCAGGATAACGAAAGTGCAGGAATATATATCTTCATTATTAAAGAGATCTGAACTGCTTTCAGTCAGAAAGGAAATTTCGATCAATACGGATGATAAAGAAGTGACAGTACATTTTCAGGGCAGTTCGCTTCAGAAGGCTTCAGGGGAAACTATCGGAGCCGTAATTGTTCTCCATGATGTGACCGATATCAGGAAGCTTGAAAACCTGAGAAGGGAATTCGTGGCTAATGTTTCGCATGAGCTGAGAACACCGCTGACATCAATAAAGGGGTTCGTTGAAACTCTGATAGATGAACAGCAGAGTGCAGAGGACAGAGCGAGATTTCTCAATATTATTCAGAAGCATGTTGACAGACTTAATTCAATATTGGAAGACCTGCTGATGCTCGCAACACTCGAGAAAGATGAGAAGGATGAAAATCTTGAGCTTGCATTTTGTAAAGTTGATAATATTATCGAAAATGTCAAAGAATTGTGTCAGCCTAAATCAGAACAGAAGAAAATAACGGTCATCTCTGAAAATTTATCATCCGGAGTCGTCAGGTGCAGCCAGCAGCTTATCGAGCAGGCGCTTTTAAATCTGGTTGATAATGCGATCAAATACAGTCCCGATAATTCAGAGATTAAGATCAAGTGTTTTGATGAAAACGGATTTGTAAAAATTTCTGTAACGGATAAAGGGCAGGGTATTAATAAGATACATTTTAATAAGATCTTCGAAAGATTTTACAGGATAGATAAATCAAGAAGCCGAAAAGAGGGCGGAACAGGTCTCGGCCTCGCTATCGTCAAGCACATCATGAACCTGCATAAAGGTTCGGCTGCTGTCGAAAGCGAAGAAGGAAAAGGGTCTGTTTTCACACTGGTCCTTCCGAAATAACATTATTAAAATTTTGACTTACACAATAGTTTGTGTTATAATTTATACATAAGAAGCCGTGAGGTTATTATGCACAATAAACAGGAAGAAATAATAGGGATGTTCGGGACTGTCGAATACGACAAAGATTATGATTATAAAAAGCTGAGAAACAGAAAAATAAGCATTTTTAGTTCCGACGAAGATTTTCTTGAGTTCTCGAAAGAAATCCCTGCGAGGATTCATACCGTCAGAAACAATCTAACATCTTGACAATTGTATGCTTTTGTATTACATTGTAAATAGAATTAAATTTAGAGGTGGCCATATGACAAAAATAGTGACAATGAGAATAAACGAAGATATTCTTGAGAAATTTGCTGAATATGCAAGGATAGAGAACAGATCACTTTCTAATTTTATAGAAACGGCTACTCTCAAATATATAAACGAAATTGAATATGCCGATGATTTTGAGATGAAAGATATTCTTGGCGATGAAATCCTTACGGCTAAATTGAAAAAAGGCAGCAGTGATGCAAAAAATAGAAGAGGCCGTTTTGTTGAAGTTTAGAATATTCGAAACAAACCAATTTATTTCGGATGTTGAAACCCTTACAACGAATGTCAGAGATAAGCTGTCTGTTAAAATTAAAACTTATGTATATGTTCAGATATCCGAAAATCCTTACTTCGGTCTTAATATTAAAAAACTCAAAGACTACACTCCGGAAACATGGCGCTACCGTCTCGGTAATTACCGGATGTTCTATGAAATTGACGATTCAGAAAAGATCATTTTCATCACCGCGCTCGATCTAAGAAAAGACGCTTATTAACATCCTGTTTATTTTTTTTCTAACACATTTCTAACAATTCTCAAGTAATTTCATAACATTCGGGTCGTAAATTACCAACAACCTAAAATGGAGAAAGAAATGAAATCAGTAAAAAAATTAGCATCGGCCCTCATACTAACAGCGCTGGCATTATCAATGTACGCTGCTGAAAAGATCGAAATAATCGGAGCAGGCGCGTCTTTCCCGGCACCTCTCGTAACAGCAATGGCTGACCAGTATAGGAACCTGACGAACGGAAGAGTAACCGTTAATTATCAGTCTATCGGTTCGGGCGGCGGTATCCGTCAGTTCGGCGAACAGACAATAATGTTCGGAATGACCGAAGCTTACCTTAAAGATGATGTGATCGCAGAAGTTGAGAAAAAAACAGGCGGACAGGCTTTCAACATGCCTATAACTCTTGCCGATGTAGTAGTAGGATATAACCTTCCCGGCGTAAAAGAAGGTCTCGTTTTCAACGGAGAAGTTCTTGCCGAAATTTATCTCGGAAAGATCACAAAATGGAATGATAAAAAAATACAGGATCTGAATAAAACTGTAAAAATCCCGGCAATGCCTATTACAGTGGCTCACAGATCTGACGGCTCAGGAACGACTAACATCTGGACAAGCTATCTTTCAAAAGTAAATAAAGAATGGGCTGAAAAGATCGGATCTGCTACAAGCGTCAACTGGCCTTTAGGCATCGGCGGAAAAGGAAATGAAGGCGTATCAGGCGTAGTTATGAATACACCCGGCGCAATAGGTTACATGAGCTTTTCTTACGCACTTTTAAACAAGATCACATACGGATATGTGATAAATAAATCAGGTAATACGATAAAACCGAGCTTTGCTGCAACTTCAGAAGCCGCTAATATTGCACTTCCTGAAGACACAAGAATAATTTTCACTGATACACCGGCTAAAACAGGTTATCCGATAGCGGGATTTACATGGATGCTCGTATATGAGAACCTTGAAAAAAACAAAGCGATAAAATCTAAAACTGAAGCTGAAGAACTTATAAAGTTTTTGATCTGGACTATCACTGACGGACAGAATTTATCGGAAAAACTCGGATACGCAAAACTCCCGGCAGCTGCAGTTGAAAAGAACAAAGCTATGATCAGACAGCTTAAATGGAATAAAGAAGAGATCGGAAAAAAGATTCTTGGATAATACGCATCTCTGAAGTATATTATACGGATGGGTTCCTATGAACCCATCCCTTTGTTTTTCCACTCTAAGGAGAATAACAAGTGACTGAAAATAAAACCGCGAAGAAAAAAATAAATCTGTCTCCCTCGGCCCTCTATGGATGGCTTGGCGACAGGATCTTTGCTGTAACGATATTCGTGCTTGGTTTCATCGTGATATTCACTACGGTCGCGATGGCCCTTTCGTTGTATTTCAGCGGTGCCGAAGCTATTAATAAATTCGGTTTTTTCGGATTTATGACAGGACGGGTCTGGGATGCGGCTATTACTATGCAATTCGGAACATGGCCTTTTATAGTGGGTACGGTCGCAACGAGCTTTGCTGCTCTTGCATTGTCTTTTTTACCTGCGATAGCTATAGCTATTTTCACGGCTGAATATGCGCCTAAATGGCTGGGATACATAATAGAGAATCTTGTGAACCTGATCGCAGCCGTTCCCTCGGTTGTTATAGGCATCTGGGGAATTTTCGTTTTCACGCCATGGGTCAGGGATTCTGTCTATATGCCTGTATATCTCTGGTCGCTTGAAAACGCGCCGTCGCTCACGCCTATTTTAGGCAATCCTGCAGGTTACGGAATGCTTACCGCAACCATCATCCTGACAATAATGATAATCCCGTTCACAACGGCTCTGACCACAGATGCATTCAGAATGGTACCGAAGGAACAGCGTGAAGCTGCAAGCGCTCTCGGAGCAACAAAATGGGAAGTGATCAGAATGGCCGTGATCCCGTATTCGAGAGGCGGAATTCTGGCCGGAGCGATGCTTTCACTCGGCCGTGCTATCGGCGAAACAATGGCTGTTGCCATGCTGATCGGCAACAAGAACACGCTTCCCTTTACGATCTTCGGACCCGGTTCTACCATGCCGTCAGTAATCGTAAATGAATTCAGGGAAGCTGTAGAGAACATCCATCTGACAAGCCTGATGGCAGTCGGATTTTATCTTTTCCTGATATCGCTTGTCGTCAACCTTTTCGCCGCTTGGATCCAGAGAAAATACTCCATCACGGGAGGAAGAGCTGTATGATAAGCCTCAGAAGAAGATATTTCCGCGATAATATAATGCTGACTTTGATAATTTTAAATACAATACTTGTCTTGATTCCTTTATTCATAATTATTATTTATGTGATCGTCAAAGGTTTTGACGCGTTAAGCCTCGACCTTTTCACAAAAGAGTTGGGATCACCTACAAGAGCTATGATGGGTGAACCGACCGGACTTGTTCATACTATGATCGGAACGGCCGTAGTTGATCTGATAGCCGTGCTGATCTCGATCCCGTTCGGAGTAGGTGCAGGCGTAATGCTTTCCGAATATCCCGATCACTGGGCTAATCCGGTTCTGAGGGTTCTTAACGACACTCTCAACGGAATGCCTGCTGTGCTTAAAGGCTTGCTCGCTTTCACTCTGATCGTCAAACCCATGGGCGCATTCTCCGGTTTTTCCGGCGGAGTAGCCCTGGCCTTCGTTATGTTTCCTATCATAGCAAGAGCTACCGAAAGCGCTCTCATGAATATTCCCTGGTCTATCAGGGAAGCCGGACTTGCGATCGGTCTTCCGAGATGGCGCGTGATACTTTCAACAATTATCCCGGCGGCTAAAGTCGGACTTATGACGGGATTTTTAATTGCTTTCGCAAGAGCTGCAGGCGAAGCGGCTCCGCTTGTATTCACATCCTTCGGGAATAATTATCTGCCGGTTAAATGGACTAACTGGTTCATGGGACCGGTTGACACGCTTCCTCAGAGACTTTACAATCTCGCCATCAGTCCTTACGAACACTGGCATGATATGGGCTGGGCGGCCGCAATAGTTCTTCTTTCCGTGATAATTGCGTCTTTCGTTATAGCAAGATTCGTAATAAGAGATAAAAAAACAGGATCATAAAATGACCGGAACAGATTTAGTTATAGAAAATAAAATAAGACTTGAAACGATAGACCTTTCTGTTTACTACGGAACCAATCCGGGAGTAAAAAATGTCAGTTTAAAGGTTTTTGATAAAAAAGTAACGGCTTTCATAGGCCCGTCAGGCTGCGGCAAAACAACATTTCTGCGTGCCCTGAACAGAATGCATGACCTTACAAGAGGCGCAAAAGTAACCGGACAGGCTCTTATAGACGGTAAAGATATTTACGATCCGAGGATAGACCCGGTGACGATCAGAAGAAAAATAGGCATGGTTTTTCAGAAACCCACTCCTTTCCCGACAATGTCAATTTATGATAATGTCGTGGCAGGTTTAAAGCTTGTCGGAATACGAGACAGAAAACTGCTCGACGAAGTGTGCGAAAGATCATTAAGGCAGTCGGCTTTATGGGAAGAAGTAAAGGACAGGCTGAAAACACCGGGCGGAAGTCTGTCGGGCGGACAGCAGCAGAGATTATCCATTGCTAGAGCTCTGGCAGTGGAACCTGAAGTACTTCTTATGGATGAGCCTACAAGTTCGCTTGATCCTCAGTCAACCAACAGGATCGAAGATCTGATCGGAGAACTTAAAGATCAGGTCACGATTATAATAGTTACCCACAATATGCAGCAGGCATCGAGGGTTTCCGATTACACGGCATTTTTCTACATCGGAAATCTTATCGAATATGATAAAACAACAAAAATATTTACTAATCCGGATCAGAAGAGAACGGAAGAGTACATAACCGGAAAATTCGGATAGGAGATCATTATGTCAAAATACTTACAGGTAGAATTAACCAGATTAAAAAAGAGATTTTACGAATACTGCGCCGTAGTCGAAGAAGACGTCAGAAATGCGGTAAGATCGGTCTATGAGAACGATAAAGAACTTGCAATGCAGGTGATCGACAAGGACAATGAGATCGATAAGATGGAGATAGAGATCGAAGAGGAATGTTTAAAACTTCTCGCCCTCTATCAGCCGGTAGCTATAGATCTTAGGCTCATAATATCAATGCTGAAGATTAATTCCGATCTTGAAAGAATAGGCGATCTTGCGGTAAGTATAGCCGAAAGAAGTTTGCGTATAAATGAGCTTGATCAGAAACATCCGCAGTTCGATTTTACGATAATGTGTGAAAAATCCCTTCTGATGGTTAAAAACAGTATAGATTCTCTGATAGATTTCGATGAACAGAAAGCTAAAGCTGTTATGGAAGCTGATGAAGAGATAGATGCATTACATAAAAATGTATTTCAAACGGTCGGCGATGCGCTGAAAGACAAACCGAACAGTTTTGAACTTCTTTCGCAGTATCTCACGATCTCAAGAGCGCTTGAAAGGATCGGAGATCATGCTACAAATATAGCGGAAGATGTTGTTTATATGATAAACGGCACTATAGTACGGCATCAGGGATAAGCTATGCCTTTACGATTTTCAACGGTCAAGGCTATACGCGCGGCAAATAATTTCCCCTCGCCGCGACATATAGCCCATGTTATGATTTGATGCAACTTTACTATGATTCTCTCAAGTATCTATATGAGCCTACTTAACCCGATTGCTACTTTCTTTTAAAATTCTTTTCTCTTTCATACTCTCATTTACAGCTACGACATAGTAGAATAGTCTGCTTGAACTTAATGGAGCTATCCACTCTTCGCCGTTAAAAGTTCCTGAAGTGTCTTCCGCAAAAGTTCCGTAAGGGTCATTTGAAGAATATACTTTGTATTCAGATGCGCCTGAAACAGGAGACCAAGTAAGCTTGATATTCGGATTCTCATTTGTTATTACCAAATTCGAAGGCGAGTATAAACCTGTGTAAATACTAATAGAGCATTCGTTCATCGGTGATTCAGGCAATAATGATCCGTCGTCATAATGCGCAGTTATCGCATAATTGTAAAAGGTATTTGCAGATACTGTTGAATCTACAAAAGTAACTGTTGTAGTCTCTCCAATCTTTATACCGTTCCTGTAAACATAGTAATTATCTAAAGCTTTATCAACTTTTGCTGCACCACTCCATCCTACATTAACATTGCCTCCAGCGTATTGAGCACTCGGATCAGTAGGGCCTGTTTTTAAAGGTGTTTTTGTAAAATCTACTTTTACTTCATCAAACAAAACTATATTCGAATCAAGTTCAGATGATGTAAAGCCTTCTTTTATGAATTTTATACCTAGATTAGTTACTTTACCGAGAGGTTTAAATGTTTTTATAAAGCAATGCTGTTTATCCGGATTCCATGCGACGGGAGTATATTCGCTTAGATCAGCTGTTTTTTCAATAGTCCAGTTTGCGCCGTCTGTTGATGTTGCTACACTGAAATGTGCCATAAGCACATCAAAATCGTTAGTTCCAATTGTCTTTTGTAATCCGATAGCAAATTCGAGCACTCTGTCCCATTCGCTTTCAATGGCAATTCCAGTTTTTTCTAACTCTACTTTTCCGGTGTTACCTTCAGGAAAATAAACTGCGCCAAGTGCATAAGCTCCAAGAGCCGGAGTCCATGAAGAAGAAAGATGCATTTCCCAATCTGCATTATTAGAACCAGGCCAATTATCGGGCCAGCTCCCGCCGTTCTCCCAACTAAGATAAATTGGACAAACCTGAGTAATGATTTCTTGATTTACATTTATATTAAAATGATAATCAAGATTATCTGCTTTTACATCATAAAAACCCGGTACTGTTGCTTCCGGTATTTCCCATTCAAGAAGATCGTAAGCGGCTTTTGTATTGAAATCAACTACGAAATTCTGTACTGTTACGCTGTCTGTTTCTCTGACAATATTTAAATTAAGCGGTTCATAAGGTCCCCAAAACCAAGGTCTCCATAAAATGACCTGCATGATCTTTGTTTTTTCATACTCTTTTATCTCTGTGTATGGTACTTTATCCTGATACCATTCGTCTTTGCGAAGCTTCATTTTCCACTGCGGAATAATGAATTGCATGGAATCAGCTTTAGCTATTTCTGAGATCGTTCCGTTTGCTTCATACAAATCCTTTCTTATTGCCTGAAAGTAAACAGTGTATGTGCCGGGATACAGATCAAGTGAATGAGGAAACCTTGCGGTAAAAGCCGGATATTCCACAATACTCTTTGTGCCTTTTTCGACAGAAGGCTTTATCAGCGGCACAAAAAATTCTTTTATTTTATCCTTCATAGCTTTTTCTAAAACATCAAAGCTCACAGGGTTGATTTTTCTCTGCTTTGATTTTGAATCTTTTGTAAATTCGCAGAAATATGCTGTAGAATCGCAGCTGAAATAAGTATCATAGTATGATGCGAAGATGGAAATCGGCATTTCATACAAAGCCGAGTTATAATCATCGTACACATCCATGTAAAGAAGCACATTATCCAAGCTGTCTGCAAAAGTTGGTTCAGCCAGAATTGAGCCTGCAAAGTTCAACCTTGTTTCAAAGTCGAACCAAGATTCTGTTGCTGGTAGAGGAAGGTCAACGCGGCATTGTCTTCGGGCTACATCAAAGCTAATTTCACTGAAAGGGCGATTATGTTGCTCGTATAGAGATAAAGAAGCTGAAGAATTCCACTCCATAGCAGTATAAGCTTTGAATTTGTAAGTACCAACTGAATCAGGCACATAAGTAAACAAAGTGTCAACATAGAAATCGCTTGAACAGTTAATAAAATACGGTGTGGATTCATAGTTTTCGCTATTTAGACTTAAATACCCATGAAAGCCGGCACTGCTGTACAACCTGTAGTCAATAGGGCCTCTAATTCTAATTTTAATAGAATCACCTATTATAAATGAATTATTTGCAGATTCGATTGATATTCTTGGAGCATCGTATAAGGCTTCCAATCCCCATATTTCTTGTTGACCTAATAATTGTACAGGATTATTATTATTGCCATAAACTGAACCTCTTGACATCAACGTTTGTAATGCTGTTCCCAACTCATGATCAAGTCCGAATCCGTGCCCAGTCTCGTGCCTGAGTATTGTGTTGATATCTACACCGCCAATCTTTACGGTATCACCCTCAATAACTTCGTAATGACCACCACCATTTTTATTCCAAGGGAATCGAGTACTATCATTAATTGTAATTGTAAATGTATGGTATTTACCTGTTACGATAGGAGATACAGTAATTCCATATTCATCTGCCCAAAGTCGATAGATTGCTTCGTTTACTACACAATATCTAGAGTATCTTAAAAGAGGATTCCCAATACTGTTTAAGCCACCGTTTGATATTTCCGGTAAATTAGTGATAGAATCGGAATTCATATTTGTTAGGCAATTGTCAATGTTGAATAAAATTCTATCATATACAGAGAGAGAATCGCTCATTGCATCACTCATCCAATCGTCATAATAAATTGAATATGGATTGTAAGTGTCTTCGATATCAAGCCATTTACTCCTTAAAATAAAAGAATTCAAGTCAATAGAAAAAACAATCACAGAAAGTAATATTATTTTTATAGTAAAGTTCTTCATTTTTTATTCTCTACTTTGAAAGATTTATTGTAGAAATTTTCATCTTTATTAATCGTTATAATTTGTTTTACGATAGATATAGCTTCATTCCATTTCTCTTTCATTACAATATTTTCTTCTATATCTTTTTGTAAGTTTTTAAAATTTTCCGATTTGTCTTTTTTATTTTGTAACCAGGCTAAAGATTTTAATTGCTCATAATACTTTTCGTAAACAATTGAAGAATCTTCATTGCAAATTAAAGTAGATTCTGGTCGTTTTTGGATCCATCGTCTATTCTTTTGCAAATCTTCAGCAAATCCAAAGAAATATAAAGCAGTAACATTGAGAATTGGTTTTGTTTCACCAACAATTTCTTCGTTACCACCTGCATTAGAACCTGGGTAATATATGTATTGAGGGATTTCACCAAGTTTATGATTCAGAATTTCTTTACCTTTTATTATTTCTTCTATTTCGATTTTGTAAGTATAAACACCATCTATCTTTTCGGTACCGATAGTTTTTCCAATTACGATAATATCACTATAAAGTGTATTCTCTTTGTAAGTTTTATCGGCAGCAGGAACACCCGATCTCCATAAATCAACGCCAATTTTCTTGAATTCGTCAGCTTTATTCAAATCAATCTTTGAATCATAAAGCATTGAAGTGTGTGTACCTGGGAACATTTGTCTATCCATTTTGTCATACTCTGCCTTAAACTTTTCTAATTCCTCTTTAGACATACCAGTATCAATTCCCAAGCGGTCTTTTACAGCTCCACTTACTTTCAATGATCCATCGTTCTTGTTCCCCACATTCTCTGTTTGTTCGACAGGTATATTGCCTTGAGTTGAGGCATTTACAGCTTCTTTCTTCGGTACGACAGGCACATTACCGCCGTCACCTGACATCCCGAGCGCAACCATTGACAGTATAATTATTACTAATGCCGAGATCATTTTTTCTTTCTTCACTTTACTACCTCCGTTAAGGTTAGCTTTTTTTATGCATGAACCACTTCAAATTCCGCATAAAATACAATTTTCTCCTCCTCGTAACGATTCGCATAAATTCAGAATCTCAATATGTCTCCTCCTATCGTTTGTTAATTTATTTCTATTTGTTCACAAAGTCAACATTTTATTCCTGATTATTTAAGAAGATTCAAACTGTTTTACAAATAAAAAACGGGATGCAATACATCTAACATCACATTCAAAAGGCTCACCAAAGCCCGTAAACCAAGATATAAATGATCGCACCCCGCTTCGGGCGCTCTCACTTAAATCAATCTGGTTTACTAAAAACTGGTGATTTTTTGAATAGATCAATTCAGCTCAAGCAGTTACTATAAAGTAGCTACAATATTTCTAAGATTTAACTTATTCGCCTCCGCGTAAATTTATTTTAACCTCTAATTTAATAAGTCCTTTTTGAATAAACAACAATTATTTGCATAACTTTTGTTTTTCACCTCCTCTCTAACTATAAATTGAGAGGGACAATAGACTGCACTCTGAACTTATAGAAAAATAAAGTTTACATTTTATTTACATTTTTTATTATATTTAGGATAGGTGAAAATTAATGTAGAGTTAGTGGAAAAATATTGATGCGGAGTACGAACTGGAAAAGAAAAGTGATGANNGAAGAATCCGATGCCGTACCGCTATCTACTGTGCTTTACCAAAATTATCCGAATCCGTTCAATCCTGTATCACAGATAAAGTATGACCTTGCAAAAACTTCAACAGTTAAGCTGCGTGTTTACAATATCTCCGGTCAGCTTGTAGCAGAGCTTGTAAACGATGTAGTACCGGCAGGCAATCACATTGTTGATTTTGACGGAAGCAAGCTGAATTCAGGAGTTTATTATTACTCCCTGGAAACTGATGGCTCAGCTGTGACGAAAAAGATGGTTCTTACCAAATAGCGACATTCGAACCCTCAGACATTTTTTTGATACAAACTGCTTATAAAAAAATAAAGTTTACATTTTATTTACATTTTTTATTATATTTAGGATAAGTGAAAATTAATGTAGAGTTAGTGGAAAAATATTGATGCGGAGTACGAACTGGAAAAGAAAAGTGATGAAAACAAAAACAAACTGATCAGTACTGCGAAGCATGATCTAAGTACATTCAAGGAGCTTCAGAGCTTCAGCGTTTATGTAAACCTGTTCTCACAGACAGAAGTGAACGGTTTTACAAAATCCGTATTCAAGATAATCGTAGAAGACAATATAACTCATCATAAATTTATGGGTTATAGCATGGATAAAAGCAGAAGCACGATCGATATATTCGTCAATTATGTTCTTTCCAACCTGAAAATGCGAGGCGGCATAGACAGTAATTTTAAACTACTTTCAGGCAAAAACCTGATCACTTATGATGATGAAGGAAATGAGACTATACGAAAAGAAAGAAAACATAAAGTAATCAGAGGTGATTATTCACACAAACAAATACTGGCAAGCCTGTATAAGGAACTGATCCTGAATGAAGGATATGCCGAAGCAGAAGGTTATACAGAAACCGCAAATCCGATTCTGCCGCCGCTTTTTGTTGACAGATTTGTAAGCGATTTTGACAGGATCGTCAAGTTTACCGATTACTGGCGCAACATTGAGTTGAACGAAGAAGACAAGACAGCCTTAAAAAATGCACTTTTGGAGACTGAACGAGAGGTAGAAAAGTATCAGAAAAAGTTTGACTTCGACAATGCTTTAAAGTTTTATAAAAGGCTCAATTCAGCCGCCGCAGAACTAGCCGATTCCGAAAAACTGTCAGCCGGATTTCTTTTAAAGCAGGTAAAAATATATTTCCATCTTGAAGACTATGACAAATGCAGGGAGCTTATAGAAACTAATCTGAAAAAATACGAAAATTTTAGGCTCAATAACGAAGTCGGTGAATTTTACTATTATTTAGGCATGATGTCGTCTTATTCAAACAAAATAAAAGATGCGGATAATTATTTTGCCCGTTCATCAAGAATGTTGACAGCCACAACCGAATCCGGTAAAGCCAATTTATATTACCGCTCAAGGATAAGAAGATATATTTTAAAAAAAGATTATGATCATGCTATTGTTCTTGTTAATGAATCAATCAGACATGCTTTTAAGCATAACGACATCAAGGAACTCTCATATACTTATGGACTCAAAGCTGAAATATATGTAAGAAACGAAAAATACGATTTAGCTCTTGATAATTTAAATACACAACTTGAATATGCACGTAAAACAAACGATATGATAACAGAATCAAGTTGTATTGTTCAGATGTTTCTTGTATTTTCCTATTTTGGTAATATTGATGAAAATAAAGCTAAAGAATATCTGAGAAGAATAAAAAAACTTTCAAAAATTATAAAAAGACCCACGAACTATTATGATGCTCTTATAGGATTGGCGATCCATTATTACAGAAATAATAAAGAAAATGAATCCGAAAAATATTTTAAAAAGGCTTCAGCAATTTACACTATTAAAACAACCGATGCAGCTTCTCATGTTGTAAATATGATATATTTATCGAAAATAAAGGTAAACAAAAAAAATTATTACGGGGCATCAATGCTTCTTCACAAAATGCTTAAATTGTGCGAAAGCAGGTCTGTATCTATTTATCCTTCGTATATTTATAATTCTTTAGGAAAGATTTATTTTGAGCAGCACAAATTCAAAAAATCGAATTTATATCTTGGCAAAGCTATAAAGTTAATTCAAAAAGATACGATAAATGACCCGAAACTCAAAGCCAACTGTTATTTGTATTTGGGCACAAACAATTATAATATAAATAAATCTTCCGTAGCACTTAAATATTTAAATACTTCGTCAGAGCTATTTAAAAAAATAAATAGAACAGAAAATGATGCAGAAATAGAAGAAACTATCAATTCCATAGATTCGATGATAAAAGAAATTACTAATTAAAGCCGTTGTTTTTTTTAATTTTGCAACTTACAAAATAATAGCATAATACGTAAAAATATATATTTTTTTTATACAGTGGCGATAAGCAAAATTATCTGCTAAAACCGTGATATGTTTGACGGTGTCACCTTTTATAGGTAGTTTGCTTCCAAAGAAAAAACCAANNATGGATATCCATAACAACTACTGACGGAATTGAACCTTTACCACCACCACCACCTGTAAAAATATAACCGTGTTAATAAATGAAATAAAAATAGGTGTAAAATGAAAATAAATAACAGCTGCGGTGCCGTAGCTGTTATCTTTAATCCGGAGGATAATCCGGGTGTGTTTCAGAAAGATAGCAGCTATATATTAAAACGGTTTGAACTTCATGGAAAAGAGTGTGTGCTGATATCGGAAGGTAAAAGAGTATCTTTAATTACTGATCCCGAAAAAATGGAGGAAGTAGAGATTC
>DMTS01000115.1:0-3869 GCA_003477045.1 Candidatus Delongbacteria bacterium
TACCCCGACGTGATCGAATCGGTGAGCGCAAAAGGCGGACCTTCGGCTACTATCAAATCCCACCATAATGTGGGCGGACTTCCGAAAGAAATGAAGCTGAAAATAGTCGAACCGCTGAGAGATCTTTTCAAAGACGAAGTCAGGCGGGTGGGCCGCGAGCTCGGCCTTCATGACAACATAGTTCAGAGACATCCGTTCCCCGGTCCCGGACTCGGCGTCAGGGTGATCGGCAATATAACGAAGAAAAAATGCGACATTTTAAGACATGCTGACGATATTTATATCGAAGAAATAATCAGAGAGGGTATTTATAACGACATCGGACAGGCTTTCGCGGTATTCCTTCCTGTAAAGACGGTCGGTGTAATGGGCGACGAGAGAACTTACGACAACGTGATCGCTTTAAGGGCCGTCAGAACGATAGATTTCATGACCGCGGACTGTTACCCTTTCACGCATGAATTTCTTTCGAGAGTTTCAACAAGGATCATCAACGAGGTCAGAGGTGTCAACAGAGTCGTTTACGACATAAGCTCCAAACCGCCTGCGACAATCGAGTGGGAATAAAATTCAATTATTTTTATGTTGATTTATTCGCTTAAAGAATTTATTATACTTACCTAAGTTAAAAGGAAAGCCCTGATAAAATGGCAGATGCAAAAAAAATACTTGTGGTCGATGACGAATCGATCATGCGTGACCTTCTCACTGATTATTTTGAAATGATGGATTACGGGGTTGCATCGGCCCAGGACGGTTCTGTTGCATGGGATATGCTTAACGGTTATCAGTCCGGAGAGTTCTCGCTTGTTATTACCGACATAAATATGCCGAATATGGGCGGAATTGAACTTTCAAGGCTTATCAAAGATAAATACCCCGATATGCCTATAATCATGATGACAGGTTACGGGATTGAGAAAGTAAAGCAGGATGTCGAGAAAGCTGAAGGATTCCTAGCTAAACCTTTTGAATTAAGTGTACTTAACGAACTTGTCGAAAAAATTCTAAGCTAATCCTGATAGATAAATGAAATTCTTTCTTGTAAAGATCAAATTTTTCATATTTACCTTTTCGCATTTTTTTAAACTGCCGTATGTTTATTATAAAAAAAGCTCTCTCAATGCTGACGATTTCCGCGATTTTATCCATAAATATCCTGTTATATGGGGATCGTCCATATTAAAATGGACAAACACAGATGTGACCGTTATCGGCCTTGAAAATATACCTTCAGAGCCAGTGGTCGTTATATCAAACCATCAGGCGGGATATGATATTCCGCTTCTGTTCGCGCATCTGACGAACAATCCTTCTTTTATTGCCAAGATAGAACTTTCGAGAATACCTTTATTCGCATCATGGATGAGGTTGCTCGGCTGTCTGTTCATTGACAGGTCAAGCCCACGAAAAGGTCTGGAATCTTTCAAGGCGGCTGCGGAAATGATCAAAAAAGGGCAGAGTGTAATTCTTTTCCCTGAAGGAACACGAAGACCGACGATAATACCCTTTAAAAAAGGAAGTTTTAAGCTTCCGTTAATGGCTGAAGTGCCGATACTTCCTGTGACGATCGTGGGAACGGAGAAGATCACCGACGCTTTCAAAGCCGGTAAAAGAAGCAGAGTCACGCTTGTGATTGACAAACCGGTCAATATATCAGATCTTGATAAAGAAAAGCGGAACACCATTCATGATGATATCCGCGCTATGATACTTGCAAATTTCGAAAAGTATTCCGAAAAATAAGTATATTTTGTTTAAGCTGACCATAAAGTGATTTTTGATAAGGCGTGAGTGATTTTTGACGTTATAAAAATTTATCGTCCCAGTATTCGGGACATATTAATTTTTAGTCAAAAATACCGACAGCCCGAAAATCAGCTTTCGGGCAGTGCCGCAAAATATTCTTATCTTGATAATTCTAAATAAAATAATTCTCTAGAAGTTATATCTGACGCCGATACCGCCGTTCGTCCAGAAATAGAACGGATCGTCAAATATTTCCATCATCAGAGTAAGATCTAAAAACATTGATATCGGACTGTTTTTGAACCTGTACTCAAGCCCGATAACACCGTCCGCGCCGAGATCAAGGTCCGTGAATTTTTCACGAGTATCATTGTCATAATAAATATAATAACTTTGTGTGATAAGCTGCCCGCCGAATCCGTAATACCAGTCAAGTCCGCCGACCCGCTGATCGCCTATTCTGTTTATAGGTTTCTGAAAAAGATAGTGGCACTGAAATCCGATGGGATCTGAAATTACTTTATAGTCTTTATAATCATCATAGTAATCGTGATAATAATCGTCGTAATATCTGTCGTTATACCATGTATGTGATCTTCCGAGGCTGAATTCAAGCGAGTTGTTTCCAAAATATTTTTTTACCGTAAGCCCTGACGGATCTCCCAATCTTATCCCGATACCCCATTCATTATTCGTACTGCCGCCTTTCTTCTGAGCGAAAGCAGTAGTGCCTGCGAATAATATCGCTATTATTATAAGACTGATCTTAATGTTTTTCATAAAATCTCCTTTGTTTGAATGTAAATATAAACTCTGCCTTGATCATAGTAAAGGTAATAATTTATCGCAATTATCATCAGAAAGTCTCGAAGATACTGCTCGCCGGAGTGATGAATCCGCAGTATAAACATTTCTCGAATTTTGGATTCAGGGCTTTTCCGCACTTACCGCATTTTCTGATCCCCAACTTAAGCTTGCCGTCAAATGAACCGTCAAATGAATCGATCTCCTTCACCCTTGCCATAAGCTGATCCTCGGTTATGCCTTTTTCGTCTTTTAAGAATGTCCACAGCGCCATCGTGACCAGCTTTAGCCTGTCAAACCTGTCATGTAATGCCTCAAGATCGCTCTTTGAAGTTTCAGGCTCAGGTCTGGATGCCGGAGGCTGCTGTCCGCCCAATCCGTTAAAATTTACATATACCATCTTAAACATTCCTTATTATGAAATTAAAATTCTCGGTCTGATGACGCCCGCCCTGATCCGCGTTCTGCCGTTGATGCTTGCAGTCCTGCCTTCATTGGCTTTGAAATATTCGACATAATCCTTATTCATCTCCTTGCTGCCGAAACCTTCTGTCAGCATAAATGTGAACCCGATCTCTTCCTTGCCTGTAATAGCCACCCCGATCTCATGACCGGAAAATTCAACCCAGTCCCTGTTGTTTATTGAAGGCGCTATGATACCCTTGACCTTGTTCTTTGCCGCAGATTCAAGCGTCTGCTTTGTGACAGGGTGAGTGAAAATGACTATCTCGCCTTCGTTCATTACCGAAATATCTCCATACCTGTCAGCCATTTTCAGCTTTCCGAAATTCTCCCCGCCGAAGCCGATCAGGCAGTACGCGTAAGAACCGCTGATCCTGATATCAGCCGATATATTTTTGTGAACGGCAATAATCTCGCCGTTGACGAACGATCTTAAAACAAAAGGCTTTGCTTTGTACTGAACCGTCACATCTCCGGTATTGAAATCAATTTTCTTAAGATATCCCGTAGCCGGAGACTTGAATGAAAAATGTTTACCTGACCTTTCCACGCTCATGCCGTCATGTTTTTCATTCTTTCCCTCGATAACCGAATTGATCAGATCGTTAACTGAACTGCCTGTGGTTTTCTGCGCTATCATCTGACCCTTCTGAACGAAATCGCCTTCGTGGTATTTTAAATATTTATCCATTTCTTTGGGCTTTATTCCCATCTCAAGAGCCATGTTCACCGTTACGGGTTCATCGCCGTAATCCTGGATTTCCTTTAGAATTATCATCCCGTAATCGTCTATTTTCACGATCTCTCCGCGCACATTTGAATAATAATGTAACGGCAGCGGGTCGCTTTTCTTT
>DMTS01000115.1:3936-6386 GCA_003477045.1 Candidatus Delongbacteria bacterium
CCTTTGTACGGCAGCGATCTGCTTATCTCGAACTCTCCGGTAAATATCTCACTCCTGCCTTTCATAAAGTCATAGCTGACGGACAGATCTTTCGGCTCTCCGTAAAGAGCTTTAAATACCAGCGAGGAGTTCTTTTCCTTTCCGCATCTGCAGTCAAGCAGAACAGGCTTATCTGTCTCAATTTCATAAATATTTCCGCTTGTTCCGAACATGTATCCGTTCAGCGACTCATATCTGAAATGACCGCCCTTCCGCATAAAGAACACTTCATCCGATCTCATAACCGAAGACGACCCTTCTTTTATATCTGTGACCCTGATGACTTCAACCGATTCTTTCGGTGTTTTGCCTACAGCTGAAATGACCGTGCAGACTTTGACCAGTGATTCCTTTTCAAAGGTTTCGACGGCTTTATCAGGCTCGATCAGAGTGAACATTCCCATCTGCGGCGATTTGAAGTATTTGTCAACATAAAGCTCTGTGATGCCTATCGGACTGAATCCCTCGTTTAATATGAACACGATATCTTCAGTTTTTTCCGAGCTCGATATAACACCCCCGGCACCTATGATCTTGCTTATGCTTGAAAACTGGAACAGCGAATCTTTATCGGCGGTAAGATTGAATACTTCCTCAAAAGGACAGACTTTGTGCTCGGCCAGATCACGCCTGCGCTTGTCCAGAAATCCCATGTGATTCACTTCCATGTTCATGCCGATATGCTGATCCCATGCAAGCTTAATACCTTCAGCCGCGCATGACAGCTCTATGAACCGTTCTCCCTTTGTCTTAGGAATATATTCGGGATTGAGAGTTTTATTGGCGATATAATTTCTCGCGTCATCCTCAGAAATTTTTCCGCATAGATTTTTTGTTATGACTTCAATTCCGGCTTCTTTAAGCACATTCGACAGCGAATAGCTCATGCCGATATTGGCTGATACAGTTCTGCTGATGCTTGATTTTATACAGGAGAAAATGTCGGTCGTAGCTCCGCCTATATCGACTAGAAGCGTATTTTCCTTATGCTTCTCATAATATTTCTTCAAGATCAGCTCAACGCCTGTCGGAGTCGGCAGAATATCTTTTACGGTCGCTTTTTTTACTTTTTTGTAGCCGGGAGCATTCTCCATCACATTTTCCATGAAAAGCTGATGTACTTTATGCCTGACCGGTTCGTAATTGAATTTTTCTAAGGTCGGCCTGATGTTGTCCGTTACATGTATCTGAAAATTCTCTCCGAGAATGTCCTTTACGAATTCGCGGGCTTCGATATTGCCGCAGAAAACAAGCGGTATCTGCTCTTCCGGCATGAATTTAGATCTCGGTTCGGCTAAAGTTAGTATCTCCGCCTGTCTTAAAGTTCCCCATACTCCGCCGCCGTCAATTCCTCCCGCCATCAGGATCATATCGGGATGAAGTTCTCTAATCATCCTCATTTTTTCCATTTCCGGCACTCCGTCATCAACGGTGAACGAGCCCGTAATTATAGCTCCAGCGCCGTAAGCAGTGGCTTCTGCAGCCTTGCCGGTCTCTGATCTGGTCAGCCCGAAAACGAGCATCTGAAGACCTCCGCCCGCTGAGCTTGTAGCCAGGAACGGAATGATTATCTTCCTGTCGTTATCATATATTTTAAGCCCTGACTTTTTCTCAATATCAAGAATGACCCTTTCAAGCCCGATATTCACATCTTCAAAAGGCCGTTCTACAGTAGTCGGAGCATCGGCGATGGCCTTAAAGAAATATTTTTCGCCGTCCCTTTCAAGCAGAAGCCCTTTCGTNNCCATGGTAGTCTCCGCATATTTTGATATATGATAAGTAAAATATTGTTCCAAAGCAAAGCAAATAATTCATAAAATAAAATCTTATTTTAATTTGTTTTTCGTTTCGATTGAATTATATTATGATCGAACGGGAAGTATTTTACAATTAAGGAGGCTTGATTATGAGCAAAATTTTGAATTATTCAATATTTATTTTACTTGTTATACAATTATCGTTACTCGCTCAATTTGCGGGAGGCAGTGGAACTGAAACCGACCCATGGCTCATCAGAACTCCTGAGAATTTAGATAGCATCAGATATTATCTGGGAAATGAAAGCAATAACAAATGTTTTAAACAGATAGCTGATATTGATCTCGGCATAGCCCCTTGGAACGAAGGAGCGGGATGGGAACCGATTGGAAGAGATTCGATTTTATATGTAGTTTTCAGAGGATCTTATGACGGTAACTGTCATAAAATTATAAATATATTTATCAACAGACCTGATGAGGATTATATAGGATTATTCGGATTATTATATGAACCCGCAATTACAGGATTATCTTTGATAAATGTAAATATCACCGGTGGAAACAAAGTAGGGGCTATTGCAGGTTATACAGATTTTGCCGGATTTACTAAATGCTTTATAACAGGCAATATAACTGGAAAAAATGAAATCG
>DMTS01000005.1 GCA_003477045.1 Candidatus Delongbacteria bacterium
GAACATGAAATTAGTAATAATATTCGGGCCTCAGGCAGTAGGAAAAATGACTGTAGGTCAGGAGCTTGAGAAGATAACAGGATTAAAACTTTTCGATGAATAAGTACAGGCTGAATTCCCGCGAGGGCGAGATTAAAAGAGAGAATTTTATTAAGATTGACAATACTGATCTTAACGCTGAAAAAGCGGCTGAGATAATTAAAGAAAAATTCGGATTGTAAATGGCCATCGCTGAGGAGGTATAAAATGGATGTGGTGACACTACTGAACCTGTTGTTTGCGGCTATAATGATTAACTTTATCTATTCTTTATGGGATATTAAGAAGTATCTTTCAAAATTCTCTGCGATCGAAGATTATTATTCATTTGAAGAATTTAAATCTCTTGCGAGAAAACATATGTATATTGCGCTAATCCAGATGATTTTGCTTGTTACATTTAATATCGTGGCGATTTACGGACTTCTTTTCAGCGAGTTTGTTACTCTTATTTATGTATTGACATTTGATCTGATTATATTCTTAGCTGGATATTACGGAAAATTTATTGAAAATAGAATTATGGGCCTTGAAGTACCCGAAAAGGTCATGAAAGAAGAATATGACAGAATATGTGTCAGCTGGAAATCAAAACCTTTTCCCGATTTTNNAGTGAGTTCTTTGTGATAAGAACTGTAAAATCTTCACCGGCTATAACGGTTAGCTGAAGTGCTGAAGCAGTTTCTTTAATGCTTTTTACGGTTCCGGGCAGGCAGTTTCTAGCTGAAGTATGAACTTCAGTGAGGGAAAGTATGATCTCTTCAGGGTCGATCGCAAGGCTGACTTTATCGTTTATTGGATGATCAGATGAAAAATATAGATGACCGATCTTATCATTATAAAAACGGTAAAGTTTTTCGCCGGTCTTTTCTGCTTGTCCAATCAGAACATTTTCGCGCGGTACAGGTGAAACCTTTCCGTCGATGACGGATATGATTTCGGGCGACAACCGATAGGCTTCCTCTTTATGATGTGATGTAAAAATGATAGTCGCGCCTTTTTCTTTGTTATAAGATGAAAGAATTTCAGCGAGCAGTTCCCTGCCTCTTGTGTCCAGTCCTGCGGAGGGTTCGTCGAGAATATAGATTGGAGCGTCAATAACTAGATTTCTTGCAAGTCGTACCCTTTGAGATTCTCCGCCTGAAAGTCCTTTCAGGCTTCTATATGCGAGATGTCCGATCTCGAGCCGGTCGAGCATTTTATTTACGCGCTCTTTTATTTCAGCAGGGTTAAATCCGCGGATCTTCAAGCCGTAGGCAGCATTTTCAAATGCTGAGGAGTGAAATAGCCTGCTGTGCTGAAGCATATAGCTGATATTCCTGCGTTTTTTAAGAAGGTCATCGCTTTTACCGTAATCAACTGTTATGTCTTTGAATGCTACCGATCCGCTGTCAGGCTGAATCTGGAGTCCTATTATTTTTAAGAGAGTGGATTTCCCTGAGCCGTTGGGACCGGTAAGGCAGTAAATCTTTCCTTTCTCAAATTCGAGAATGCCTGAGTTCAGATTAAAACTATTGAAAGATATTTGAGCATTGTCAAGTATGATCATCAGTCTGCCGTTCTATATAATTTAGTGAATTTCAGAAAGAAAAAGTTTATCGCAAAAGCTACCGCGAGAAGAACAAGTCCCAGAGCTATGCTCAGTCCGAATTCGCCTTTACTCGTCTCAAGGGCGATCGCTGTTGTTATCGTCCTGGTATAATTGCGGATATTTCCTCCAAGCATCATAGAAACGCCGACCTCTGCGAATACTCTGGAAAAAGCAGTAATAACACAAGCGGCAACGCCGAATCTTGCTTCAGAAAAGAATATCAGAAGCTGCTGAAAACGGCCGGCTCCTAAGGAAACTGCAGTTTCCCGGACACTTTTATCAAGTGATTTTATCGTGGAAACAGTGAGTGAAACAACTACAGGCAGGATCAGAAAGGTCTGACCCAGAATTACGGCTGTCTGGGTGAAAAGCAGTCCCAGATCTCCGGCAGGCCCTCTTCGTGAAAGTATAGAATAAAATAAAAGACCTACAACAACTGTGGGTATTGACATCAGGCTGTTTGAAATTGCTATAAGAAGGTCGCGTCCGGGAAATTTCTTAAGAACTAAAAAAAAAGCTGCCGGAACCCCGATGACGGATGCCAGCAGCGTTGATATAAGACTAAGCTTAACCGAAAGCCAGACTATGTTCCAGAACTCTTTATCGCTGGAAAGGATCAGTCTGAAAGCTTCCGATATGCCCTGAAAAATATAGTCCATCTGTTTATTTTGCCACTCTCGGATTTTTATAGTTCGGGAAGTAAAGCTGTTCGCCGTTGATCTTGTAATCGGCGATCATTTTCTGTCCGCGGTCAGATATCATGAATTCAATGAGCTTTGTAGCAAGGTCATATTTAACATGTTTGTACTTTTCCGGATTAACAGCTATTATTCCGTAAGGGTTCAGAAGATCATCGCCGCCGTCCATTAGAAGAATAAGCCTTGTTTTATCTTTCTGAAAATTATAGGTGGCACGGTCGATCAGAACATATCCGTTCTTTTCATCAGCGATCTTTAAAGTGGCCGCCATACCCTGGCCGGATTCCATATACCATGAATCCTTAGCGCTTGCAGGAGTAATTTCCAGTTTTTTCCAGAAAGATTTTTCTCTCTTGTGAGTTCCGGATTCATCTCCGCGTGAAACGAAAGGCTGTTTTGCTTCGGCAATAAGCTTTAGTGCTTCGGCAGCAGTTTTAACACCTTTGATCTTTGCAGGGTCTTCTTTAGGCCCCATGATAAGAAAATCATTGAACATAACATCCTGACGGTTTACACCCCATCCCTCAGATACAAATTTATCTTCGTCAGCTCTTGCGTGGACAAGAATAATATCCGCGTTGCCGTCTTTGGCAACCTGGATCGCTTTACCGGTTCCTAAGGACAGAGACTGAATAATGCAGTTGTTCTCCTGTTCGAACGGTTTTAACAGGTAATCAAGAAGACCTGTCTCGTAGGTGCTTGTGGTTGTTGACAGTATCATTTTTACCGGTTCCGCTTTTGCCTGAGCAAAAACGGACATTGCGGCCATAAGCATCAAAGTTACGGCCAGGAATCTTTTTTTCATTTGTTTCTCCTTCACATTTAGTTTTTTAACTATATGCGAATGGAATGAGTATTCAGTTCTTGAATTTTTTTTAACTCCTTTCCAAACGCGGGAGGCTGAACTCTTTCGGGCTCAACCCTTCGGTTCCGCACCATGGAATTTTATCTTTAGGAAACGGAACTCGGAGTGATCCTTATAATCGGATCGGCTGAAATGTAAGCATAAACACGGTTTTAGTCAATAAAAAAACCGGCGCAGCGGCCGGTTTTAAAAGTTATCTGTCAAGATACATTTTAAGCGTCTTTGAACGCGATTTATGTCTCAGTCTCTGAAGTGCCTTTTCCTTTATCTGTCTGATCCTCTCTCTTGTCAGACTCAGTTCCTGTCCGATCTCTTCAAGCGTAAGAGGTTCATATCTGTCAATACCGAAATACATCGTTATAACTTCTTTTTCTCTTATTGAAAGCGTCGCCAAAGCTCTTTCGATCTCAACGCTCAGGGAGAAATCGGTGATCTCTGAATCCGGCTGCGGAGACTGATCGCTTTTTAATACATCGATAAGCCTGTTATCCTCTCCGTCTTTAATAGGAGAGTCAATTGATAGATGCTGCCCTGAGATCTTGAGAGTATTATAGATCTCGTCCTCAGAAGTTTCCATTATACCGGCTATCTCTTCCATGGTCGGTTCTCTTTCGAATTTGTTCTGTAATGCAGATCTCGTTTTATGGATCTTGTTCAGAACTGATATTTTGTTGGAAGGAAGCCTGACCACTCTTGACTGTTCAGCTAAAGCCTGCAGAATGGACTGTCTGATCCACCATACAGCATAAGAAATGAATTTGTAACCTTTAGTTTCATCGAATCTTGAAGCCGCTTTTATCAGTCCGAGGTTTCCTTCATTGATAAGATCGTTGAAGCTTAATCCCTGGTTTTTGTACTGTTTTGCGACCGACACGACGAACCTGAGGTTCGATTTGATCATTCTTTCTTTGGCTCTCTGAGCCTTAATACCCTTAGTACGCATGGTTTTGGTCAGTTCGACTTCTTCTTCCGCGGTTAGAAGATTTTCCTTGCTTATCTCTTTCAGGTATTCGTTCAGAGACTTGTTGGAGCGGTATCCTACATACATCATAATGCGATTACCTTTCCTTTAGTTTTTTAGGCATTTTAATCTCAGATTATAACCGTCCGTGCCTACGGTTACGGATTCCCCAATATAACGAAAAAAATTAAAAAATACAAGAAAAAAATTTAATATTTTTAACAAAAAATTAACACAAAATTGTGTTGACTATAAAACATTAAATTCTTAAATTTCGCACGCAAAAGAAAAAGCTTAAAAAAGGTGAAAAAATGAGTAAGAAATTTGTTTACAACTTCAGCGAGGGAGACGCTTCGATGAAGGAACTGCTCGGGGGAAAAGGAGCCAATCTGGCTGAAATGACAAAACTGGGAATTCCCGTACCGCCCGGTTTTACAATTTCAACAGAAGCATGTCAGGATTACTACAAAGACGGTAAGAACGCAATGTCGGCGGAAATCATCGAAGAGTATAAAGCTCATCTTAAAAAAATTGAAGATAAAATGGGTAAAAAACTCGGAGATAACGACGATCCGCTTCTTTTGTCTGTAAGATCCGGCGCTGCAGCTTCTATGCCCGGTATGATGGACACAGTTCTTAATCTCGGACTTAACGATATTTCTGTTCAGGGTCTTATCAAAAAAACAGGAAATAAAAGATTCGCTTACGATTCTTACAGAAGATTTATACAGATGTTCGGTGATGTTGTAATGAGCGTCCCGGGAGATATGTTCGAAAAAGAACTACACGCAGTAAAGGAAGCTAAAAAAGCTGAATTTGACACGGATCTTACAGCGGAAGACCTTCAGGAAGTGATCGAAAGATATAAGAAAGCCGTTGAAAAGGCTAAAGGGAAGCAATTCCCGCAGGATCCTCAGGAACAGCTAAGAATGTCTATTGAAGCCGTATTCCGTTCATGGAACAACGACAGGGCGATCCTGTATAGAAAACTGAATGATCTGAAGAACCTTGCAGGAACTGCAGTAAACATTCAGGTCATGGTTTTCGGCAATAAAGGCGAAACAAGCGGTACCGGTGTGTGTTTTACAAGAAACCCGAGCACGGGTGAGAACCTGTTCTATGGCGAATACCTGATGAATGCTCAGGGCGAAGATGTGGTTGCAGGTATAAGAACTCCAAAGCCGATCCTGACCCTAAAAGAGCAGAATGAGGCTATATATACTGAACTCGTTTCATATAAAGACAAACTTGAAACACATTATAAAGACATGCAGGATATGGAATTCACGATCGAAGAAAATAAACTGTGGATGTTACAGACCAGGAACGGTAAAAGAACTGCCGCAGCTGCAGTTAAAATGGCAGTTGACATGCACGGGGAAGGTCTTATCGATAAAGAAGCAGCCATTCTCAGAGTGAAACCCGCTCAACTTGACCAGCTTCTCCATCCTCAGCTTGATATGAAGATCGTAAAAGGTATGAAACCTCTCGGCAAAGGCCTTCCTGCGTCTCCCGGCGCAGCAGTAGGCGCGATCGTATTTGACGCTCACGAAGCTCACGATCTGAACGAAACTGGTAAAAAAGTGATTTTAGTTCGTAACGAAACGTCACCTGAAGACCTTATCGGTATGAACGCTTCCGAGGGTATCCTGACTTCCAGGGGCGGTATGACTTCTCATGCAGCTGTTGTTGCCAGAGGCATGGGCAAATGCTGTGTTGCGGGTTGTTCAGACGCTAAAATAAATGAAGAAAAAAAGACATTAACTTTCGGTGATAAAACATTCAAAGAAGGCGATGTGATCACGCTAAACGGAAGCGAAGGAACAGTGTATGAGGGAGCAATTCCTGTTGTAGATCCAGAGCTGTCCGGCGATTTCGGCACCCTTATGGAGTGGGCAGATGAATTCAGAGAGCTTCTGATAAAAACAAACGCTGATACTCCCCACGATACAGCAGTTGCCGTAAAATTCGGTGCTGAAGGTATAGGGCTATGCAGAACTGAGCACATGTTCTTTGAACCTTCAAGGATCAAAGCCGTAAGAGAAATGATAGTGGCTAAAACAACTCCCGAAAGAGAAAAAGCTCTCGCAAAGATCGAACCGTTTCAGCAGAAGGATTTTGAAGAGATGTTTAAGGTTCTTGAAGGCAAACCTATGATAATAAGACTCTTAGACCCGCCTCTTCATGAGTTTTTACCTAAAGAAGAAGATGATATTATCGGCGTTGCAAAAGAGATCAATGTAACAGTTGAACAGCTTAAACATACTATAAGCAGCCTTCACGAGTTCAATCCTATGCTTGGATTCAGAGGATGCCGTCTTGCCGTGGTTTATCCGGAGATCGGAAGAATGCAGGCGAGAGCGATATTTAAAGCGGCAATGAATGTAAAAGGTTCAAAACCGTGGATCGAAGTACCGCTTACAGGTAAAGTAAAAGAATATATGATCGTAAAAGAAATAATTGAGCAGGTTGCGGTTGAACTTGGCGCGAAAGGTAAAGTTGACTATAAAGTCGGAACAATGATCGAGGTTCCGAGAGCCGCTCTGACCGCTCAGGAATTTGCCGGAGAGTGCGATTTTATGAGCTTCGGTACGAACGACCTTACCCAGATGACCTGCGGATTCTCAAGGGACGATGCAGGCAGCTTCCTCGGCAAATATGTAGATCTCGGGATATACGATAAGGATCCGTTCCAGACTATAGACCGCGAAGGAGTCGGCAATCTTATGTACCATTGCGTAATGGTAGCTAAAGAAACTAATCCGAACATTCACATCGGTATCTGCGGAGAACACGGCGGAGACCCTGATTCGGTAGAATTCTGCCACATGATAGGACTGGACGAAGTAAGCTGTTCGCCTTACCGCGTACCGATCGCAAAACTTGCGGCTGCTCATGCGGCTATTAATTATCCGTACAGCGATGAATGCGGATGCGGCGATGACGATTGCGGATGTGAAGACGGTCACGACCACGACGGTCATGAACACGGTCACGATCACGAATGCGGATGCGGACACAAACACTAGAAACAGATCTTAATTTTAAAGAAAAAGGAACTCAAAAAGGTTCCTTTTTTTATTTTTAAAAATTTACTTGACAAATGTTTACCGGGTAAATAAATTACCAAGTAAATAATTGAGCAGGTAAATGAAAGACGCTCTAATCGAACAAATATCAGGATCACTAAACTCCATAAAAGGCAAATGTCAGCTGAAAGACAGAACAATAGCAGTAGAACTTAAAATCTCCTGCTCCGAGCTTAACTGCATGAAACAGTTCCTTGTAAATAATAATCTGTCAGTAAAGGATATTGCTGAAAAGCTGGGAATTACATCCGGCGGTGTCACAAAGATAGTCAGCCAGCTAGAAGAACAATCCCTTCTTAGAAGAGATATGGACCCCGATGACAGACGCGGAATAATAGTATCTTTAACTCCCCGAGGGGAAAAACTTATAAAGGATCTGAAGAAAAGAACTACAGGATACTATGACATGCTTTTTAAAAGCCTTTCGAAAGCCGAAAAAGAAGAAATACTCAAAGGTCTTCAGCTTCTTAACGAATCATGGGTAAAATTTACAGGTGTAAAATCTCCGGGAGTTGAAAATTGTTGAAAATATCATTGTTGCAATAGAATAATATAATGTATATTATGAAAGATAAATATACTGCAGGGATAAATAATGGATAAGATCGTAAAGGTAATATTTTCGACAATTGTTCTTACTCTATTCTATTTTGTATGGACGAGGACAACAAATGTGAACAATCTTCTTGTGACCGGAATACTCGCTTTAGCGGTGAGTATCATTTACAGGAATTATTTAGTAAGCCCGATCCTGCATCCGAAGAAGATCGGCTACAGTCTTTTTTATGTCATCATATTATTTGTGGAGATAGTGAAATCCAACATTGATGTTGCTTTCAGGGTCATAAAGCCTGTTATTCCAATAAATCCCGGTATAGTAACCGTAAAAACGAAGCTTAAATCGCGGATGGGAAGGCTTATACTAACAAATTCCATCACTCTGACGCCGGGAACTCTGACAGTCGATATGATAGATGATACGCTATACATTCACTGGATAGATGTAAAAGACAAGGAAGAAACCGGTGCAACTGAAAAAATAGTCAGTAACTTTGAAAAATATCTGGAGGTGATCTTTGGATAAACTGCCTGAAATCATACTGCAGATTTCCACTTATTTTGTGTCTGCAGGGATAATACTCGCAACATTGAGAATGATAAAAGGTCCGTCTATGGCAGACAGGGCCGTAGCTCTGGATACATTTACTGTAATTTCAATTTCTCTTATCGTTCTTATAGCCTGTCTTTCAGCAAGGGTAATATTTCTTGATGTAGGTATGGTTTACGCGATATTAAGTTTTATCGGTGTTGTAGCGGTTGCCCGCTATCTTGAAGGAGGCCTGTAATGCAGATAAACACATTGATCGGGTCTATACTGACGCTGACTGGTTCGATATTTTTATTTCTCGGCGCTCTCGGGGTTTACAGGATGCCCGACCTGTATAACAGGATGCAGGCCGGAACAAAAGCGACTACGCTTGGAACGATGCTGACGCTTATGGGGATCGGCGTATGTCATACCGAATGGATAGGACAAATACTTATACTTATAATCTTTATCGCAATTACAAATCCGATCTCATCCCACGCACTCGCAAGAGCTGCGCATTTTAAAGGAATACCTCTGACAGAAAAAAGCGTGATAGACAAGCTGAAAGAGAAAGAAAGCAAAGCGGAGGTGAAGTAATGGAATTACAGCATGGCATTATCATACTTATGGGAATTGCGATGATACTTTCCGCTATACTTGCAATGGTGGTAAAAGACCTTATTTCATCAGTAATAGCAGTCGGGGTCGTAAGCTTATTTGCAAGCATAATCTATTTACTTCTGCAGGCACCTGATGTGGCGATGACCGAAGCGGCGATTGGAGCAGGATTATCAACGCTTATTTTCCTTTACGCTCTTCACAAAACAAAAGATGCGGAGGAAGAAAATGATTAAGAAATTATTCGCCGCAGTTCTGCTTGTATTCATGGCTGTCATGTTTTATCAGCTGTACTCAAATATAACGGAAAAAAGCGAACTTTCAGGAGTAGCCCGCGGATACGCAGAAAGAGGAGCTTCCGAGCTTGGCACACAGAATATTGTTACATCGATAGTTGTAACCTACAGGGGACTTGATACTCTGGGCGAAGTATCAGTGCTTTTTATAGCCGCAACAGGTGTTGCCGTCCTTCTAAGAAGAAGGAAAGAGGACGAAGAGTACGCTGCACCATCAAAAAGACAGTCGAGCGAAATACTTCAAACCGGTACGAAACTTCTTACTCCGATTATAGTTATGTTCGGAGTCTATATTTTTATAAACGGGCATCTTTCTCCGGGAGGAGGATTTCAGGGTGGTGCAGTAATAGCTTCAGCAGTGCTTCTTCTGTTCCTTTCAGATGTTAACTATAAGATAAATCACGGTCTTTTCAATATTATAGAATCTTTTTCAGGCGCATTTTATGTGCTGATAGGTATCCTGGGACTTCTTCTTTTCGGAGCGAATAACTTTCTTGATAACAGGATCCTTCCGCTTGGCGAATTCGGCATGCTACTGAGCGCGGGAGCAATACCTGTAATATATTCTCTGGTCGGGCTTAAAGTCGGCACGGAGCTTGCAAGTATAATTGATAATATGAAGAAGGATTAAAAATGAATATAATTCACATTATCGGTTTTATCCTTATGATTATTGGGTTCTGGGGACTGCTTACGCAGAAGAATATGATAAAGATAGTTCTTGCGCTGGCTATTGTTGAAACCGGTTTGCAGCTTGTGATGGTCACATTCGGCTTTATTAAGGGACATACAGCTCCTATACTTGACTCATCAGAGCTGGTGAAAGGCGCAGCGGAAATGATAGTCGATCCGGTACCTCAGGCGCTTGTTCTGACCGCAATTGTGATCGGAGTAGCTGTGAATGCGCTGATGCTTACATTCGTGATAAGACTTTATCAGAAAAAGAAGACTCTGTCAATAACCGAATATAAGGATCTAAAATGGTAAACCCTCTTTATATTGTAGCAATACTTCTCGGAACGGGATTTCTTCTTCCGCTTATATCAAAAGCAGGCAGAAGAGTAGCACTGACAGTATTTTTTATGAGTCTGATAGCGGTATCCGCAATAAGCTACCAATGGTTATGGTCATTCTTATTCGATGGTCAGGCACCAGCAATGTTCTATACCGCCGGAGTTGAACCGCCTCTTTCAATAAACTTTCTTTTGGGATTTAAAGAAGCAATATTTATAACAGCTGTAAATTTAATAGCTGTCGTAGGCGCAATATACATGTCAACGCAGATAAAAGAGACAGGTTATAAAGCTATGATACTGTTCCTTTTAATGGTACTTGGCCTGAACGGTCTTATACTTACTGCGGATATTTTCAACCTTTTTGTTTTTTTGGAGATAACTTCGATCGCGACTTTCTCGCTAGTCGGCATGGACTTAAAACTTAATTCGCTGACGGGCGGGTTAAAATATATGATCGCCGGCGGCCTCGCTTCAGTTTTTCTTCTGCTCGGAATAATAATTCTGTATTCTCTGACCGGAACGCTCGGAATAGAAAGCATGTCACAATATGTACTGAATGTTGATAATGTTAAACTCCTTTCAATAGGATCCTTTCTACTGATATTTTCATTTATAATAGAGATGAAGCAGTTCCCCTCGAACGGCTGGGCGATCGATGCTTACGACGGAGTTAATCCCGGAATTACCGGACTCGCCTCCGCTACAGGTACCGCAGCTGTATTTTACTCTTTGTACAAGATCATGCCCATTGTGTCTGATGAGATCCTGAGCATGATAATTTTCATTGGTTCTCTGACATTTGTAGTATCAAACCTTATGGGACTTATGCAGACAAGCCCGAGAAGGATGCTCGGATATTCTTCTGTAGCTCAGATGGGTCTGGTAATGGCCGCAGCCGCATGGTCGGTATTCTCGCAAAATGAAGGGCTGTTTTTTGCTGCAGTGCTTCCTCTTCTGCTTAACCATTTTTTTGCAAAAGCAGGTCTTTTCTGGATCACAGGAATAATAAAAAAGAACGATTACAGAAAATGGGGAGTGATCAGAGAGAACAAGGTACTTTTAGGCATATTCATCGTTATGGTTCTTGCTCTGACGGGAATGCCGCCTTTCCCCGGATTCTGGGGTAAATGGAATCTGGTTCTTGATCTTTCGGCCAATTTTGAGTTCTTCTGGATATTCATAATTCTTCTCGGATCGCTTTTTGAAGCCGGATACATGCTGAAATGGCTTGGAGTGACGCTGAAAAAAACTTACGAGAAAGATATCGTGGCATATGATTCATATAAAGTACTTGCTATCGAGATTGTGAATATTATGCTTCTTATTGTATCTTTCTATTATTTTTTCAGGCAGAATCACACCCACATGGGTTATTACCTTCCATACACTGCAGGATTAGCGCTGCTCGGTCTCAGATTTCTTCCGGAAAAGATAAAAGGAGTACTTTCACTGGCTTCAATTTTCTTATACGGTTATTTATTTCTGACTCATCAAAGCGGTTTTCCTCTCTTCTTCAATGCGATGTTCGTGTTCGGAGCTTTTGTACTGACGATCGCAACGCTGAACAGAAAAAAGAAAAGCAGCACTTTTTACGGTCTTCTTATGCTTATGATCGGGTCGCTTATCGCACTGGTAAACGCTGAAAACATCCTTAATTTCTTTATATCCTGGGAGATCATGACCGTTACATCATATCTTCTGATCCACAGAGGCAGGGATTCCGAAAAAGAATCGTTCAGCTATATAATGTTTTCACTTGGCGGAGCTTTCCTTATACTGATGGGATTTGCGTTAGCATATTCAGAAAATCCCCAAGCTTTAGGTTACGGAATATTTTCTATAGCCAACGAAAACTCGATGACGGCTTTTATTTTAATATCGCTGGGTTTTCTAATTAAAACAGCTGCTCTGGGAGTTCATATATGGATCGCGGGGGCTTATTCAAAAGCCGAAGACGATGTGACCCCGTTCATTTCAGCACTGCTTTCAAAAGCCGGAATATTCGGCTTCGTAATGCTTCTGCTGACTATGGGCATTCCGAGGACGGAATATATAGATCTTGCATATATCCTAAGCTGGATAGGTGCGCTCACCGCGCTGATCGGGACAATGATGGCTATTCACGAAGAGAACGCAAAAAGGCTTCTCGCATATTCAAGTATGGGGCAGGTCGGATATATAATCCTGGCTCTTTCTATAATGTCAGGTCTGGGCTGGACGGCGGCAATGTTCCAGATGATCAATCATTTTCTTATCAAAGGAGTGTTGTTTCTGGCGATAGCTGGAGTGATATTCAGAACGGGAACCGCCGATATGTATAAAATGGGCGGACTTATAAAAAAAATGCCGTGGTCTTTCACGGCAGTCATGTTCGGTATCATCGCTATCTCTGGCGTTCCTCCGCTTACGGGATTCGGAGCTAAATGGCTTTTATATGAAGCACTGATCGAAAAAGGCTGGTATCTTCAGACCGGAGCGGCATTCTTTGCAAGCACGGTAGCGTTCCTTTACTGCTTCAGACTTATTCATGCTATATTCCTGGGACAGCCTAAGAACGAATTCAGAAATGTCAAAGAAGCGCCGGCATGGTTCATTGTTCCTCAATATATACTTATAATGGTTATTTTCCTGTTCTCAGTTTTCCCTAAGCTTCTCATTGAACAGATCACCAGGATCGTTGAGCCGGTCTTCGGTCAGGGCGTAACATGGACGGACGGAACAGCATACACTTCATTAGGCTATTGGAACGGCACAACGGTAATGATCATCGTCGGAACGATATTTGTCGTACTGACTGCCGGTCTTCTGATAAAAATGCCTAAAATTCAGAAAGTTAAGCAGTTCAATATAGTTTTTTCTGCTGAAAGACCCGAAACTCCTGAACTTACACATTTCGCATATGAATTTTTCAGGCCTTACAGAAGAGCTTTAGGCTGGATGATCGCTCCCTATGCAAAAAATTTCTGGGCAGCCGTTTCCGAATGGACTTACACAATTTCAGATTCTCTCAGAAAAATATATACCGGCAATACACAAACATACATTTTCTATATTCTGATGATGAGCGTAGTGCTTTTCTATGTTACCGTAGGAGTTAAATAATGGACAATTTCTGGACAACTCTATTATATGCCTTTTTGTCGATGTTCGTAATATTCAACTACGGGATGCTTCTCGGAGGTGTTGTTTATAAGATCATAGCCAGAGTTCACGGAAGATTCGGACCTCCGGTATGGCAGCCCTATGTAAATCTTTTAAAAGTAATGGGCGTCAGAACAGCCATTTCACACGGCATAATGTTCTGGCTCGGTCCCGTATTCAGATTCGCAGGCGGAATAGGGCTTTTCCTGTTCATGCCCGTCGTTTTCGGTTCGGTCTGGATGCAGAATTTCAGTTTTTCGGGTGATCTTCTGCTCGTAATATATTTCATATTTTTCGGACAGCTCGGAATGGCATTAGGCGCGGCAGAATCGGGTCACCCTTATTCTCCGATGGGAATCATGAGAGGACTTGCGCAGGTAACCGTGTCCGAAGTACCGTTCGCGCTTGCAGTGATCGCGCTCGCAGCCCAGCACGGAACGCTCTCGATCACCGAGATCGTGGCGGCGCAGCAGGGAGGGATCGGCAACTGGAACATGATGACCAATCCCGTCGCTACTTTAGCCGGCATGATGGCGTTTTTGGGCATGATGATGCATGCCCCTTTCAATCTGCATCTTGCGCCGCAGGAGATTCCGGTCGGACCGCCTACTGAGTATCACTCGAACTTTCTGGGGTATATGCAGGCCAACAGGGCGTTTTTCGCGTCTGCAAAACTTATACTTTTCATGAACCTTTTTTTCGGCGGTGCGACTAATATCCCCGTGCTGGTCGGAAAAACTTTCACTCTTTACATGTTCGCCGTTTTCGTAGGTGTGGTAAATCCGAGATTTACGCTTGAAAACTCAATAAGGTGGTTCATCAGGATACCTACTGCAACGGGTATAATAGCTGTTCTTATTTACACATTCAAAAACTAAGATCCGGAGATTTAAATGACTGAAGCTGATAACGAAGAAAATAAAATCATCAAGCCGGATTTCTCTGATCCCGAGCTTTTCTGCACGGCTCTGCCCAAAGAAGTTCCGAGAATGAACAATATCATTCAGAAGTTCTATGACTGGGCTCAGGCAAATTCATTATGGCTGCTGGCTTTCGGCACTGGCTGCGGATCTATTGAGATGCGTCCTTTATATACCGCCAGATACGATATATCAAGATTCGGGATCGCGCCGAGACCTACTCCGAGGCAGTCAAATCTTTTTATAATCAGCGGTTATGTGTCCGTCAAAACTCTCAAAAGGATAATCAGAAGCTACGAGCAGATGCAGAACCCTAAATTTGTCATAGGATTGGGAAGCTGCACGATCAACGGCGGAATGTACTGGGACAGCTACAATACAATAAACAGGCTCGATCATTATATACCTGTAGATGTTTATGTAGCCGGATGCATGCCGAGACCCGAAGCTCTCATCGCCGGTTTTGACGAACTCAAAAAGAGAATAAAAGAGGGCAGAGGCGAAGGAGCCAACGAGTACGCAAAGAATTTCGCATGGTATAAAGCAAATCAGAAAAAGATCATAAAAGACTGGGATATGCCCGACTATAACTGGTAGAGGTAAGAATGAAAGAGCTTATAGAAAGATTAAGATCAAAATTCAACGCTAAAAATGTTAAAGAGCAGAGAAAGAACTTTGTTTTCATCACTGTCGCGAAAAAAGACCTTGAAGGATGCGTACTTTACCTTAAAGAATTTGAAGGCTACGGTCACCTTACTCTTTTAACAGCGCTTGACTGGATCGAAAAAGATCAGTTCGAGCTTGTGTATCATCTTCACAATTACTCCAATAAAACTGATGTGAGCGTGAAGACCTTCATAGACAGGAAGAATCCTACTATGGTAAGCATCAACAATCTCTGGGCCGGCGCAAGGGTATATGAAAGGGAGATCAAAGAGCTTTTCGGAATAGATTTTCCCGGATGTCCGAGGGTAAATGATCCTTTCGCGCTTGAAGGCTGGCAGGAAATTCCTCCGATGAGAAAAGATTTTGATACGAAAAAGTATTCGGAAGAAACATACTTTCCGCGTCCGGGAAGATATACAAAAGACAATGTCGCTCAGATGGAAGAACAGCTGTACCCCGTTGAAGCTGAAGTTAAGAACGGCATAGCTAAAACCGTAAGAAAAAAATAAAATCAGTTGGATATTATGAAACCTATTTGGAATGACACACAAGAATACGATCTCAAATCCGGCAAATATGTGAAGATTTGGCAGGGACCCCAGCATCCGGGCATCACAGGCAATATGTCTATTGAACTTCTTCTCGAAGGCGATGAGATAAAATTGCTCAAGACCCATGTCGGATATCTGCACAGAGGTTTTGAAAAGCTGATGGAAAGAAGAAAGTTCATCAACTGTTTTCCGATAGTATGCAGGATCTGTGTTCCCGAACCGGACACGAATGAATATCTTTTCGCGACCGCGGTAGAAGAACTCTCAGGAATTGAAATACCTGAAAGAGCTAAATGGATCCGTGCTTTGAACCTCGAAATGGCAAGGCTGGGTGCAACTGTAATGGGTCTGGGCGGACAGGCCGGTTCATTTGGATTGGGCACGATAGGACAGTGGGCGGTGGCGCACAGAGATTTCCTTCTCGATTCTTTTGAAGAGCTGACTGGCGGAAGGATATATCACATGTATATTGTCCCGGGCGGAGTCAGGTACGAAATCCCCGAAGGTTTTGAAGGAAGACTTGAAAAAACCCTGGTCAAGATAGAAAAACTGCTTTCAGATATTGATAAAGTCATGTTCCATAACGCAGTATTCAAATCAAGATCAAAAGGACTTGCCCGGATTCCAAAAGACTGGATAGAACCTTTTGGAATAAACGGTACTACAGCAAGAGCTTCTGGTGTAAGCTACGATGTAAGGAAAGATCATCCGTATCTGATATATGATCAGCTTGATTTCGATGTCATAACAGGAACTGAAGGTGATGTTTATGCAAGAACAGAGCTTAGGAGGGAGGAATGTCTTCTTTCAATAAATCTGATCAGACAGATCCTTGCAAAGATGCCCAAAAGCGGACCTGTAAGAACATTCATTCCCGACATTATGCATTGGAAGATCCCTGCAGGAGAAACTTATGTCAGGGCTGAATCAGGCAGAGGCGAGTACGGTTATTATATGGTCACCGACGGAAGCGAGTATCCGCAAAGGGTGCATGTAAAAGGCCCGAGCTATACACACGCAATGTCCCTTCTTGAAAAACTGGCTGAAGGAAATACTAACGCAGATATATTCGGAATAATGGTGTCGCTGCAAACATATCCCCCTGAAATAGAGAGGTAAAAATGAGTTTAAGAGATGTTATATCCCCGTTCAACGCATGGAAAAGAGCATTCGAGAAGCCTGATACGATCTTAAAACCTCTTTCAGAAAGAGAGGGATCTCCTCTGTACAGAGGATTTCATATAAACGATGTTGACAAATGTATAGGCTGCGGTTCCTGCGAAGAAATATGCCAGAATGCTGCGATAGACCTTGTGGATGTGGCTTCTGTTAAGGCTAAGCCGGGAGACAGCGGATTAAGGCCGCTTATCGACTATGGACGCTGCTGCTGGTGTGCATTATGCGTTGATATATGTCCGACCGGATCACTGGGAATGTCGAACGACTACACATGGATATCGGAAAATTCCGACGATTACAGATTCATTCCCGGTGTTGACGATAAAAAATGGAATAAATCGGAAAAAGGTTATAGAAGATCGGCAGAATCGTGGCTTGTTGATCCCAACAGGCAGCACATGAATGAAATCGAGCCGGATAAAAGAAAGAAAAATTTTGACGAATATGCTGAAGGATTCACTGACGAGCAGGCTATGGCCGAAGCAGGAAGGTGCCTTGACTGCGGAATATGTATTCAGGCCTGTCCGACGCACATGGATGTACCGAAATACATAAATTCAATTAGAAACAAAGATATTGATGAAGGCTTGAGGATCATGTTTGAGACCAATCCGATGCTTGAAGCTTGCGGCAGGATTTGTACGGCGAAATGCGAGGATGTATGCGCAGTCGGTCATAACGGAAAACCGATCGCGATCAGATCGCTCAAAAGATATATAGGAGATCAGACTTTCAAAAAGAAAGATGAGATCATGGACCTTAAACCGGCTGCTTCAACCGGTAGGAAAGTCGGAATAATAGGCGGCGGACCTGCAGGGCTGACGGCAGCGTTCTATCTCAGACGGTTCGGGCATGCAGTCACGCTTTACGAGCAGCATGATAAACTCGGCGGTATGCTCAAGTGGGGTATTCCGGACTACAGGCTTCCGTCAGATGTACTTCAAAGAGAAATTGATTTTATTTTAAGGCAGGGCGTTGAAGTTAAATACAGCGTCAAGGTCGGAAAAGATATAACCTTCGATCTGCTTCATAAGGAAAACGATGCGCTCTTTATAAGCGTCGGCGCTCAGATCGGAAGCGATATGCCCATAAAGGGAATGGATACGGAAGGAGTTTATTCAGGCGTTGAATTCCTGGAAAAAGTATCAAAAGGCGAAAAANNAGCCGTTATAGTCGGCGGCGGGAACACAGCTATGGATGCGACCAGATCATCTATCAGGCTGGGAGCAAAAGCTAAGATACTTTACAGAAGGACAGAGCAGGAGATGCCTGCGAACAGGGAAGAGATAAGGGAGGCGAAAGAAGAAGGAGCCGAACTTAAAATACTTTCAACCCCCACAAAGATCGAAAAACTTCCTTCAGGCAGATTGAAAATAGAATGTCTGAAAATGGAATTAGGTGAACCTGACAAAAGCGGTCGAAGAAGCCCGGTGCCCAAAGAAGGATCAGAATTTTATATAGAGGCTGATGTCTGCATAATGGCGATCGGACAGAAGGTCGAACCTGAATTTTCAGAGACGATCGGGCTTAAAGTAACCAGATGGGGAACTTTTGAAGTTCATTCAGATACCTTAAGATCAAACGAAAAGGTATTTGCCGGAGGCGACTGTCAGACAGGCCCCGATGATGCGATAAAAGCGGTTGCGGCAGGAAAAACAGCGGCGTATTTTATAGACAAACAGCTAAGGGGATAGCAAAGCTAAAGTCCAAAAAAAAAAGAATATTTTGTAAAAACTACTTTGGCATAGCCGGAACCGCATTAGCTTTAGGTAAAGCCGGTGCCGCTTCTTTTACAGGAACTTCTTTGCCTTCAATAGTCAGTTCAGCTTTTTTTGTACCCATTTTATTGCATTTTGTTCCTACGGTGATCTTGTCTCCCGCTTTAGCTTCGGGTATCTTGTAGGAAACTTCACCTGTAGTCTGCGTGTCCTGAACTGAGAGTTTTTGAGATATTATTTCTTTTCCGTTAAGTTCGACCTTGATTTCAGAAATGTAGTGGTCTTTAACATCTTTTACAGGGTGCTGATACACAACAACAAGATTTTTTGTTGGTAACATAAATTTAGCTGTGACATCAAGTGCGGGGTGCGCGAAAAGCAAAGGCAGCGCAAATGCCATTGACAGTGCAAGAACAGTTTTTTTCATGATTCTCTCCTTTTGGTTTGTTTAAAGGTTGTAAGAAATAACAATCGCTGCATGAAGTGAAGCAAAGATCAGAGTAAGAACGGCAATTATCCTGTGCCATACGGGTTTAAGCTTTATTATTCTTTTTCCCGTCAGAATGGCAAGGACGATCAGTATATAAGTGATAACTCCCAAAGGCATTACAAATGTATAAAGATCCATGACATCTCCAGAATTAGTTATAATGTTACTTTGACAATATAAGAATAAAATATGATTGGTCAAAACAAAAAATATTTATTATTCAAGTCTTCCCATGACAGTCAGTTCTTCACGGTCATGAAAAAGGTGTCTTATCTTTAATGAAATGCATCTTTTCCGGATCACTGAGCTCATTTTTGTAAGCGATTCGAGAAGCTCGAGCGGCCTTACCCTGCCGAATTTTAAATTTACTATAAAATATCTGCAACGGTTATGCTCCACCCATTTCTCAAGCAGTTTAACTACCATGTTGGGATGTTCTACTATGTCGCAGAAAAGCCAGTCGAAATCATTGGGCGGATCATATTTAAAAGCATCTTCCGTCAGATTTATGATGTTGGGATTGTTCTTTGCTCCTGCTTTCAGCTCACCGTTATCGACAGCGGTTACTCTTGCGCCTTTTTTCGCCGCGCTGTAACTCCATCCTCCCGGAGCTGCTCCGAGGTCGCAGACCGTCTGACCGGCCGAAGGTTCAATGCCCATGATCTGATAAGCTTCCTCGATCTTTAAAAAAGATCTTGAAGGCGCGGCTTCATCGTCAGAAACTCTTTTCTGGCCGAACCATATGAAATTAGTAGCCAGCTGCACTTTATTGAAATCTTCAAAATAC
>DMTS01000026.1 GCA_003477045.1 Candidatus Delongbacteria bacterium
TACACAAAATCGGGTACAGTCCAAAGTATAATAGATCAAAAATCAAGCTCATGTTTGTGAAAAACATTATTCTATTTCCGAAATGCGCATGTGTAGAGCTTAGGATTTAAGATACATTTAATCATCTTGAAAAATATGTTCTTTTTCTTTATAATGCATAATGTTAAAAAGAGGTCTTTCGAATTGACAAATACTTTGATAATTGTACCGGGATATAACGAAGCAAAAAGCATCGGAGATGTTATCAATAACATACTGGAACAAAAACAGAATTATGATATTCTGGTTATAAATGATTGCTCTAACGACGAAACATCTCAGATAGCTCGTAGGATTGCCAAGTGCAAGGTTATCGATCTACCCATAAACCTTGGTGTTGGAGGAGCAGTACAAACAGGTTTTAAATACGCTTATAATAACGGTTATAGTTACGCAGTCCAATTCGACGGCGACGGGCAGCACAATGCTTCAGAGATCGGAAAAATATTAACACCAGTACAAAATAATGAAGCGGATGTCGTGATCGGATCGAGATTTCTAACTAAGGAGACTAGTTATAGGTCCACCTTCGCTAGGAGGAAGGGTATTTATATTTTTAGGATATTGAATTTATTGTTTATAAAGCAGATTATCACTGACAACACATCAGGGTTCAGAGCGTATAATAAAAAAGCTATTAAGTTCTTAACTTATAATTACCCGCAAGATTACCCTGAACCGGAATCTGTCGTTATTCTAGGTCGGAACGACTTTGTCATAAAAGAGATATCAGTAAAAATGAATGAAAGAAAAAATGGTAGGTCTTCTATAAATGGCCTAAAAATACCATATTATATGTTTAAAGTGCTCCTTTCAGTTATTATGACATCACTAAGAAAGAGGAATAATTATGTTAAATAGTGTCGATACCGATAGAATACAGTATTTCGCTATTGCAGGAAGCATTTTATTGATGATTTTCATAGTTGAACTTATTAGAAGAAAGAAAATCAAAGAACAGTACTCTTTATTATGGCTATTCTTTAGCGTCGTCTTTATCATTCTTGCCTTTTGGAGGAACGGAATTGAAGTAATTTCTGATTTTATAGGCATTTCATACGCACCTGCGGCTTTTTTACTAATACTGGTTATGGCAATATTCTTAGTCCTGATACAGTATTCAATTTTAATTTCAAAATTATCTGAAGATATTAAAGTGTTGGTACAGGAAATAGCTCTATTGAAAGAAAAAGTGGAAAATCAAAAAAATAAAGACAAATGAGCTTAGCCAAATGTGCGTATGGTTTTACAATTTACTGGAATATTAGATAGTTACGTAATTGTCGTGACAGTGTAACGACAATTGATTTTGCACCTAATATGTAATTATCCAATGGTGTTTGTTAACCAGTCTTTTTATTTTATAGTATTTTGCTTCTTTTTCTATTAAATTTCATATCAGAAAAAAAATTGAAAATTTAATGACAACTTTTTTAAATAACAGGGGTCTAAGGGTTGAGAAGCGATGGAAGGTGCCGGCTGACCGGAACTTCTCGAAGGCTGGCAAAACGGTCGACCGATCCCCGGGGAAAAAAGGAAAAAGCGAATGAATGAACTGAAAAGAATTGAGAACGAGCTGATAGACAAAGCGGTCAAAGGAGACACAAAAGCCTTTGATAAACTGATAAGAAAATATGACAGGCAGATCATGAACCTACTACTGAACATATTGAAAAACGAAGACGATGCGTCCGACGCTTATCAGAACACTTTTATAAAAGTTTATAACAGTCTCGGGCAGTTCAACAGGGAATCGTCTTTCTACACATGGGTCTATAGAATAGCGGTCAATACGGCCTATTCATTCTATAGTAAAAGACCCGATCACGCAGAGTTTGATGAAGAGATCCATTCGTCAAAGGAAACGCAAGATTTTCAGATCGCGGGAGAACTCGAGCTCACCGACGAGGAAAAAAGAGAGATGGTAAAAAAAGAGATCGAAAAACTTTCCCTTCAGCAGAAGACAGTAGTTTATATGAAGAGCTTTGAAGGGATGAAATTTAAAGAGATCGCGGAGGCGATGTCTTTAAACGAAGGAACCGTGAAAAAGTATTTTTTCAGGGCGGTAGAAAATATAAAAAACAATATTGAAATTTAAAGAAAAAGGGCGGAACTATGAGCGATATAAAAGATAAAATATTTGATCTGGTCTTCGAAGAGATAGAAAGCTCAGATGAAAAAAAGAATATTTTAAATGCGGTCGAGAAAGATCCCGAACTGAAGAAATATTACAATATGCTTAAAAAAGAGAGATCTCTGCTCGGCAGCGGCACATTCGAAAATGTATCGGACGAACTTCTCGAAGCGAACAGAGAAAAATTATCGGTTTCAGTTTCAGCTGAAAGCAAAAAAATAAATTTCACAGAAATATTTAACATATATGGAAGAAAATTTCTACAGTATGCAGCAGTAATATTATTGACATTCTATGCTACCATGTACCACTTTAGCGGAAAAACAAATGATAACGGACCTGTCGAATCCGGCATTAAGACAGGGGCTATTCCTTACCAGAATGTAGCTGTTGTAAGCGGCGAAAGCGTTCTTGAAGGCATAGATATGAGTAAATATAAGGTTGAAAATTTAAATATAGACGAAACCGGCGATGAAATAACGATCGATTTTGATGTAAGCACGAACAAAGTAATAAAGGGGTCAAAAAATGATCCGGCAATCATTAATACCCTTAAATATCTCGTGGAGAACGAGAACAATTCCGGCGTAAAGCTTAAAACCATGAAGGCTATGAACAATAACAAGGACGAAAGTTTTACAAAAACACTTATCAAAGCGATGCTCGAGGACAAGGACCCTATCATCAGAAGAAAAGCCATGAAAATGGTAGCGGACCAGATCGGGCAGAAGGAAGTAAGGGAAGCATTATACAAAGTAGTGCTTAATGACGGGGATGAAACGAACAGGATCCAGGCGCTGAGCATGCTTGAAGAAAGCGATTCGGAATATGCCGGAAAAGCTATCAGAAGCGCTTCGTCCGATAAAAGCGAGTACTTCAGATTTAAAGCTGAAGAGATAAATGCAAACGATGAAAAAGGAAGATAAAATGAATATAAAAAGGATAGTATCCGTTATAATAACAGCCGTAATGGCGGTCTCTCTTTCTGCCGGTGATTTTTTTACTCAGACGGGAGAAGGAGTTAAGAAGATAACGGTACAGAATGAAAGTATCAGACAGATAACCTGTGAAGGGGAAGATTTCAGCACCAATATAATCGGTACCAAAAACAAAAATGTCGAACTTTATTTTTCAAGCAAACCTTTTACCGAAGAACAGCTAAGATCGGTCCAGTTGAAAAGCGATGAAACTTCAAAGACCGATGCTAAGCTGACAATAGACAAAAAAGAGCTGAAGATAGACCTTGTAAAAAAAGATAAAGACGGAAAATACATAACGATATTCACGCCTAAAGATATTTCGATAATAGTGACGCTTGCGAACGGCGATCTGAATGTGAAAGGTATTAAAGGAGAGCTTCTTCTCGACGGTAAAAGCATGGATACGGATATAAGAAATGTATCAGGCGTGATAAATTACAGAAATAAATCAGGCGACCTGAGTGTCGAAGATTTTGAAGGTGTGCTGGATATCAAAACTTTCTCGGGAGATATTAATCTTAAGAAATTATCAGGTTCGATAAAAGTAGATAACAAGGCTGGAGATTTCGATCTGACGGGATTTAACGGAAAATTAAAAAGTACTTTCCAGGTCGGAGATATAAAAATAAGCGCATCGACAGTTACTGAAGCCGATATTGACAATCAGAGCGGCGATGTAATGGTAACGGGCATCAGCGGAGACAAACTTTCCGTGATCTCATCTTTGGGCGGAATAGTNNAAGGGATCAGAATCAGATCTGAACATCAGTCTCAACATGGGAGAAGCAAAAATAACCGGACATAAACTGTCGGGAAAGTCTGATTCGGATGTTAAAGTAAGTTTCGGCGATGTTACGATCGGGTTGAAAGATCCCGCATCGTATGATTACTTCAAATCAGTAGGGGACGAGAAAACCGAATATAAATCCGGAATGGAAATTGATGATGACCTCAGAATATGCGAAAAGAATAAAAAATGTCTGAGGATAAGCAAAAAAATGGGCAGCGTAACTGTAAAATAGCTATAGCGGAGATAAAAAATGAGAACAATAATAATAGCAGTAATAATATTTATAGGCGCATTAAGTGCCGAAACGGTATCAAAGTTCACCGACTATACGCTTGCTGCAAACGATACACTCAGAGCCGATGTAAAAGTGTTCAACGGCAGCGCGAATATAGAAGGTTATCTGGAAGGCAACCTGGAAGTCTATTCAGGCGACATTACAATTACAGCTACAGGTACTGTAACAGGCGAAGTCAAAGCTTTTGCCGGGAAAGTATTCAGGAATGAGCAGATAGATGACGAAGCAAGTTATTTCGTAGTCGATGAATTAAAAAAGCTCATTCTGGGAAGAGAAGACGGCGAAGGTTCATTGTCTTTAAGTATGGGTATAGGCGGACCGGATAACGCTATGACCTCAGATAACGGTGATCAGAAAAGCTTTTTCTTTCATAACTCGCTTATAAGAAAAGATTTCGTTTCATACTCAAAAGTTGAAGGTCTGTACCTGGGACTGAATGCTGACATCAAGCTTGTTAATACTGAGATCGCCGATTTTAATATGAACGCTTCGGGCGGTTATGCTTTCAGGATGGAGGAATGGGAATACTATTTCGACCAGAAACTTTCATTCTTCGATGAAAAACTCATACTTGGCGGAGCTGAATACAAAAGTGTAGCTTCCGAAGACCAGAGAAAACTTTCATCTTCATTGAATGCGGCATCAGCTTTCTTTCTGCATCAGGATTTCTACAATTACTATATGGCTGAGGGATTCGGACTTTTTGCAGGCTCGCTCTATAAATTCAAACAGGCCGGAAATGATCACCAGTTCGGTGTGAAAGCGGGAGTTTACAGCGAAAGCATAGATTCTTTGAAAAATAAAACCAACTGGGCGTTGTTTTTTAACGATAGGGATTTTATAAAAAATATCGATGCTGATGACGGCGATATGGTCGAGCTTGTCGCATCCGCAAGGTATGTAGGCATCCTGAAAGACTACAACACTTTTGTTGATACATATTATACCTACGAGCAGACGCTTGACCAGTATGAACAGGATTTTTCGTTCAAAAAAGGTCTGTTTAGCTTTTTTGTAGAGAACAAAGTTAAAGAAATGTTCGTCTTCTCCAACCTATTCAGACTTGAATCCGTAGCAGCTGCGGATAAAGACAGAATAGTGCCGAATTTTAAATATATCACAATGGGCGGGACTGGAACGCTTCCGGGTTACAGACTGAATGAATTCGTTGGAAACAGAGGATTCTATGACAGGTTCGTGATCGGATTTATAGGCTATGACCTGGCAGAATTCAGAGCAATTCTCGACATGGGCGAAGCTTATTTTAGCAGCTCTGATGATATAATGAAAGATTCAGGCAAGTTCGGATTAAGCTCTATGAAGACTTCATTCGGATTGGGAATGACGATCGGAGAGAAATATATGTTCTCGGTTCACAAAAGACTGGACTCGAATGTAAACCCGTATCAGTTCCAGCTGTCCTATATCTATAACTACTAGTCAGTATCCAAATATACACGTTTCAAATGAGGGAATTTTTTCCCTCATTTTTATTTCTTGAATTATATATTATTACAACCTATATTATACAGTTAAGTTATTAAAGAACATTGTGAGGCATAAGTTATGGAAAAAGAACTGACCGAAGCGCTCAAGGATGTATATTTCTATATGCAGTACGGTATTCTTATGCCGGGTTTCGTTCATAACATAAACGGGAAGATCACCGCCGTTGATTCAAAACTCCAGCTTTTCAATATGAAAGCCCAGTTGAAACTGAAAAAACTCGAAGCTGCTAAAGAGAGCATGAGCGAAACTGAGTATAATTTCAAAAAAACCGAATATGAGGACATGATAAAAGTTTCGGAACAGCTGAAAGAGCCTATGAACGAACTGAACTCGTTCATCAGGATAATAAATGACAAGATCTTTAACGAAAATTCGCCCGGAATACAGATGATCGACATTAACGGGGCCGTCAAATCTTTTTGCGAGTTCTTCAAATTTGATAAAAAATTCAAGCATGATACTAAAGTGGAGTTTGAACTTGAGGGAAATCCTTTCATAAAGATGGAATACAAAGATATATTCTTCATACTTTACGCAGTGACAAAGAAGATCATAGATTCGTTCCCGGAAGAAAGGCAGGAAAACAGTATAGCTTTTAAAACACAGAATCTGAATGAGTGCGTATGGCTTAGCATAAAAACAAACGGAAAAATGTGTATGGACGAAAATGACGAAAAAGGATCATGCCCCGATATGTTCTTTTTAAATCTTATACTGGAGAAATATCCGGAGAATGAGCATCTGCTTTCAAGCGTAGATGGCGGCACAGAATTTAAAATAAAACTTCTTAAGAAATAAACCTAATGAAATTCCGTCCTAAAAAAATATTGAAATGGTGCCTGTATATAGCAGGGGCGTTCATCGTGTTCATCGGAGCAGTATTTCTGATGCTCCAGTATTTTTTCCCCTCATCATACCTGATCTCAAAAATTGAATCATATATGAAGGGAAAATATAATCTCGGCGTAAAGATCGAGCAGCTTGATTTCAGCCTTTTAAGCGGGATTAAAATTGAGAAATTCAAATTTACGGACAACGATGTGCCCGATTCGCTTTTCAGCATGGAATCATTCAGCTTAAAATATGATCTGTGGCCGCTTCTGGATAAAAAGCTGGTCGTTAAAACGATAGTTCTCGAGCATCCTAAGGCGAACATCGTTAAGGATGAGAACGGGAAATTCAATTTCGACGGCATCATAGAGAAATTCAAGAGCAAAGAGGAAACACCGCCGCCCGAAGCTCCGGAGCCGGAAAGCGAAGGCGCAAAGTTCGTCATTGACCTGAAGAACTTCGAGATCAATGATATTGATGTGGCTTACGAGGACAGATCTGCGGAAAATCCGATGTCCGCAAAACTGCCGCTTTACAGTATAAAAGTCAGCGATGTAAATTTTAAGGATATGGATAATTACAGTGCTGATGTAGAGCTTACGACGGGCGATAAAAAGGAGCTTTCATACAGGGATAAACACAACAGCCTGAAATTCATTCAGGATATGAAGCTGACAGTCAGCGCGGTAAACGAAAATATAAATATCGGATTTGCGTACAAGATCAGTGAGCTGCAGCTATTCAGTCCGGCGGCGAATATCGAAGACCTTGGCGATATCAGCCTGGAACTAAAGGCATATTATAACTTAAAAACCGATTCGCTTAATATAGAATCATTCGGGTTTTATGTTGAAGATATGCTCAAAACCGAGATGAGCGGGTTCGTATCGAAATTGTCATCTTCCCAGACAGCCGAAATAGTCCTCTCCGAATTATCCGCCGATGTAGGCAATATAACTTCTTATGTTTCAAAGCGGGGTCTCGCAGATCTTCAGGGCGCAGTTATCAAGAATTCATTTTTCAACCTGAAAAATGTAAAGATCAAGCACATCGTCGCGGATAATTATACCGATGTGTCAGGCAGCATGGACTTTAACGCGGTAGATATTTTATACAAACAGAAAGATATTTCAGTCGCCGTAAAATATCTTATGATAAACAGCGGATTCGCTTTGACTTTAAAGGACAACAAGCTTCTGTCCAGCTCGGTTGATCTTGACATGGAGCTGGAAAGCGTGAACGCGAATGTTTCAGGAAAGAAATATTCGACAGGGAGGCAGAGCCTTTCAGTCGTGCCTGTCCTGAAGAGCGATTTCATGCCGCAGAGCGTTAAACTTGATTATAAGATCTCGGATGTGGCGAAAGGCGAGATAGTTCTCAAAGCTGATGCGGCATTCAATCTGGCCGACACTTCGATCCCGGGGCTCATCAGAAACACGAAAGCCGATATTTCATTCACGGCGGACAAAATTCATCCGCACACGCTTGAAGCATCAGCGCCGGAAGGACTTTTCGTAACATTGAACGAAAAGATGAACTATAAAGGCGGGATCGTCGAGAACACGCTTGACATTTCAACCGAATACAAGAACGAAACAGTCTCGATGTATTCGGCGGCTGACGGAATAAATATCACGACAAGCCTCAAAGCCGACATCAGCGGTCATCCGAAGGAAAAATATAACCTTATCAGTCTGACCGCCAAAATAAATGATATGCTTTCGGCGGACATAGAGAACATATCAGCCGACCTCAAATCAGCGGAAATTTCGATAGGAAAATTCATAGTTGACGCGGATCTTGACGGGCTTCTTAAGGTCGGAAAAGCGACCGGGATACCGCAGATACAGAACACAAGGCTTTATAATGGAAGCCTGAACATTTCTGCGGAAGGCGGCGGTAATCTGACAAAACAGGAATCCACATCAGAACTCAGGCTTAACCTGAACATAGATTCTTTATATCACGACGATATTGCTGTCAAAAAAGGAATTAAGGTCAATCAGACCGTCAATCTTTTAACCAAAGACGTTTCGCTCATCGGCGACATAACCGTAGCAGGCGCGGATTTTGCCGGAATGCTCAAGGAAATGGGCATAGAAGGAAATGTTAAAGCTGAGAACAATATTAGATACGCGGAGAACGGCGAGATCAGAATACTCAAACTGGGTGTTTCCGTGCCATCCCTTGAAACCGAACTGAGTATGAAAGGCACCGCGAACCTGAAAGACAGCGTGAACATGTACGATCTTGATGTGACCCATTCTCTCGGACTCAAATCAAGCTATCCGTTCGTTAAAGGCATCAGCAATATCAAAGGGAAAATATCAGGCGTGACCAAACTCAAAGGGAACATGAACACCGCTACGGTAGAACACACCGAGTCGTTAAAGGACGCAGGTCTTCTCATGGAGCTCGACAGCCTCGGGAATAAAGTGCGGATAGTCAATCTGAACTTCGATATACCTTTCAACGCAAGGCTGGACATAAAGGAAATAAAGCTCCTCAGCTATAATAAATTCCAAACGATAAAGGATTACGATCATCTCACATACACTCAGTTCCGTAATCAATACAGGATGAACGGGGTTCCGGTGTCGAACCTGAGGATAGATACGGTCGCGGTAGATCATAAAATGTTCAAAAACAGCATCAGGAACATTGATATGGATATCTATTTCGACGACAATAAATTCTGCCTGAACAGATTCTACTACGAGCTTTT
>DMTS01000043.1 GCA_003477045.1 Candidatus Delongbacteria bacterium
GCCTTCGTCGTAACCGACATATCCCGGCGGAGGCCCGATCAGCCTTGTTACTGAAAATGACTCCATGTACTCGCTCATGTCTATTCTGACCATTGCTGAATCTGAATCGAACATGAATTCCGCGAGAGCTTTTGCTAGTTCTGTTTTTCCTACACCGGTCGAACCGAGGAAAATGAATGATGCTATCGGCCTGTTCGGATCCTGAAGTCCGGCTCTGTTCCTTCTTAGTGCTTCTGAAACAACTCTAAGGGCTTCATCCTGACCTTTGACCCTGAGCGAAAGAAGTTCCTCCATCTTAAGAAGTTTGTCCTTTTCGCTTTCTAGCAGCTTATTTACAGGTATGTGAGTCCACCGTGAAATGATCTCGGCGATCTCATTCTCGCCGATCTCTTCTTTAAGCATCTTTCTTCCGGACTGAAAGCTTTCCATTTTGGCAGTAGCTTCATCAAGCCTTTTTTTGACGGTAGGAATTTCCTGATACCTTAATTTTGATACTTTTTCTAATTCGCCGTTCCTTTCAGCCATTGATTCTTCATTTTTCAAGCTGTCTAGTTTTTTCGTATTCTCCCTTATGACAGTAATGAATTCCTTTTCCTGCTGCCAGTGGATTTTCAGTTCATCTACTTTGGATTTTAATTCGGCAATTTCCTTATTTATATCTGTGAGTCTTTCTGCAGATTTCTTGTCCTTTTCTTTGCTGACAGCCTGCTTTTCGATCTCAAGCTGAATTATTTTTCTCTGAAGTATTTCGATATCTTCAGGCATTGACTCGATCTCAAGCTTAAGTTTAGCTGCAGCCTCGTCTATAAGATCTATCGCTTTATCCGGTAGAAATCTGTCGGAAATATATCTTGAGGACAGCTTCGCGGCTGAGATCAAAGCGCTATCGGATATCCTGACCCCGTGATGCACTTCGTATTTATCCTTGATACCCCTCAGAATGGATATCGTATCTTCGACCGACGGCTCTTCGATCAGAACAGGCTGAAACCTTCTTTCAAAAGCCGCGTCTTTTTCAATATATTTTCTATACTCCGATATAGTGGTCGCTCCGATCACCTTGATCTCTCCTCTCGCAAGGGCTGGTTTCAGCATGTTCGAGGCATCCATGGAGCCTTCAGCCGCGCCCGTTCCGACAAGCGTATGCAGCTCGTCTATGAATAGTATGAGTTTGCCTTCAGAAGCTTCCACTTCTTTTAAGACGGCTTTCAGCCTCTCTTCAAATTCTCCTCTGAACTTTGCACCGGCTATAAGAGCCGCTAGATCAAGCGCAACAATTCTTTTGTTTTTCAGATTTTCAGGTACATCCTTTCTTACGATCCTGTGCGCTATCCCTTCGGCAATAGCCGTTTTTCCTGTTCCGGGTTCTCCGATCAAAACAGGATTGTTCTTCGTTCTTCTTGTCAGTATCTGAAGAACTCGTCTTATCTCTGCATCCCGGCCGATGACAGGATCGAGTTTTTCCTGCTCCGCAAGCTCGTTCAGATCCCGCGTATATTTCTTCAATACTTCGTATTTTGCTTCCGGATCTGCATCTTTTATCTGCTGGTTTCCCCTGACAGATTTTAACAGCTTTAGAATAGTGTCATGATCAAGTTCGAGCTCACTGAAAATTCTGTAAAGCGTTCCTTTCTTCTCTTTCAGCACTGATAGCAGTATATGCTCAAGGCTCAGATAATCATCGCCCATTTCCTGCGCAATTTTGAAAGATTTCTCTAAAATTTCGTTAAAACCCGTTGAGAGAAACAACTGAGCTGCGCCTGAATTAACTTTTGTCATTTTTGATAATTCCGTCTCAACCTTTGACGACACTATTGACAGTTCTATTCCTGCTCTTTTGATAAGAGAAGTGATAATATTTTCATCTTTTATTACATTACAAATAAAGTGAAGCTCATTGATCTCGGGCGACTTCCTTTCCCGAGCCGTGTTCATGGCATCATTTAAATATTCCTGCACTTTTATTGTCATCTTTTCGTAATTCATGTCATACTCCTTAGCTTTAATTTTACATCCGGTTTAAATAAATGCAAGTATTGTGCCAAATTATTTAATTTGTAAAACGCTGCGTATTGAATTAAATTTCATTAGTAATGATTTACTCAAACGGAGAAAAAATGATCGAACTTGAAAAAGCTTTTGAACTGATTATCGAAAACTGCAGAACCATGCCTGAGATCGAACTTCCCGTTCACGAGTGCCTCGGCTATGTCTGCGCAGAGGATCTTTACGCGAAGCTTGATATGCCGCCTTTCGATAAATCTTCGATGGACGGCTTTGCTTTTAAATGGGCAGAAGGCAGGAACGAATATATAAACGACGGCATAATTCCGGCCGGTGAACCTTCGGACGAACCTCTTGAGGAAGGTCACTGCATAGCCATAATGACGGGAGCGCCGCTGCCTTTCGGAGCCGATACGGTGATCCCTATTGAGATAACGGAAAAAGCCGCCGATAAGATCAGATTCACAAATCCTGCTAAAATGTGTGCCAATGTCAGTTATAAAGCCGAGGACATAAAAAAAGATACTTTGATCCTCGCAAAAGGCAGCAGGATCAGGACTCAGGACATAGCCTTAATTGTCGCATCTGGATATTCTAAGGTTAAAGTCTATTCCCTTCCTGAAATCGCAATCCTTAACACAGGATCAGAGATAATCGAACCGGGTCAGCCGCTTGATTACGGGCAGATCTATAATTCTAACGGAGCTATGCTTACTGTCATGGCTCAGAAGATCGGAATTAACGCTGAATATTTAGGTATTGCGGATGACAATGAAAAAAGCTTGAGTTCGATGCTCTCCATCGGTCTGAAAAGCGACATCCTTCTAATTTCAGGCGGAGTATCGATGGGAGAGTTCGATCTCGTTCCAAAAGTGCTTCTCAACCTTGGTGTAAAACAAATATTCCACAAAGTTAGGATCAAACCCGGAAAACCTGTTTTCTTCGGAAAAACTGACAAGTGCCTTGTTTTCGGACTTCCCGGCAATCCGCTGTCTAACTTTGTCGGATTCGAGCTGTTCGTGAGAACAGCGGTTAGAAAAATGACATGTTCAGAAATTGTGCTTCCTGTTTTCTCGGAAGGTGTAATCTCTTCACAATTTAAGCACAGGGCTGACAGAAA
>DMTS01000203.1:0-9008 GCA_003477045.1 Candidatus Delongbacteria bacterium
AAAATTTTCATTAAGAACATCGTACGGTAAAAGTTCAAACCCTTTTATCTCCGGGTTGAGACACTCAAATGCGTTCATGCCGTTTGTGAACAGCCTGATCCTGACTTCAGGTAAAATTTCAGCCAGATTTCTTGCGAGCCTGTATGTAACTCCCGCATCGCCGAAATTGTCAACAACATCGCAGAAAATATCAATATCCTTGTACGTAAAATCCATAAAAATCGCCCGTTGAGCTACATCTTTTTGACCTTGTAGCCCTTTTTTTCGAGCATACTGACTATCCCGTCTTTGTCTATCAGATGGGCGGCACCCACGATTATAAAAAATTTACTTTTCCTCTTGTCTTTCAGGTATCCGTCGATCTTTGATGTCATGCTCACATTGCGTTCATATACAAGTTTTTTATATACTCCGGCAAGTCCCGGATTATTGTCGTATTCATCGTTGAGGATTTTCTCCATTTTTGCAACATCGTCGTCACGCCAGGCTTTGATCATCGAGTCGAACTCTTCCTTGAATGTCTCGATTTCGTTAAGCGTGCTTTCCAGAAATTTTTTCTGCAATTCATCCGTGAAGCTGCTTAACAGCTCGATCTGATATTCAGCCGACTCGAGCTCGAACACGCTTTTTTTGTCCCTTTTCGCCATTCTTAAAAAGTGCATATCTATACCGTTGTCCATCCTGTAACCCATTTTGGATATCATTAACTGCGGAACCATCAGAGCCGCAAGCCAGGGTTTCATAGGTTTCATCTGGTCTATCGTAAACATGCCCGTAAATTTCAAAAAACCGGCCAGTTTGGCGTAAACGGTTTCGGACAATTCGGACTGGAGCGTGGATCCGTCAGTATAGATCCCGTACTCCAGAGTAAGCTGCTGAACCTTTGCCTGATCAATATTGTTAACATCGGCCTCCACAACAACATAAGCAGAGCTGTCGTACGCATCGGTGATCTTTCTGCTCAGAGGATAGATATCGTCCGGTACTATGTGTACCGAACCGAGAAGATATACTTTATCTTTCCCCGCCGCATTTTCGACCTTCCACAAAAAATTAGCTTTTTCGCCTGTCGCAAAACAGATGCCTGCCGCCGTCAGCGCGGCGATAATAATTATTTTATAGATGCTTTTCATAAAACGCCCCCCTTTTTTGTACACCTTAACATTAACAATTATTTATGTAATAAACAAAGATATTTCTTAATAATTTCTTTGACAAATTATATGACTTTACATATCATCATAACAGGAAAAAACGGGACCTTTATGAAAAAAAAATGCTTAATATTCTTCACTATAGGGATCGGGGATTCGCTTATGGTGACTCCCGTAATTGAGAGGCTTAAATCATCACCGGATATGAAGTTCGATGCGCTGACCTTAAGCGGGCCTGTAAGCGATATTATGCAGAATTCGGGCAATTTCGGAAAAGTACATTTCTTAAACTTTCAGAAAGAAGGTTTGATGGAATGCTTAAAGGTAATAGACGATGTAAGAAAAGAAAAATATAACATTTCGATCCTTGTTTTTCCGTCAAACCACTACAAATACAGGATAGTACATTTTCTGACCGGAGCCCGTAAGCGGTTCGCCATATCCTATTTGGATAAGAACTTCCCGAATCTGGCTTTTTTGTCCGGCCGTCTTCTAAAAGAGGACAGATCGCTCCATGCGATAGAACAGAATTTCCGGCTTTTTGAATTCGCGCTTAAAACAAAGCTAGAAAGAACTTACAGAATGTCGATAAACCTGAACGAGACCGACAGACAGACAGCCGAAAGTTTTATTGCCGGTAAAGGCCTCGAGAACAAAATTCTGGTCGGGCTTCATCCGGGCAGCGACATTCTTAAAAACATGATCAATAAAAGGTGGAGCGCTGAAAAATATATCGCTCTGATAAAAAGTTATTCGGGAAACGACAAAATTCATTTCCTTATTTTCGGAGGCAGATCCGAGAACTCTCTGAACGAAGAGATCCGTTCATCGTCGCCGGACAACTCAACTGTCGTAAAAAATGTGCCGTTCTTTCAGTCGGCCGCGCTGATAGAAAAATGCTCGTTCTTCATCTGCGCAGATACCGGACTTATGCATACCGCAAGCGCTCTGAATGTGCCCGTAATTTCGATCTTCGGACCGACCAGCTCAGTCTATTCAAAACCCCTGAACGAAGGCAGTGTCTTCTTAAAAAAGGATTATCCGTGCAGTCCATGTTTCGAATATTCCAGAACACCGCTTTTCTGCGATCAGGAAGAGCAGTATAAATGCATAAAAAATATTACAGTGAACGATGTAAAAGAAATTCTTGATAAAAAACTAACTACGGGATAAGTAATGAAAATTCTGGTTCTGAACTGCGGAAGTTCGTCGATCAAATATCAGCTGTTCGACATGGTGGAAAAAAAGTGCCTTGTAAAGGGTAATGTGCAGAAGATCGGGCTTCTCGGCACCTATATTGAAAACGAAAACTATAAAAAAGTAAAGATAAGGTTCGATAAAGTAATTTCGGACTATCAGAAAGGCATAGAGGAGATCTTGAGCCTTATAACTGATCCTGAGTACGGCGCTATAAGCGATCTTAACGAGATCAGGGCGGTCGGTCACAGGGTCGTGCACGGCGGCGAGGTTTTTAAAGACCATACGATAATCGATAATGATGTAATAAACATGCTCGAGAACCTGAGCAATTTAGCACCGCTTCACAATCCGCAGAACATAAGAGGGATAGTGTCTGCCCAGTCGGTGCTTCCGGGAGTACCGCAGGTCGCAGTGTTCGACACTTCTTTTCATCAGTCCATGCCGTCATATTCTTATATGTATCCGATACCCTATGCCATATATAAAAAAGATAAGGTCAGAAGATACGGTTTTCACGGGACCAGCCATTACTTCGTTTCGCAGAGAGCTTATGAGGAGTTCGGGATCGATAAATATAATTCAAAAGTTATTACCTGTCATCTCGGAAACGGGTCATCCATAACGGCCGTTCTGAACGGGCAGTCGGTCGATACATCTATGGGAATGACTCCTGTCGAGGGTCTTATGATGGGGACAAGAGTGGGCGACCTTGATGCAGGTGCGCTTTTATACATCATGACCGCCGAGAACCTAAATTTAACCGAAATTAATAATCTTATTAATAAGCAGAGCGGGCTTTTGGGAATTTCGGGAATTTCATTCGATATGAGGGAGATACATGCGGCGATAAAGAACGGCGGAGACAGGGCTAAACTTGCCTATGACATGTTCATTTACAGGGTTAGAAAATATATCGGCGCATATTCGGCAGTAATGAACGGTCTTGACGCGCTGATATTTACCGGCGGCATCGGCGAGAACGACTGGGATGTGAGAAGGGATGTCTGCAAAGGATTTGACTATCTCGGTCTGAAATTCGACGAAGCTAAAAATGACGGACTGAGGGCAGTTCAGGAACAGCTTTCAACTCCCGACTCAAAAGTGAAAGTCATAACAATTCCAACGAACGAAGAACTTGTGATAGCGGATGAGACATACAGGCTCGTATCTAACGGTTAATTTTCTTGACATATCAGGCTTTTTTGATTACTTTTGCCCTTTGCCGGGACCTGCGCAATGGCATACCGGGAACGGGTCAGGACCTAACGGTAGCAGCCACACCGGAATTGTCATGTGTTGCAGTAATCCCGGCTTTTTGTTAATTCGGCGGGAATATGGAAAAGATATTTATTACGGTCGGAGACATTAACGGGATCGGGAACGAACTGATCCTTAAATTCATTGATTCCGGCATATATCCGACTAATAATTCATACATAATTATAGGCTGCAGAAGAATTTTCGATGAAACGGCGTCTATCCTTAATTATCCGACAGAGTGTGTAAAGAACATAAACGCATCTGAAATTGAAAACATAGCTCCCGGATTTTATTTTTACGACATTCCTTCGCCGGATCTGCGGCTTGAATTAGGTAAAGCAACTGCGGAAGCAGGTCTCCTTTCCGGGCTGGCCATAAAAAAAGGCGTCGAACTTTCCGACAAGTACAAAGGAGCTCTCGTTACCGCTCCGATAAACAAGTATTCGCTGCATCTGGGAGGGTTCGATTATCCGGGCCATACTGAATTTATAGCGGAACTCTTGAGCACTGATGATTTTCTGATGATCCTTGACGGGAAAAAAATAAAAGTGGCGCTTGTCACAACGCACCTCGCTCTCAAAGATGTTTCCCATGCTTTGAATATTACCTCGATCTTTAATAAAGGCCGCCTGCTGTACTCTTCACTTGTTTCCGATTACGGAATAAAGGAACCCCGCATAGCCGTCTGTTCGCTTAACCCGCATGCCGGGGACAGCGGGCTATTCGGGAATGAAGAAGAAAAGATAATTTCGCCCGCCGTAGAAGAGCTGAACCGGAAGATCAGCCGGGGAAAAGGCTCTTTTAACGGACCGCTGCCTTCAGATACTGCGTTTACAACAACATACCTTGAAAAAACTGACGCCCATCTCGTTATGTATCACGATCAGGGGCTTATACCTTTAAAACTTCTCTCCTTCGGGACTGCCGTGAATTTTACCGCGGGTCTTAAAATTGTGAGAACCTCACCCGACCACGGAACCGCTTACGATATTGCGGGAAAGGGTAAAGCGGACTGCAAAAGCTTTAAAAATGCCGTAAAAATGGCTGAAAACATCCTTGAGAACAGAAAAATCAGTCTTCTTCGGGATATTTGAACATATCCTCTCTAACTTTTATTTCGTTAACGATCCTAACCCTGAGTTTATGATGCTTGATATAATCGTCTTTTATATTAGCTAGAAATCTGTTGAATTTGTTATGGTATTCAAGCTGGGATGAGACAGTTGTTATATTCAGATCGTTCTCCAGAGAAAGCGTGTTGACATTATATTTGATAACACCGAACTTTGTGGCTATGAATACTATATCCACCTCACCCTTTTTTATCATGTTGAAACCGGTGCTTACTATCTTATTATCGAATTGGGCATTCGTGCTGTCTTTGCCTGCCTCTATATCTTCAAAGCCGATTATTCCTTCCTTATGGCAATAAATAAGGTCGGCAAGATTTGATTTTAATTTCATCGCAAGCTGATATGTCTGAGGGTTTTTCTCATATTCGCCGATCTGTTTTAATATCTGGTTCTTTATCAGCATGTGGCTGATATGAAGTTTGTTCGGTTCGTAATTTATCTGGGTATTTACGCCTATCAGAATATCCTCGTGGAATATTGAGGCGTCATGAATAACCGCTACATTTAACTCTTTCATTTAGAAATTCCCCGCTTTTCAATCGAATAACTTTAGTTAAATAAATTAAATAATTCCTTGTAATTCCGCAATAATTTTATATCTTATTTTTTTGTTAGTCAAACGGGGTATAAATGAAAATTTCAAAGCTGTTAATATTGACTTTTACAATGACGGTCTTAATAAACTGTGAAGACCGTAGAACATCAGGGACATCAGATCTGAGGATTATTGCTCTGTCGCCGTCGCTGGTCGAGACCGTATTTTTTCTCGGCGGCGGAAAGAATATTGTAGGAGCCAGCAGTTTCTGCAATTATCCGGAAGAGGCAAAAAATATCCCCGTTGTCGCAAATGTTTCGGACATAAACCTGGAGTATGCGGTCAAGCTCAAACCGGACATTGTTCTTCTTATGCCCGGTCAGGATAATATCGCGGCTAAACTGAACCTTTTAAACATTAAGACGCTGAAGGTAAGCCAGGAAAAGCTTGACGATATATTGAATTCCTTCACCGTTATCGGCCGTGAGATCGGCAGAGAACAGAGAGCTTTAGCGGTTAAAGATTCTCTTAATAAAGTTCTTGAGTCCTATAAAAAACCGGCAAATAATAAAACCGTTCTGATATCAGCAGGGCGGGAATACGGAACGGGCATAACCTATATTTTTTCGAACGGACATACGGGTTTTCTGAATGATATTATAAAGCTTATGGGTTATTCAAATGCGCTTGATACTGCAGTTCCGTACCCCAAGATCGGTGCGGAAACGGTTATGACCCTCGATCCTGACATCATAATAGATCTTGTCCCTTCAGATATAACTTCAAGCACTGAAGAGCTGCTGAAAGACTGGGAATTGTTCAGGACAACAAAAGCATGGAAAAATGACGCCATCTTCATACTCAAAGGCGATCATACCACGATCCCCGGCCCCCGGATCTTCGATCTGATAAAAGAATTAAATGAAAAAGGGCTCTAAAACCGAGCCCTTTACAGCAGATCAAAACATATTAGAACATGATCTTTGTTGAAATGCCGATAGTTTTTATAGTCTCATTTTTGCCTTCTATTTCTCCGTCGCCGTTCATGTCCTGAAAAGTGAACCTGTAATCAAAATAGATAGCCGTGCCTTCTGCGACATTATATCCCAGAACATATCCGAGAACCGTGCTTGGCGTTTTCCACTCTTTGAAGTCTTCAACATTGTTCTGCATGTAGTATGCTTTTGCGGCGGCAAGCTTGGGTATCAGCTTTTCGTTTATCGCAAATTCACCCGTTAAAGATTTTACAGCTTCGATATCCTCGCCGCTGCCTGATCTCAGATCCTGATAATTAACCTGAAGTCTGAATATTCCCCAGCCTTCGAAATGAGCTCCGACAAAATATCCGTCGAGAGCCGGAACAAAATCAAGTATATCCTGTTTGGTATAGAATGTATTTGTATCCGCGACATAGAAAGCCCTTTCCATTTCGTATGTCGGGTTGAAATATCCGAATAAAAATTCGCCGTCGGTATGCCTGTATTCAGCTCTGAAAATGAAAGGCCCTGTTTTTAATCTGAAAGCCGGAGCCGCAAATCCCCATCCGTAACCGTCTATTTGAGCCATTTGTCCGTAAACGTCGATCTTAATCAGATCGTTTTTGAAAAGCGGATAGCCGATATCGAGTCCCCATATAGCCAGACTTGAAGTTCTGTCCTTGAAATTCTCCAGTTCTTCGCTTTTAACACCCTCGATCAGTCCGTATGATACAGCCTGATCGGTAAAAGTTGTATCGTTACCCGATCTGTCGAGGTAATAGTCGTATTCTGTAGCGTATCTGTCATCGTCGGGATACCTGTCTATTTCATTCGGATAACCGTCGTCATCGCTGTCCCTCAGTCCGTTGTATTCGTTGAAATCAACAGCTAATGTAGCGCCTACTGCAAGCTCGCCCCATACTTTATAGAATCCTCTTGTTCCAAGTAAAAGCCCCGGCTTATCGGTTAAAAGCTCTTTGTAGTTATTTATTAAAAGCTCTCCTCCGAATTTCTCACCCTCGAAGCTTAATTCCATTCCGAGCCTTTTGTAAGCGGGATACTCTATCATGTTCGAATAGCCGTCAACCACTATATTGTAGCCGAGATAGCTGTAATCTAATCCTCCCAGCCTGATGTAGAAAGGATCGCCCTTTCTTGCCCATCTTACATAGTATATTTTATCGAGATAATCCTCAAATTCATCCCAGTCTTCTTCTCTTATCTTTCCTTCCTCGTCGATCAGTATCTGAGCATCGAGTCCGAAACCGAACTTGCCGATCGGGATATCGAGCCTCAAACCGAGCTGCTGATAGTTCTTACCGTCGATCGTCACGGCTCCGACGATTGCCGTACCTGTCGTTTTAGGATTTTCATCGCCCGTAACAGCCGGAGCGTTAACTACATCGTCAGTCCCGCTGCCTACTTCCTGAACCGCTCCTGAATTGTCCGGGGCGGGAGCATCCTGAGAAAAAAGACCGAATGAAATAATAATCAGCAATAAAACCATATACTTCTTCATAATCCCTCCAAGAATTAATTTCTGAAACATTTTATGCAAGATAATTTGATTTATGCCTATTGTCAATAGAATTTATATATATTTGGGAAGTTCTATAGTGAATTTGCTGCCTTTGCCGGGCTTGCTTTCAACAGAGATCTTTCCGTTGTTCTTATCAAGGAATTCTTTTACAAGAATGAGTCCCAGCCCTGTTCCTTTTTCATCTTTGGTGCCGGGCGAAGTAAAAGTTTCGGAAAGTTTGAAGAGCCTTTTAAGATTGTGTTTTTCTATCCCCATCCCGGTGTCCTTAAAACTCAGATATACGGTTTTTCCGAGATTTTTTCCGGTTATACTTATCTTGCCTTTATCAAATGTGAACTTGATGGAATTGGCCAGAAGATTCCTCACTATAAGATCGACCATATTTTTGTCGGCATGAGCAGAACAGGTTTTCGGGATCTTAAGTTCTACAATAATTTCCTTCGCGCATATATTGCCTGATAATAATTCAACATTATGACTGACTATTTCGCGAAGACCTATATTTTCCGGGTTATAATCTATCTCGCCGGTCTGTGTTTTCACCCATGCGAACAGATTATCCATCAGTTTAATCAGCCTCTCGGATGAGTTCAGGATCATTTCTATATAATGTTTTCTTTTATCTTCATCAATCTTATCGTAATACTGGCTCAAAAAACCTGCGGTGGAGTAAATTGCAGTGAACGGGTTTAAAAGATCGTGATGGATTATTCTGAAGAACTTGTCTTTTGTTGTATTTATCAGCGTCAGCTCTTCGGATTTGAGTTTATATAATTCCGATTCCTTTGCTTTCTTTTCTATCTCGTACCTTATTTCCATTTCGAATATTTTATTCTGGGATTTATCTGAAAATATTTTATCTTTAAGCGTAAAAAGCTTTTTATAATATTCAAGAGCCTGAACAGGCATATTTTTCTTTTCGTATGATTCTGCTATCTGCCCGTAAAAATTCATAAGATGGTTATTCGAATGGATAGCGTTTGCGATCATCTCGCCCTCAAGCGCTTTTTCAAGGGCAAGACTGTAATCTCCCCTGTCAAAATAATAATTGGAGATATTCGAAAGAGCCGTAGCTTTACCCTTATTGTATTCAGCCTGAACGCTGATTTCGTATGATCCCAGAAAACATTCAAGTGCTTTTGCCGTATCACCCTTGTTTTTCCATACAAGTCCGATATTATTCAGCTCCCGGCTGATGGCATATTTGTT
>DMTS01000203.1:9041-13092 GCA_003477045.1 Candidatus Delongbacteria bacterium
CTGAAAAAGATGATCCCGATATTATTCATAGCAAATGACATATTTTTTTTATTTGATGCCATTTCGGCAAGACGGAGAGACTCCAGAAAATATTCAAGCGCTTTTTCATAATCGCAGAGAATAAATGCGGCGTTACCGAAAATATTCAAGGCTCCGTATTTACCGTTCAGATATCCGATCTCTTCCGACCTTCTTAATAATTCAACGGCATTTTGGGTGATCCTTAAATAATTATCTTTGCTGAAGTTCTTATGTATCTCTTCTTTCAGCAGTTCGATAGACTTATCTATTTCCTTTTTTATCTTTTCCATAGCTTTCTGCCCTGAATTCTCTATATAATATAAGGACGTGACAATATTTTTACAAGAAATTAGTTTATTTGCGGATTGTAACATTGAATACTCCTTGACTTTACATGTGGAAATCAGTAAGATGATCAGGTACAATTTTTTTGCCTATGTAATAACCCCGGAGGTATGTAATGAAGTGTACGTTTATGTATATTGTGCTGATGATTTCAGCTTTTGCTTTTTCTCAGCAGTTCACCGAAGTAAACTCGGGAATACCTGTGACATATTCAGAGAATAGTTCATGGGGCGACCTGGATAACGATGGTGATCTGGACCTGGTAACGGTGGGCGACTATAGCAAAATATACCGTAATGACGGAGCGGGAGTTTTTACTGATGCCGGTTTTGAGACCTGGTATAATCCCATAAATGTTGACCTCGGGGATTATGACAATGACGGTGACCTGGATATTTTGTTCAGCGGAATGGATGCAACAATAATATTCAGAAATAACGGGAACTGGACATTCACACAACTTACTACAGCCTTCCCCTATGGACACGAGGAAAGCAATGCCGTTTGGGGGGATTATGACAACGACGGCGATCTTGATATTGTTTTAACAGGGTGGAGCTCGGTCAACCTAACAGGTATATACCGGAATGACGGAAATGGAGTTTTCACCGGAATCAACGCAGGATTAATTGGTCTTGATTATAGCACCGTTTACTGGGTGGATTACAATTGCGACGGACTTTTAGATGTAATGTTAATAGGCGAAGACATGGCCGGTATGACAGGTTATAGGACGATCCTATATAAAAATGATGGAAATGGTTTATTTACTGACATAAACGCTGTACTGCCCGGTGTTTATGGTTCTTCAGTAGATTGGGGAGACTATGATAATGACGGAGATCCCGATCTTCTTTTGACCGGATCATATGCATCAAGAATATTCAGAAATGACGGTAACGGAATTTTTACGGAAACTTCAGCAGGGTTGTACGGAGTATCTGACGGAAACGCGGAATGGGGCGATTTTGACAACGACGGAGATCTGGATATTGTAATTTCCGGGCTACAATATGTATCTTATCCAGCTTATTTTTACGCATTCAAAGTTTACCGAAATAACGGAAACGGTACATTTACGGATATTTTTGCATCCTTATATAGCATGTGGGGAAAACCGATATGGGGTGATTTTGACAACGACGGTGATCTTGACATTTTCATTATCGGAAAGTACCAAGAACCAAGCTGGAATTATGTATCAAAATTGTACAGGAATAATTGTACAACGCCTAACACTGTGCCGTCAAAACCGACCGGGCTATTAACCGAGATCGTCGGCGATTCGCTTTACTTATCATTCCCGCCGTCAACGGACGCAGAAACTTTGCAGGCAGCTCTCACTTACAATATAGACATTGATCAGAACAGTGCAAAATACCTGTCCGGAATGTCTGACCTTACTAACGGCTACAGAAAGATCGTTAAGGAAGGGAATCTTTCTTATAGAACAAATTATTCAATATACGTATTTTCGAACCTGCCTCAGGAAACTCAGGAAAATCAGGAAGAAAGAAGAAGCATAAGTTGGAAAGTTCAGGCGATAGACAACTGCTTTGCGGGTTCCGGATTCGCGGCAGACAGCATTTCTATACCTTTAGTTTTGGAAAGAAACCTGACCCTTCAAAACAATTTCCTTATGACTGAATTCGATCTGCTCAAATGGGAGTATGCTTTTCCGGATACCGTTGATCATTATGTAGTTCAGATTGACGAAGACAGCCTTTTCAATTCTCCTCTGGAACATAGCTACACTATGTCGAAAACAGGGAAAATAATAACCTTTCTTTCGGTACCTGTACAGGATTTCTCAGGCTATGAGACGATGAGGTCGCACAACACTTATTTCTGGAGGGTTAAACCTGTATATATAAACGGGTCTTTACCAACTGTTTTTTCTGAAGAACCCGGCACTTTTATATACATACCCTATGATATCGCTCCGGGTACTCCTCAGAACTTTACGATCACGCACGTCAGCTCCAATATCGTTCTGACATGGAACGCAGTCGAAGTTAAACAGAAAGGCGTAACATACAATGTTTACAGTTCTGCAGATCCTTATGCCGAATTTCCNNATAAAAAATTCTATGTGGTAACTGCTTATTATTCGCTGCAGTAGGGGTTTATTCTAGTATATCTTATATTTAGAACTTCCTATTTTCCATAAATAGCTGGTATTTTACTATATCCGCAATACTCAGAATATGCGATTCCTTCGAATAAACCGCGATCGTAGAACCGTTTTTATAATAATCCATAGTGTCAGACGACCTTTCGGCTACTCTCTCGAACTCTTTTCCCAGATTGATCAGCAGAAGAGCCTCAATATTTATACCGTCAAGCGGAATGTTTGGAAGATCGACATAAGCTTTAAAATTCGAACCCCCCGCCGGCTTTATCATTGCTTCATATTTGCCGACCGGCTTCATCTGATAACTGATATACACGGACCTGCCGTCCTTCATTACCGCATTGACCAGAAAACCGTCCTTATAGTAATAGTCACCTGTACCGTAATCTTTTAGCTCAATCGCGCCGTACCTTTTCTTAAGGTCATCAGAACTCTCATTGATCCTGGCCAGAACCGCTGCGCAAAGAACAAGAAGCATAATAGAAACAAATCCGCCTTTCATAGCTGTCTCCTTTTATTAGATTTCAAATTTCTGTCAGATGTAAATTACTCAAAACCTTAAGCGTTGTCAATTACGAAAATTCAACTGGTTACAATTTAATTGACAATTCAAGATGCCCGCCCAAACCAAGCTCGATAATTTTCTGCAGGGTCGAGATCCTGACTTCCTTGATATTATTCTCTATCTTTGAGATATATGATTTCGTTGTCCCCGCCCTTTTCGCCAGCTCATCCTGGGTCAGTCCTTTCTCAATCCTTGCCTCCAATAGAAGAGCTCCGACTTTAAAATTCTCATAGCCTTTTTCAAGCATATCCCTTTTCGCTGTCCCAGTTTTTCCATAGTGCTTGTCTTTGAATTCTTCAAGGGTCATTATATTTTGTTTATTCTTTTTCATAGTTATTCCTTATTTTTAAAGCTTTTTCAATCTCAACCTTCGGTGTTTTTTCTGATTTTTTCTGAAAACCGTTCATCACTACTACCAGTTTATTCTTGTCAAAGAACGCAAACAATCTGAATATTTCTCTGCCTGACTGTACCCGAATCTCATATAATCCTACAGTGCCTTCTAAATGCTTAAGATACTTTTCCGGTATAGCCTCGTGCTCTTCTATCAGGCTTAATGTCCAAATGATCTTCTCTTTAACTTTTTTCTTCTGCTTCTGAAAAAATTCTTCAAAATAATTTTTATAGAATACTACTCTCCTGAATTTCATCCTATACCCCTAATATACATAGTGTTTCACTAAAGTGCAACAATATTTCATGATTTTTATACTAATTTTAATGGTGGTTTCACTTTTCAAAACTGCAGACAGCATTGCAACACCTTGTTCAGTGAATACCAGGTATTGATACCTCCTACCGCCCCAACTTGAGATCACAATTTGTGATCTCAAGTTCTGTATTTCCTGACTATTTAATGTCAAACAGAAATCTGGCGGAAATCTTGCACTATTTCTTTTGACTGCTTTATTAAGTATCTTTGTCCCAACACCATACAATTCTGCCAGATCCCTATCAAGCATCACCTGAAATCCCCTGATAGAATA
>DMTS01000109.1 GCA_003477045.1 Candidatus Delongbacteria bacterium
GTAACAGCAGCTTTAGTAATTGATTCTAGCTCTTTTTTCTCCAGCTTTTCCATTTCGTATTTTTCAACTTCCGTCATGTCCTTATTTATGATAACAGAACCAGTGATCTCGTCATTCTCGAAAATATGAGATATTGTAGCTGAAAAATGTATATTCTCAATTTCCGAGTTCATAATATAACATGAAATGTTGGCGGTGTTCTTTTTAGAGCTAATCGCATCAATTATGGCTAAATGAGAATTGTTTGAATATAGTTCTTCAAGCTGCAACCCGATAAACTTGTCAGGATCCAGCCCTAATATTTCGCCTAGAGCTTTATTGGCTTTTAGTATCGTCTTATCTCTTCCGACAGTAATAAGCACTTCTCCAATATTCTCAATTATCTTCTCCGAATAGGCTTTTTCGTACTGCAACTCTGCGGTTCTCTGCTCGACCTGCTTTTCAAGAGTAAGGGCATACTGTTTATTTTCATCGATCAGATTCAGATTTTCTAAGGCGACCGCACATTGATTTCCGAAAAACTTTAATACTTCGCCCGATTCGCTGTTAAAAATACCCGGAATTTTACGATTCTCGACATAGATTATGCCCAATACCTTTTCTTCTTTTATCATCGGCACGCACATAATAGACTTGAGCCGCAAATTGATTATGCTTCTCTTTACCTCATATTCCTGATCATTAAGGGCATCTTTGACTATTATAACTTCTTTGTCCTGTAATACCTTATTAATGACAGTAGATGAAATTTCTTTTATGGAATCTTCGGGCGTCTGACTGTCCATATTTAATGAATAAGCTATCTCAAGTTCGTTATCTTTATTAACAAGCATAAGATATCCGCGCTCCGCCCCTGTAAAATCAATTGATTTTTCAATTATAATATGAAAAATCTGGTTCCTGTCGTATGTTGTCATAAGTTTTTCTGTAACTCCAAGCACCTGCTGAAGTTTTTTGCTTTCAGTTTCCTCGTGAGTAGGTATAAAACTTCTCAAACTTTCTATATCTGCGATACTGTTAAAAAAACTTTCTTCGCTGCTGATAGAAAAAATATCGCTGTCACTTGAGCTAACCGGCTCTTTCGATTCGTTTTTATCATTTTCATTCATTTTTACACCTTCTTTTCTGAAATTATATTTTTTAGCAGATTCATAGCTGGTTCCCTTTCGTTGCCAATATCTCCGTTGAGAATAGCGTCAACTATAATTTTCTTGATCCTTCCGATCTCGGGACCCTCTTTCTGACCTAATACTTTCATGATATCATCACCGTTAACCGGCGGCTTAAAATTCCTTAATCTGTCTTTTTCTTCTACCTGAATAAGCTTTGTTGATAGCTGATCGAAGTTTTCAAGGTATTTTTTCAATTTATTTTTGTTTGCAGTTGTTATATCTGCTCTGCACAAAGTCATCAGATCATCAACGCATTCTCCGCCTTCAAAAAGAAGTCTTCTTACTCCGGAATCAGTTACTTCTTCTTTCGCAAGTGAAATAGGTCTGTGATGCAGGCGTATTATCTTGCTTACATATTCTGTTATATCTCCAGACCATTTCATTCTTTTTGCAATTTTGAAAAACATCTCCGCGCCTTTCTCGTCATGCCCGTGAAAAGTCCAGCCCTGGTCAGATCTGTAATACTTGGTCTTTGCCTTACCAATATCATGCATCAACGCAGCTAGCCTCAGCTGCGGTTTTTCTGAAGATTTCGAAATATTGTACAGAACTTTTAAAGTATGTATAAATGTGTCTTTATGTCTTACTCCATCCTTTATGTCAATTCCCTGCAGATCGGTCAATTCGGGGAAGAGCTCTTTCAGAAGATTTGATTTACATAGAAGATACACTCCTCTCACCGGGTTTCGGGAGCTTAATATCTTGAAAAACTCATCAGATATCCTTTCAACAGAAACAATATGTATTCTATTGATGTTGCGCGATATTGCTTCGAACGATCCGCTTTCGATCTTAAAATTCAGCACGGAGGCAAACCTTATGCATCTCATCATTCTGAGAGGATCTTCGCTATATGTAACATCCGGATCAAGAGGCGTTCTAAGTATATTCCTTTTCAGATCGTCAATCCCGTTGAAAAAGTCAATAATCTCATCACTTTCTGTTTCGGAAACTCTTGACGCCATGGCATTTACAGTAAAATCCCGTCTTGAAAGATCATTATAAAGAGATGCGTTTTCTACGATCGGCTTTCTGGAACCGGGTGCATATTTTTCTGACCTTGCCGACACAAATTCTATCGCTTTTCTTTTGTAAACCACTTTCGCAGTCTTGAACCTTGGAAATTTTATTATTCTTTTCCTTCCGAGGAGATCAGCCACTTTCTCTGCAAAATTTAAAGAATCCCCCTCTATTACAAAATCAAAATCTCCTGAGTCCAATCCCAGCAGATGGTTTCTTATGTATCCTCCGACAATATAGCACTTATTTCCGGTAATTTTCTCAGCCGTGCATACCGCCCGTAGTATTTCAGGATCGATTTTCGTTTTCATAACTAATCCACAAATTATAAATAATTTTGCAACTTGTCAAGTTAAACGCATAAAAATTACATTACGCTAATCAACTATTAACTTTTTTTTTCTTGACATAATTGCATCTTATTATTAAATTGTAAGCTAATCATCAGTGGAGGCAGTACTATATTATTAGTTGTATCTGATGATCGCAGGAATGGAAATAGATAATTTAATAAAAAATGGAGAGTTTTATGAAAAAGATTGTTGCCTTTGTCGTTGTTCTTATAATGGCGATAAGCTTAAGTGCTCAATTTAAAACCGGCATGGCATTCAGAACGAGAGCTGAAATGTTCAGCATGAACGAAGATGTTCAGGTATGGCGCAGGATCACCGATCTGAGATTCAACCCGTATCTTAGCTATACTCAAAATGAATACCTTACCGCGAAACTTGTTTTTGAGATCGGAGACATCGGCTTCGGTAATGCCGCACAGGGTGGAGCGATCGGGACGGACGGGATTAATGTCGAAACTAAAAACCTGTTCCTGCAGATCACGCCAAATAAAAATCACACTGTGATAGTAGGACTTCAGCCTTATAAAGATTTTCACAGCATTCTGCTTGACACTGATATAGCAGGTGTTTCATGGAAAAGCAAATATGCTTTATCCGGAAAAGACCTGACTTCCAACTTCGCATGGTTTGTATCATCAGACGAGGACGAAGCACTTGTTGACGAAGCTACTTACAGTTTCGGTAATACTGAACTTGTTGCTGACTTCGAATATCAGATCAACGACAAAATGAAGGTCGGTGTTAACAATATTATGGAATTTGTGCGTAAGCCGACTGCTAATGTCAATGTTCATCTTACCGGACTTAACCTGTGGTCAGCACCGTATTTCGCCGGTACATTCGACAAATTTTATCTCGAAGCCGTTCTCGGATTGAACAATATTAGACCTGAATATGAAGGTTTGAATGATGTCAATGTTGACGGTCAATATACTCCTGAGCACTCAGGAATTCTGTTAAGCTTGAAAACCAAATATGATATAAATGAAGAAGCGGCTGCAAGATTTAATTTCTTGTTCAGAGACGGAGACAAAGAGTACCTGGGCGGATATGCTTCTTACTATGGAATCAAATCTTACTACAATTCTGGTCTGGAAATTCTGACCGAAGCAGGATGCGGACTTGACGGTAAAGATCAGGTTTACAGCCCGCTTACTTACTATCCGAACTATCCCGGCAGTACAGACATCAATGTGATAAACGGTCATGCGGGAATAATCCTGCCTGCTGTTTTCGTTGACTATAATGCAACAAGACATGTTAAAGGCAGTATGAGCTTCATAAACAACTTGAAACTTTCTATGGGTTTAGGCTATGCCGTAACCGTTCAGGAAATACTCCGAGTCGGATCCGACGGACTCTACAGACCTGAAAGCTGGATAGGAACAGAGCTTGATATTAAAGCTGAAGCTAAAATGTGGGATGAGCTCTATTTCACTCCTTATTTTGCTATACTTTTTCCCGGTGAGTGGTATGATTACGAAGGCGGCCACGATCCGTTCACTAAAGTCGGTCTGTCTTTAAAAACTAACCTAAAATAAAGGGATAGCTATATGAAAAAATTGATTTCAATAATTATACTGATTTCGATAGCTGCTGTTTCTGCTCAGGCTAAGTTCGGCATGCAGATGAGACTTCGCTCTGAAATGCAGAATCTTAACTCGACTGATGCAGATAAACAGGTTTACGATAGACAGGTTGATGTCAGGCTGAGACCCGACATCTCCTACACCGTTAATGACTATCTGTCTGTAAAAGCTGTTTTCGAGATCGGAGATATTCAATATGGAAGCGAGGGTGGAGCCCGTGATACTGACGGCAAAAACCTTGAGACTAAAAATATCTTCATCGATATAAAACCGACAAAGAATCACACTTTCAGACTCGGCCTAATGCCTTATAAAGATGCCCACAGCATGATCGTTGACACTGATCTGGCAGGTATTTTGTGGATGGGGCAGTTTGAAAAATATAATGTGGAGTTCGGCTGGTTCGCAGCAAATGATAAAGATGAAGAATACATGTCGCAAGAAACTTACAGTTTCGGAACTTCGCTGATCGGTTTAAATCAGATGTTTACAATGAACAAATACATTAAACTTGGAGTCAGCAATCTTTTCGTCATGAACAGAGAAGAATACCTGCCCGGTGTAAACCGCGATTATGTCAGTGTATTTACTGCGCCAAGAATCGTACTCGATTTTGGTAAATTCAACTTTGATGCACAATTCATACATAATAACAATTTTGCGGATTATGATGAAGTCGAGGATAATCCTCTCTACACTGACCAGCCTCATGACCCTGACAGAACCGGATTGGGCTTGAGTGTAAAATCCAAGTTCGAAATGGATTCTAAAACTACCTTCAGAGCAAATATACTTTTTAGAGGATGCTATGAAAATTGGGAAAACTATGAAGCATACAAGTCTTTCTACGACACTGGTCTTGAGATATTAAATGAAGATGCTAACGGTATTACATTCCACAATCCTATGAATACTTTTACTTCATCTAACGGACACCAATTAGGAATAGTAGTTCCTTCAGTATTTGTTGACTGGAAATATAAAGAAAATATCGTTTTCACTGGCGGTTTTGGTTTTGTAATGAATGATCAAAGTTACGACAAAAGAACAATATGGGGTTCAAACAATGCATACGAAGCTTTAGACAATGTTGTAAATGATGATATGTTCTTGGCGTGGGAACTTGATTTTAAAGCAAAAGTAACATTGTATGATAATATAGCTTTCTTACCGTATATCGCATTCCTTGTACCTACAGACAACTTTGCTTACAATACAATTTACAATCCGGATACCGATACGTATGATAGAGATACAAACTTTATTGACGATAATGATCCGGACACTATTAATGAGCCTGCTACAGATATGCAGATGAAGATCGGTGCCACTGTCAAGTATAACTTCTAGATAAGTTTGTATGAATAAAAAAAGCGGGATATTCCCGCTTTTTTTATTTAATTCAATTTAGAATGGCAGATCATCCACCGGATCGGAATCTTTTTCCGGAGCATTATTGTTTTCATGCTCAGATGATTCGTGGTCATGATTAGCGCCGTCATCTCTTTTGACCGACAGGTTCTTTACCACATTTCCAATTATCTCGGTAATGTACTTCCTTACCCCGTTCTCGTCATCCCATGTCCTTGTGGAAATTTTACCGTCGATAAAAACCGTCATGCCTTTCTTCAGATATTCTTTCGCATACTCGGCCTGTCTTGCAAAAAGAACTATATTGTGCCAGTCGGTTTTTTCTTCCCAGTTCTCGCCCTTTTTAACTCTTTCGCTTGTTGCAAGAGAGAATTTAGCGATCTGAACACCGCTCGGAGTATATTTCACTTCAGGATCTTTACCCAGATTCCCGATCAAAAACACTTTGTTTACGCTTGGCATTTACTTCTCCTTTCTTCTATTTAAATATTTCCGGTATCTGCATCTCGAGAGTTGCACAAAATTCCGCATCAAGCTCTCCGTTGATAATATACGAAAAATCAAATCCGAATGCATCAATTAATATCGATGTACCCAAAGAAAGACCTCCGAATTTCTCGATCTTATCATTTGCACCGATCTCTTTTTCAGTTCCGCTAAAATCGTAACCTGCTCTTACAGTCAGGTTTTTTTTTGCATCTAGTTCGAGCCCGATAGCATATCTCGATAATTCACTGAAGTAATAATCATACTGAAAACACATTTTTAAAGGCATTTTTTCAAGTTCATAGCTAATACCTGTTCTTAGATGAAAATCTATTTCTTCTGAAGATTCATAATATTTGTCAGTCTGAAAACCTACATCGAATAATCCTGCTCCCAAGGACATTCTACCGTCATAAAAACGATATAGAGATCCTACATCGACAATAAATCCGCCTGAACTGTATTCTGAAGTTATTGAAGAATAAACATACTTCAGATTCGCTCCCAATAAAATATTCCGGTACATCAGTCCCTGAGAAACTGTAAGCATAACATCGTATGGATTGTATTCATATCCCGTTTCAATATCTGAAAAACTGCCGTAATCAACAGCGCTTAATGAAAAAGCTGTCGAAGTACCGTTAACCAGAAGGTCAGGATAGGCGAACGATAAGCTACCGGAATTTATATCTTCGAAATGATTGAAATATGTAGAAGAGAAGTATGTTTTTGAATTCAGTGCAAGAAAGGCTGGGTTACTTAGCGGGTTTGCATAATGCGAAACGAGAGCGAAATCAGAATTGCGCAGTCCTGAGCTCCTTGAATTGAAGTTCAAGTCGCTGATCAGAAAAACTCTTGCGAATATTGAGCACGGTATCAGTAATATCCATAATCTTTTCATTTCAAAGCTCCCGTTAGAACATTAATTATATGCTATTGTTGGTTACAAGTCAAGGCTTGATATATCATTTTATTCATTATCTCTATTATTTCTTGATAATTTACTTTAACTTCTTTACTATTGGTATTGTTCGATAATACGAATCTGAAAGGTTGTATTTATGCGTGAAAATATAATAGAATTGAAAAATGTTTCAAAAAAATATGGCGATAACCCTGTACTATCCGGACTCAGCCTGTGTGTGCGCGAAAATTCTGTTACAGCATTGATAGGACCCAACGGTTGCGGTAAAACAAGCCTGTTCAAAGTTATTCTCGGTATTACAGACCATCAGAGCGGGGAAGTGGAAAAGATATGTAACGATAAAATCGGTTTTATGATAGACGAATGCAGACCATATGATCGCCTGACATTGCATCAGAATTTAAAAGCCTTATCGATCATGTCAGGGGTATCTGCTTCAAAAAAAATGATTGATGAGATCATTGCTTCAACTTTCTGCACAAGCATCAAAAATAAACCCTTAAGATCTCTTTCTGCCGGTCAGCAGAAAAAAGCTCTTTTTGCTCTGTCACTTATAAATGACCCTTCCGTTCTTATTCTCGACGAGCCCCTTAATTCACTCGATCTGAAAGAAAGGATAGACATAATCTCCGCTTTGAAATATCTTAATAATTCAAAGAACAAGACAATTCTCGTCAGTTCGCACGATCTTGACAGCCTCTACGAACTTTGCGATCATTTCTGTTTTATCAGGGATGGCAGGATACTGAAGACGAAAGAAAAAAACGAATTAAGTTCTGATGAATTAAGCAGAATTTTTCTTGAAATATATAAATAATAAGGAATATTCTCTCGATTTATCTTGACATTTTTTATCAATAATTATATTTTTGGGTATGTTAATTATTAAGAACAGGAGTGTTTGAATGAAAAAAATAATTATGCTGGTTATGTTATCCGCTTTATCTTTATCAATTTTTGCACAGCAGGCTGATTATGACAAACAGATAAAGGATCAGGAAGTCAAAATTACACAGATCGAAAAAGATATTGCTGATATTGAAGCAAAGATCAAGGTTTCAAAAGATAAGATCAAAGAAACCGAAGACAAGATCGAAAAGTTGAAAACTGATAAAAAAGAAATAGAATCCAATATAAAGAAACTTGAAGACGAGCTCAGCAGTCTGAAAAAATAATTTCCTTACGGATATTTCATACTATGGACGAACTGATCACTCTCGGAAGGATAGAAAAGCTTATTGAGGGCATGCCTGATTATCCGAAAGAGATAAATGAAATCAGCAAAGATATCCGCAACAACAATCCTGATGTAGATGTTATAGCAGAATATATTTTAAAGAACAGAATATTCTATGATGTGTTCTGTAATTTTAACCCTGACCTGGCTGATGCATCCGACAAACATAATAAACTGATCGAAGTAGTTAAAAAACTTGATGTTACATCCCTCAGGAACATCCTTTTTACCTGTTCAATAATCTCATTGGATACAAACAAAATATCACGGCTTATTATTAAAAAAATAATTATGTCCTCCTATATATGTAAGGATATAATAGAAAAGGTTAATTTCTACAGAAAAACCAGCCATAACCCTGAAAATTTTTTTCTGTACGCTTTGTTTCACGATATTGGAGAACTTTTCACGGCCATTCATTTTCCGGAAGAAGTTGAAAAAGCCATCCTCAGAGACAGAAAAAATATTGATTTATCTTGCCTGAACGACATCATGGCGCATAACGAAGTGGGTTATATGCTGTCAAAAAAGTGGCAGCTTCCCTCAATTTTCTCATACATATGTCTGAACCATAATAAACTTGAATACAGAAAATTCACTGCCGATTTTATCTATATTATCAATTCTATTGCAGTATCGGACGCCGTTGCTTTAGAACTTCTGGATTATGAAATCCCCTTTACCAATTCATGGGATGTCGGACATTCGATCTATAAGATCGGCCTTAGAGAAGAGGATGTATATACAGAATCGGGAATAATCGGATCGGCAGAGAAAAAAATCGCAAGGATACTAAACCTTTTCAACTTGAAGTAATATAATTCAGCAGGTAAATTCCTCAACACTTTCTATGATAGCCCTTATCTGTTCAGGATCAGTACAACTAAACACTTTCTGCTTGAAATACTTTATATTTGGAAGAGACTTAAAGTAATTTTGATACAGCTTTCTCATTTCGAGCATGCCCTTATACGCTCCCAGATATTTAATAGAAAGATCAAAATGCTTTACACAAAGTCTTTTTCTTTCCGCGACCGGGATATCGGAAAAATATTCTCCTTTTGTTAAAAAATCTCTTACCTGCTTAAATATCCACGGATTCTTAACAGCTTCTCTTCCGATCATTATGCCGTCACAACCCGTTAAGGTAAACATCTCAAGCGCATCTTCGGGAGTTATTATATCTCCGTTGCCAATAAGAGGTATGGATATACTTTTTTTTATTTCACGAATATAGTTCCAGTCTGACTTTCCGTCAAATTTCTGAGCTTTTGTGCGGGGATGGATGGTCATCATCCTGATCCCTGATTCTTCAAATATCTTTACTGTCTGAAAAATATTGATAGTTGAACTGTCCCAGCCCAGCCTCGTTTTTGCACTTACAGGTATTTTAACGGCATTTACAACTTTTTCGCAGATTTTAGCGACAAGAGGCAGATTTTTTAGAAGAGCAGCTCCGCTGCCGTGACCGGATACGGTAGGCGCAGGACAGCCGAAATTGATGTCGATCAGCTCAGGCCCGAGATCTTCTACTATTTTTGCAGCTTCTGCCATATTCTCGGGTTTATGGCCGAATATCTGGATCGCAACGGGTCTTTCTTCTTCTAGAATACGGATTTTATTAATAGTCTTTTTATTTTCATGTATAACGGCATCCGAATTAACAAATTCTGTAAACATAAGCGAAGGATTCATTTCCTTCATTATAAGCCTGAATGGGATATTGGTATAACCGTCCATCGGAGCCAGGATTACTGGTCTGTCCTCTAAGATGAGACCGTCTATTTTTAAAGTCATCGCCTTTGCTTTATAAATTGTTTTACCGTTAAATAATTAAGATCTCTGTATTTACTGAATGCTTCGCTTGTAAGAAATTTATAGCAGTCCTCGTTACTTTCAACCACGATTAGAATGTCTTTGCCGCTCAAAGCCTCAACGGATATCCTTTCAAATCCTTGTTCGAGAGATTTGAGATCATTGAAATATTCCGGAGAACTTATGAACGGGATCTTATATTCGTCACACAAAAGCTCTGAATATGAATCCGATCCTGTTTCGCTTTCTATATAGATAAAGTTTTTGTTTGACAATTTTTTAAAAAAAAGGTCCATAGTTTCGTAATCGGCTATAACTTTGGAACCTTTGAAGTTTATTATACCTTCCGCGTCTGGAAAAACACCCGACATCTTTTCAAAAACTATATCAGTTGTAAGCTTATTCATCCCTTTTAATATTTTTACGGGATTTTCTTTATCTATATTTCCGACATCAGGCTCCATCGGCAGACATATCAAAATCTCCCTGTTATTTTTTTTGGCCTCCTTCATGATAAAATCCCTTGCCCAGGCAGGCGGATTGTTCGGCAGGACGGATACCGTTAATGGAATTGAGAGTGAAATAAGGTTCTTTACCCATTCTTTCCCCCAGTCGTTACCCATAGCGTATATTATAACACATACACTGCCGTTGAGATTCAGATCGGACTCCAGCCCTTTCGTTACTCTGAGTTCAACGGCTGCCGGAATTAACTTCTCGGTTTTAAACCTGTAAACCATTTTCTCTGAAAGTTCATGCTCTACAGCTTCTGTTATTTCAATGTTATTCTCTTTTAGTATATTCTGAAAAAAAAGATTATATCTTGATAGGCTGCATGAATCAGGGACTTTTATGTATTTGAACCAGAGCGAATCGGTTTTTTTTGTATATATCAGTTTTTTATCCAGCTTTCTATCGATAAAAGCCATATCAATTTTCTGGAAAATATCAAGGCCGGCATCCTCTTCGTCGGCCTTGACTTCTGATGAGTCGTTTAAGCCGGGTGGAAGCTGCGGCAGTGATCCCGAATTCCTGTCGATATAGAACAGAACAAAGTTTATCGCTATGAAAATAAAAATCAAAACAAATAATAGCTTCCTCATTTACCTTAAATCTCCCCAGTATTTTATTGTATATCTTATCTTATCATCCTCGGTATATTTCTTAAATATGAATTTTGAATATCCTGTCAGATTCAGATTCACATCGCCTGAATAAAAACCTATAACAAAAGAAGAATATACGGTAGTGTCCTGCATAGAAGTTCCTATTGGAAAAACGGAATTGAATACAAGATCGATTTTTTTGAAATTCCGAAACATTCTTTTTGTGATCAATATATCTTCGTCTTTAGTCCAGGATTCATACACTCCCTCGTTATCATACTCAAAAACAAAATCCTCATCGAGAATTTCCTCGTACAAAAATGAATCTTTAAATGTGTATGAATGGACAAAATTTTTCATCAATCCGTCTATAGTGCTGCTGTTGCCCTGAGGTAAAATATTTTCAAAATTATCGTATTCCGGCGAGAATATATTACAGGCCGACAAGAACAATAATATTATAAATAGAAATATCTTAGCCATGATCCCGCTTCAATATTTTATATTTTACCAGCAGCTCAGCTATTTGAACCGCATTTAAAGCTGCGCCTTTAAGAAGCTGGTCTCCGCTTATCCACATCGAAACAGCGTTTCTAAAAGCCAGGTCTTTTCTGATCCTGCCCGCGAAACAGTTAAATTTCCCTTCAGCGTTGACAGGCATAGGGTATGTGTTCTTTGAAGGTTCATCCATTACTGTAACGCCTTCTGAATCCGATATCAGTTCCATAACCTTTTTTACAGGAATATTTTTTTCGGTAATGAAAGTCACAGCCATTGAATGTACGCTTTTTACGGGAACTCTTACGCATGTTGCCGATACAGATATCTTTTCGTCATGCAGAATTTTTCTAGTTTCATAAAGCATCTTCATTTCTTCTTTTGTGTAACCGTTATCGGTAAAAACATCTATATGGGGGATCACATTATAAGCTATCTGGTGAGGAAATTTTGATATTTTAACTTTGTTGCCGGAAGAAATACTTTTGATCTGGTCCTCAAGCTCATGTATCCCTTTCTGGCCGGCTCCTGAAACAGACTGGTAGCTCGCTACGACAATTTTTCTGATCTTAGAATACCTGTAAACTGAGCTTAAAACTGTCAGCATTATAGCGGTTGTGCAGTTGGGATTAGATATGATCCCTTTATGCAGCCTTACATCCTCAGGATTAATTTCTGGGACCACAAGCGGAACATTTTCGTCATTCCTGTAAGCTGAACTGTTGTCTATAGCCACGCAGCCCGAGTTTACCGCATAAGGTATGAATTCCCTGCTTACAGATGCCCCTGCAGAGAAAAGGGCGATATCAACCCCTTTAAAGCTGTCCCGGGTCAGCGTTTCAATAATGATCTCATTTCCTTTGTAAAAAAGCTTTTTTCCAAATGAAGATGCGGATGCAAGTAATTTAAGATTTTTAACCGGGAAATTTCTTTTTTCAAGAACATCTATCATTTTAAGCCCGACAGCGCCGGTAGCGCCGGCTATAGCTATATTATATCCTTTGACATCATTATTTTTTTTCATTCTTAATATTTTCCTGTATCCTTTTACCTTCTTTGAATATCGATTTATATATTTCTGTAAGATAGCGTTCGGCTTCAGTATTTCCCGCTCTCTCTTTCAGCTTTTGTATGATTTGGAATTCTCTGTTCAGATCCTCAATCTTATCTTTTTTACCAAGAGTTTCGACGACACATTCAAGCCTTTTATTTAATAAATTTATGATTTCATCATCTAATTCGTCGATTTCTTTTCTGATTTCTGATAGATTAGTCAATTTTTCTTTTTCCAAATTGTATTTTTTGAACTAGATCCACAGTTTTTTCTCTATAAACAAGCATCAGGATCGATAAAAACGCAAGCACCAATGAGTAAAAAGCCAGAATTAAAACATTATAAGCCTGAGTCGAAATCATCATATTTGTGAACGGAATTTTCTTTTCCTTTACGAACATCGGGTAAATTATTTCGAGATCCTCTTTTTCAACAGTTTTAAGTTCAGGACTTTCCGAAAGGTATATCTCGAATTTTTCAGAAGATTCGTTCATTCGTTTATTCAATTCACCGTTCCCGTACGAAGTTTTGAATTTATTTCTCATCTCATCCAGCTTAGAAAGCAGGTCGGTTTTTCTTTTATGAAATTCATCTACTCCAAATTCCTCCGCTATTGCGTTCTCATTTGAGATCAGCTTGTTAAATTCAGCCTGATAAGCATCGTTTTTCGCATGAAAACTATTTTTCGTATCCTGCATTATACATACTGCTTCAAAACCCCATCTTGAAGGCATCAGCTGACATATTTCCGGGATCTTCGCCTGCTTGTTGATATAAAGCAGCCCGTTCATATCCTCGAATTCTACAATAAAACCGCCGAAAATTATCTGGGGTACCAGGATCAGAGGTATAATATTCTGCGCCGCTTTTGAAGTAAGTTTCGGAACTGATGATATCAACAGCCCGATGCTTATCCCGCTGACAGAAACTATCGTCATTATAAGCAGGTAGTCAAAAAATAATTCCTTTAATTCAAGTATAAAAAAGCTGATCGAAAGGAATAACACATTCTGTACGACCGAGAACACGATAAGAGTTATAAACTTGGAAACATAATACTCAAAACTGTTTATATCGAGCATCTTTTCTCTAAGAAGTATCGATGCATCCCTGATTATTTCATCAATGCTGTTCGTCAGGGCAAAGAACAGTGTTACGATAGTTGATAGGAATATAAAAGTGATCAGATATTTATTGTCATACAGGGAATATTCTTCAGAAGATACATATTTGAGAAGGAGTCCGATTATTACAGCCAGGATCGGGGCTTCGAGAAAAGTTATAGCCAGATTAGATTTATCTCTCATTTTATTAAGAAAATTCCTTTTCAGCAGTGTATAGAACTGTACGAATAGTTCTCCGATAGAAAGCTTCGGTTTTGGAGGTATGAACTGATTGGTCATCATAGGGAAATTTACATTTCCGGAATTTTTCTGGTACTCATAAAATTCGGTCTTCCAGAATTCAGGCGTTCTTTTTCTTATGTCAAGCGGCGTTCCGTCTTTGTCTCGGGCAGGTTCTTCCAGCGTTTCAAGTATCAGATCAGGTTCAACATTTTTACAAACCGGACACTCGATGGTTTCTCCGAAATTCTGATTTGAATGTTCTCTGAAGTATTTAAGCGCATCGTAATTATTCCCCGAAAATGCGAGCTTTCCGCCTTTATCCAATACTATTACTTTATCGAATATTTTATATATTTTTGAACTCGGCTGATGGATTATAACATAAACGATCTTACCTTCAAGCGATATTGATTTAAGGAGTTCAACTATTTTTTCTGAATCTTTTGAGGACAGTCCGGAAGTAGGCTCATCAAGCAGAAGCACTTCGGAGTCTGCAAGAAGTTCTAAGCCGATATTCAGCCTTTTTCTCTGTCCGCCGCTCAAAGTTTTATCCAATGGATTTCCGACTTTACTGTTCTTTTTATCGGAGAGCCCTATATCTTTAAGAACTTTATTCACAAGTGATATCAGTACTTTCTCCTGCTTTGAAGGATACCTGAGTTTAGCATTGTAATAAAGATTTTCATAGACTGTAAGATTATCGAACAGCAGATCATCCTGAGGCACAAATCCCATAAAATTTTTTAAAAACGCATAATTTCTGTGAAGATCAAAGCTGTCCAGAACTACATCTCCGTATGAAGGTTTCTGATATCCGTTAATAACATTCAGCAGCGTTGACTTTCCGCATCCGCTCGGTCCCATTATAGCTACAAGATCGCCATGTTCCATTTCAAAAGTTATATCGTCAAGACCGATGCTGTTGTCGTGAAAAAGATGCTTTAACCCTCTTACAATAAATGAGCTGAAACTGAATTTGGATAATTCCACCGACCTGTTCTCAATATCGAAGCTCAGCACTCTTCCGTTCAGGTATATTTTATCGCCCTGAACGAGTTCGCCATTGCGGGTAAGTCTGTTATTCAGATAAACATCATAGGGGCAGTTCTTTGATTCAAATAAATATTTATTTTCTTTCTTTGAAACGGAACAGTGCCATGCGTAGTCGAGCTCATCCTGTATGACAGCGTCCCCTTTCCTGTTGGATATAATGAATTCTTTTTCATCCGCATCGAAATGATAAAAATCCCTTTCGGTAACATATTCCGATACGATCTTTTTTACATTAAGGTTCTTGCCGTTGATCTTTATATCGTCATTAATGTTTATATAGAGAGATCTGTCTTTTTTCTCTCTGTTCACGAAGAGTTCTGCTTTGTCATCTATCAGATCAAGCCTGATTATCGATCTTGACAAGTTCAAAAAAGCCAGCGATCTGTCATTTTTTTCCGCAGACAAAATAATATCGTGACCTTCCTGATTCAGATAGAAATTTTTCTGATTGAAATAATTCAGCTTGACTTTAAAATATGACTTTATCTGTTCATACAGGATCTTGTAGTCATTGATCTGGACATTAGCCCCGTACAGTATCTTGAACGGCGAATCTTTATCAAGAATATAGTTATCGACAGATACGGTATTCTGATCATCTTTCTTAATTATAATATAGTTGTTTTCTATCGAATATATAAAAAGCTGAAGGCCTTTGTAGGGGAAATAAACATCAGCCTTAGAAAAATCATCTGATATCCTTAACGGTATTATCGAAGCGCTAATTTTTCCGATCTCGCCGTCGTCGAATATTGATGTGATGCTTTTCATTTCGGAATCTTCAAGCTTTAATGAATCCGCATAACCCATTGCTTTGTTAAGTAACGATGCCGCATAAGACGACATGTTTTTCAGCATTTCCTCATCTTCTTCATCGAACGGTTTACCGTCCATTTTATTCAATACCTGAAATACTCCTATCGCTTCGTCCGCCGAGCTCAGGATCGGTATTGAAAGCATCGTAAGCGTTTTGTAACCGGTAACTTTCTCTGACGCTTTGTTATAGAGAGGTTCATTCTGAACATCGGTTATGTTCATAAATTTCTTTTGCGTATATGTATGACCGGCAATACCCTTATCCTTGGGTATCCTGATCTCGTTAACACCGTGAGCGACATAAGTGAACAGATCGTCAGCTTTTTCATCGTAAAGAAATATGCTGCACCTGTCGGCGTTAAGAATTTCCTTTGTAATGTCTGTCAGTTTGATAAGAAGGCTTTTCAGATCTTTTACGCTGTCTAAACCTTTGGTGATCGAAGATAATTTGTCATTCATTCTCTAATTTTCTCCCGCAATACAAAATACATTCTGTCATAATATAATGATTATTGAACTTATTTCAAATCTAAATAATAAAAAAAGCCAAAGATCCTTCCTTTGGCTTTTTCTATGTAAAATCAATTTGTTTTAGAAAGTGATGCTGAGCGCGTTCTGGAAGTCCCTAATGATGATAAGAGCTTCAGCTCCGGAAACGGTTTTATCCTTTTCGAATTCTCCGCTCAGATTAGCTTTCATTATGCCCCTTGAAGCACATACTGCCATTGCATTATAAGCATAATGATCTGTTCTCACATCGTTGAACATTGAGTTTTCTTCACCGAAATGCTTTGTATATAAAGACTCATCGCCTGATATCAGCACCATGACTTTTAATAACATCAGCGCGTATTCGGCTCTTGTGATCTTCTTATCGGGATAGAATTTATGGTCGGGTGCGTTTTCCATAACACCTTTATTCAGAACGATTTTGATCCAGCTTGTAGCCCAGTGGCCCGCTATATCGTTCGAAAGTTCTTTCTTCTGCTCGGCTTCGGTGTATTTCATCGGATCTTCGGGTGAAACGAATTCATTATTATATTCTTTCTTATCTCTTTTTGCCAGAACCTGTTCTATTTTCATTTCTTCAACAAAAAGAACTGCGATCTCTGCTTTACCAACTTCGTCAAGTAGAGCTACTTTTGCACCGACTTTTGTTCCCGGTCTTGCTCTTTCAATCAGCTGAACGATCTCCCATTGTTTATTCGCTTCGGTCGCGTAAAGACCCTTAAGTTTTACCACTTCGGCAAAAGCTTCTTTCGCCATAGTGAATTTATAGGCGCTTTTACCGGTCAGACCTTTGAAATAATATGCCTCTGCTAACGCTTTTGTGTCTCTTTGATCGTCGGCAAGTTTAATTGCCTTGTCAAATTTTTCGACCGCGTCTTCGAGCCAATCTTCAGTGTCAGTACCTTTGTTCATGTAAGTAAGGGCCCTTCCGAAGCTAGTTAAAACCAAAGGAAGTTTAGGATTAAGGTCTTCAGCTTTTTCTGCATTATCTTCAGCTTTGTCTTTATTGCCTTTTACAGCGTAATACATACCCAGACCAGCATATGCTCCGGCTTTATCCTCTTCTTTCCAGTTGATCTTTATTGCGTCATCAAATTCTTTTTTGGCTTCTTCGTAACTTCCTTCATTGAAATACTTCATACCGATACTGATGTGCATTTCAGGATTGTCAAGAACCGATTCGGATTTTCTTGTTTCTTTGCTGCAGCTCATTGTCAACATAAAAGCCGCTGCTGTAATTAAGATCAATAATTTTTTCATATTCGCTCCTTTATATTATTACTGCTATCACCCTGCATTCTTTCAGAAAATTCAATTTTGTCTCAAGATCTTTTATTCTTGCAGCGTCTTCGTCCGATATAATTATATCCGCTTTATTTGTTCCTTTAACGCCTATTGCTTTTATCACAAGCGGATTGTTCGTTACTCTTGAGTTCTCTCTTGCGGATTCAACAGATTTAAGATACCCGATCATTCCCTGCTGAACTGCAAAATCTTTGCTCACGTTTGCGCTGCCGTAAATTTCTTCTCCTGATTTATTAAAGATCTTCGGAGCAAGGGCAGGCCTGAGTTGAACATCTTTGCAGTCTATTATTATCCCTGTATAGACAGAAGGTTCTTTTGTCAGATCGGACAGTTTGTATGTAGCCTCAGGTACCAGAGGGTAGCTTTCGTCAAAATCAGTTTCTTTCATAAAAACATCACTAAGCTCGCCGTTCAGACTCATTTCAACAGTAACTTCAACCGAACCGTCTTCGAAATATTTCGGTTCGCCGACTACTTTGAACGCCTTTGCTATCCCTTCAACCTGTGTTTTTACGATATCTGAGGTCATCATATAGTTTTCGGCTGTCTGTTCGCTGGAAAGATACATTCCCTTAATAGTAGCCAGCAGATCCCTTAATGCCACGATCTTTGCGGCATTTATGGCCCCGGCTCTCTTAACGGCCATGTTCGGCGCGTTAGGATTCGGCGCTCCGATCCCTGTTGCGGTAACCGTTCTCTGCGACCAGTTTATGCCATTATCGATATACGGATCGGTTATGTCTTCGTTTGCATTCTTGGAAATAGCTGCGGCTGTCTCTGCTTTTGCTGCAGCTACTGCTGCCGCTACGGCCTCCTTAACGATCGCTTCTTTTTCGGCTGCAGACGATACCGGCTGATCCTGAACGGGCTGTACCTTTGAAACCGGTTCATCTTTTCTTACAGATTGCGAACATCCGATTGTAAACATTAAAATTGAAGTAAGTAAAAATACAGTTAATTTTTTCATAGGTTTTCCTCAGATAGTTTATTTGATTATGGCTATAACCCTGCACTCTCTCAAAAAGTTCAGTTTTGAAGCCATTTCCTCAATTTTTGCGGCATCAGCGTCGCTTATTATAATGTCAGCTTTGTTGGTTCCTTTTGCACTTACAGCTTTAACGACAAAAGGATTGTTGGTTACTCTGGAATTAGCCTTGGCTGAGTCTATGCTTTTCAGATAACCGAGCATACCCTGTTGAACTGCGAAGTCTTTATTTACATTTGCGCTGCCGTAGATTTCTTTTCCTGCCTGGCTGTAAACTTTAGGCGATAATGCAGGTCTTAATTCGATCCCCGAACAGTCAATTATCAGTCCTGTATAAACTTCCGGCTGACTTGCAGCAACTTCTGATAATTTATAAGTTGCGGGTTCTGCTAAAGGAGTAGTGTCGCCGAATGTTTCGTTCTTCATCATAAGATCACTCAGCTTGCCGTCAACGCTCATCTCAACAGTAACCTGAACGGATCCGTCCTCAAAATATTGCGGTTCCCCGACCATCTGGAAAGCTCTTGCAATTCCTTCTGTCTGAGTTTTAACTACGTCTGAAGTCATCATGTAATTTTCTGCCGTCTGTTCGCTTGAAAGATACATCCCCTTTATAGTGGCCATCAGGTCTCTTATGGCATACATTTTAGCCGCATTAATTGCTCCGGCTCTTTTAACGGCCATATTTGGCGCATTTGGATTCGGCGCTCCTATTCCTGACGCTGAAATTACCCTTCTTTCCCAATCAATTTCGCCCTGTGCCAACAATGTTATCATTAGTACAAGAAAGCTGATCAAAGATACTTTTTTCATATACCACCCCTACAAGTTATTTTATTTCAATCCTTTTTGTCTGTCTCTTTTTTTATTCCAGTCAACCCATTCGTTTTTCTCAGCTTTATCGGTCGCTTTGAATTCTCCTGCCGATACCACTTTACCTGTTCTGTCGAAAGTGATCTGCTGCATGTTCTTAACTATATATACCCATTCTTCCAGTGATACCTGCTTCGGTCCCGATATCTGTTTCGGCCCTGAAACCTGACCGGGCTGTTTGAAATCCTTCACGGATTTTGCATCAAGCTCGTCCATTTTTTCTTTCGCGTTGGAAATTTTCACCTCGCCGTGATAAACTTTCATTTCTGTTAATTCGCCGTCTTTCGACATCCTGAAATTCGTTCCTGTTATAGCTGCTGCAGCTATATCGGTATCCATCATGAATTCGCTTTTTTCATCGGATGAATTTACCTGTGCCCAAAGATCGCCTTCGGCAAGTTTTATGTCCGTTTTCTGTTTCCCATCTTTTGTTTCTTCGTATAAAGCTACCAGATCGACAGTTGTTTTCGGAGCCAGCCTGATAATGTCAAGTCCCGAAAGCTCAAGCTCAGCTCTTGATTTTACCATTGTCTTGTATGATTCTCTCGATTTTACGGCAGTTTTTTCAGCTACACTGGTTTTGAAATCGGCTTCTTCGATGTTTTTCTTTTTCACATTCCCTTCAACATATGAAACCATGCCCTTTTCATCAGTTTGTTTTTGCGCTGCTTTTTTTGCTTTAGGTTCTTCTTTTTTTTCAGGTTGCACCTGAGCGATATCTTTTTTTTCTCCTGCAGTAGGTTTGACAGCCTCTGTTACCTGAACTGACTTTGGTACATCAACTGTTTTCTCGACCGCATTTTCCTCTTTAACCGGTTCTTCAGCTTTTGCTTTCGGTTGTGGAACTTCCTGTTCTGAGTTTTTTTCACTTATTGCCGCACCTGATTTCGGTTCGTCGCTGCTTTTACATGATATCTGCATTGCAAATGCGATAATCAGTACAGCGACAGAAATGTATTTCATGATAATTTTCCTCATTTTCCTTAATCCGTTTGTTTAATAGCCTTAAGAATTGCTTCCTAATTACTTGATAATATTGCAAAACTAATTCAAATTGTCAACTAAAAAATAATTTATTAGTGCTAATCCGAACCGAATTCGGTATTGAATAATGCCCTGTCAAGGCCGATCATATCTTTTTTATCCAGCAGATAACTTCCCATAACAAGATAATCCATCTCAGTTCTCATGAAACATGAAAACGCATCTGACGGGGTAGCAACTATCGGTTCGCCGCGCACATTAAAACTGGTATTTACTATTACACCGTAACCGGTAAGTTTTTTGAACTCATTTATAACTGTCCAATACTTCAAATTCGTTTTTTTACTTACGCTCTGTATCCTTGCGGAATAATCTATATGCGTCACTGCGGGAATATCCGATCTTTCGTGATAGAGCCTTTCATAAAGCTCCCTTTTGAAATAGCCTTCCGGTATAGAATTTCTTCTTTTTTTTGTAACAGGTATCACGAACAGCATGTAGGGACTCGGAACATCAATTTCGAAGAAATCTTGAATGTCCTCTTCAAGTACCGACGGGGCGAACGGCCTGAAACCTTCTCTGTATTTTATTTTCAGATTCATCCTTTTCTGCATATCAGCTCTTCTCGCGTCACCTAGAATGCTTCTGTTTCCCAAAGCTCTCGGCCCGTATTCCATTCTGCCCTGGAACCAGCCTATGATATTTCCTTCGTTCAGCAGCCTGGCAGTAAAAGAAGCGAGTTCTTCGAGACTATCATATTTCCTGTACTTGACACCGTATCTTTTCAAAGTAAGAATTATCTGATCGTCAGAATATTCCGGGCCTAAAAAGGCTCCTTTCATCGAATCAGGCTCTGAAGGATCAAACTTCCTTTCGCCGCTGAACCCGATATAGTATTGAGCCAGAGCCGCGCCTACCGATCCTCCTGCGTCTCCTGAAGCCGGCTGGATCCACATTTTCTTAAAAAGTCCCGAGCTTAAGATTTTACCGTTCGCGACACTGTTCAGAGCTACGCCGCCTGCAAGAACAAGGTTGTCTGATCCGGTAAGTTCTTTTGCCTGTCTGGCCATATTCATCACAATTTCTTCTGTCACTCTCTGGATCGAGAGCGAAAGATCCATATATTGTTGAGAATACTCTACTTTATCTGACTTGATTTTCAACCCGAAAAGTTTTTCCCACTTGGCTTCATGGATCATTTTCAGGCCGGTGGTATAGTCAAAATAATCCATATTCAATAAAATTGAGCCGTCTTCCTTTATTTCGACAAGAAATTCTCTGATCAGCTTTTCGTAGTTTTTTGTTCTTTCCGAATCCGGGTCGCCGTAAGGAGCCAGACCCATAAGTTTGTACTCTCCGCTGTTGACTTTAAAGCCGCAGAAGTAGGTGAATGCAGAATACAGCAATCCGACCGAATGAGGAAAATTCAACTCTCTGAGAACCTCGATGGAATTTCCTTTACCAAAGCCTATCAGACTGGTCGCTCTTTCTCCGACCCCGTCAATAGTTAGTATCGCAGCTTCATCGAAAGGGGACGGGAAAAATGCGCTTGCGGCATGAGACAGGTGATGTTCACTGAAATATAATCTTATCTTTTCTGAATGCCCGAAACCTTCAAGCTCTTTTTTAATGTTGCCTGTCATGAACACTTTTTCCTTAAGCCACACAGGCATTGCAGAACTGAAGCTTTGAAAGCCTTTCGGAGCGAACTCGTGATAGGTTTCGAGAAGCCTTTCAAATTTCAGATACGGCTTCTCGTAAAAGACCACCGCGTCTATATCTGATAGTTTTAAACTTGATTTATCCAGTATATAGCCGACAGATCTTTTTGGGAAGGAATGATCGTGTTTGATCCGTGTGAATCTTTCTTCATGAACCGCTTCAATTATCTCTCCGTCAATTATCAGAGCTGCCGAACTGTCGTGGTAATATGCTGAAATTCCGAGTATTATCTTTGACATCTGTTCCTCTAAAATATCGTGTATATAAAAGGTGCAATAGCAGATCCGGCGGTAACGAATAAAAGTGCGCCGAAAAACAACAGTATAATGATTACCGGTATCAGCCAGAATTTTTTTCTGGTCTTAATAAAATCAAATAATTCTTTTAAAAATTCCATCGGGAAGCCTCTAATACGGTTTTAAGATATCGCTTTCTGAATATTTGTGTTCCCTGACAGTCCATGCGCTTCCGGATCCTTTTTTGAAGCTGCGAATCATCATCGGGTCTTTTTTCATAGCTTTTCTAATTAGCCCGACCGGAAAGACGGCTAAAATGAATATTATAGCCAGAACTATCTTTGAAACGACGGAGCCAAATATTTTTGAAAACCCGAACCAGACAATCGCGGGAAAATAAAATAGTACAGGGATAAGAAATGATATGAAAATTATAACTATCGAAATTTTAATTAGTAAAAAGGATTTTAAGACCGTGCCCGAAAGAAGCAGTATAAGCGCTATAATAATTCCCGTGTCTTTGCTCTGTTCCTTTGATATCTTGTTCTTTTCCATTTAAACACCGTTTATTTTATTCTTTCCAGAATTTTTTCCGCTATCAGCTCATGTCCGTCATAATTCCAGTGACAGTCTCCTTCTATAAAATATTTTTTGACTGTACACTCCCGGCACTCATCCTCGAAAAAGTAAGGGAATAAATCAATAAAATCAATATTATTCTCTAAGCAGAATCCTTTCCAAAAAATTACCTGTTTAGATTCAACTGTATCATTGATCATTTGTTCAGGCCAAGGATAAACCGCCATGGTCAATTTAATTTTTTTATTCCGGCACAGATCAGATAGTTTTTTCATGCTGATCTCAGCCGCATAAAGCCCCTTTTCACCCCACTCTGCAAAGCATTTTTCATCGTAAGTCCACAGTCCCCTGTCGCTGATCTTCTGTTCGAGTATGCTGTCTTCGCCCGATCCTGAATGTGAATTCAAGAGCTTTTTTATTATGCCTCTAAAAAAATAACTGTAAGAGAAAAAGGTGTTCGATAATTTTACATCGACTGATTTAAGTAAGCTGATCTTACGCTCGGGTATAAAATTTTCATATATGACTTCATCCTGAATATCTGAAATATCGAGCATTAATACTATGTGATCAAATTCATAGCCTGAATTTATCAGATGCTCCGTTCTCAGCAGGTAAAGCTTCGGCGAATACGATGTTACTCCTCCGTTCAGAACTTCATATTTACCCTTTAGATCGTTTGCTATTATGCCTGTAAAGGTACTGTCAAAATCGTATCCGAGACCTTCAGTAAACGAATCGCCCAGAAACATTATTCTCTTCATACCTGCTTTTTTTTCAATATCTCTATTTGAACTGTCTTTAAACCCCAAAGAGTTTGTGACAAGTCTGTAATTCCTGCCTCCCCATTCAGAAGATTTCTGCGACATCGGCTTTAGTCCATGATGAAAATACGGATCGGATATTCTTATCTCGTCTTTTTTCAGGAAAAAACAACCTAGTATTAAATCAAGCAAAATGTAGAAAAGCAGTATAATTATTACCACTGACATTCTTATCAGGTTCTTTCTTGCGCTCATTCTTTTTGACCTGCAAGTCTGCTTTCTATTATATTGAGATTGTTTCTGGCCTGTTCATGATCCGGATTGAGCTCAAGAACCCGTTTATATTTTATGACAGCCTCGTCATAATGTTCGGAAATAAAATAAAGGTGCCCCAGATTTAAGACAGGGTCAATGAACCCCGGATCTTTCTCTGATGCGGCAACATAGAGCTTTTCAGCTTCCTTCATATTGCCTTTTTTAAAATATATATTGGCCAGATTGTTCAGCGCTTTCGGATATTCGGGATTCAGCGACAAGGCTCTCAGATAATATTTCTCTGCCGAATCGAAATCTTTTTTTTCCGAATAGATGTTTCCGATATTATTGCACAAGCCGTAGCTGTCCGGATTTATGGAAAAAGCTTTTAGATAGTAGCTGAGAGCTGTTTGCGAAAGACCGGATTTTTTAAATGCTTCACCGGCATTGTAATTCGGACGGAATTTTTCGGGCGATTTACTTACGGAATCTTTCCATAATGAAAGCTCATCCTTCCATACTTCGTTTCTTCTTACTGTCGAGGCCGAATATGCGGCCGTAATAATTAAGAGAGTTATCAGCGTAAAATTATAATTAAAATTGCCTGCAATTTTATCAGCTGTTAATATAACTGATACAGATATGAACAGCCCGAGACCGAACATGGCAGGATAAAGCCTGTGCTCGCTCATAAGGTCGCTTATAGGCAGTACGCTTGACCGTAAAGAAATTACCGCAAAGAACCAGACTATTGAAAAACTGATCAGTTTCTGATCTTTTTTATAAGCGTAAACTGCGATGAAGATCAAAACTCCGATAAATAAAATCCCTGAAAGGACTACAGGTTCAAAAATACTTTCCGGGACTGTTACATGATGATCGACATTCTGCCCGGCGGGAATAAAAAGAAGAAATATATATTTCGGGATCACTTTAAATTGAGTGATCATATACTGCCATCTAGTTGTATCGGACATATATTCTTTCGGCAATATATCCGCTGCGAGTCCGATTATCAGGGCTGAAGAAAGAACTGCAGTCAGCGTTAATATCAGTTTTTTATTGCAGGATCCCTTCTCATCCCTTATAAAATATATTTCGAAAAGCAGGATCGTCAAAGGAAGAGTATAAGCCGTCTGCTTGGTCATGACAGCCAATAGTCCGGTAAGTAAGAAAAGAGTGAATTTAAAAACTTTTTTGACCGTCTCTCTTTCTTTCCTGAATAAATAGTACATGATCAGAGCCGCCGTATAAAATGCAAAAGAAAGCGATTCCATTCTCTGTACGATATAAGTCACAGCTTCTGTCTGAATAGGATGAACAGCGAATATCAGCGCGGAAAACAACCGGATGATCTTTTTATTTTTAATTACTGCATCCTGCTTAAATGCTCCTGAATTGAGAAGGATTCCGGTCAGTATAAAAACTAGAACAGATGAAATAATATGGATTATCACATTAACTAAATGGTAACCGAAAACGCTGTACTGCCCGAAATGATAATTCAATGCAAAAGTAAACTGCGCCGGAGCTCTCTGAATAAAATGGAACCAGAATGACAGATTTTTAAAGCTGTCAAAACTCTTATTATGCTGTGACTGGAAAATATGGTGGATGTCATCATACTGGAACGAGGTATGGAATGAGTTGTAATAAACAATTAGAACTGCAAGCGCAATAACAACAACCGAAATCATGTAGAAATTTTTTGAAAAAATTCCTTCCGGTTTTTCTTTTGAGGACGATTCTATATTTCTCTTTTTTTTGCTCATAAATTCATTAATAAAAAGGACGGGGCTACCCCGTCCTTCAATATTCTCAATAAAATTGAACTAGAATTTCAATTCGGATTTCATTTTATAGCTGCTGTATCTCCATTTTGCATTCTCTTCGGCTGCGCTGAATAAAGTTTTCGCTTCTTCGGGGAATGTTTTCAATAATGATGTATATCTGACTTCACCCTGTAAAAACGACTGGAACTTATCCCAGCTCGGTTCTTTCGAATCTAAGGTGAAAGGATTTTTTCCTTCGGCTTCAAGCATAGGATTATACCTGTACAGGTGCCAGTATCCTGCTTCAACCGCAAGTTTTTGTTCCTGCTGGGTTTTGCCCATTCCGGCCCTTAATCCGTGGTTGATGCACGGTGAATATGCTATTATAAGAGAAGGTCCCGGATACGCTTCTGCTTCTTTTAGTGCTTTAAAATACTGAGCCTGATTCGCGCCCATTGCGACCTGAGCGACATAAACATATCCGTAGCTCATAGCCATCATTCCCAAGTCTTTTTTTCTTATCTTTTTTCCTGAAGCAGCGAATTTTGCGACAGCGCCGATCGGGGTTGATTTTGATGACTGACCGCCCGTATTTGAATATACTTCGGTGTCCATTACAAGAAGATTTACATCATCGCCTGAAGCTATAACATGGTCAAGACCTCCATAGCCGATGTCGTAGGCCCATCCGTCTCCGCCGAAGATCCATACCGATTTTTTTACAAGGTACTGATCCAGTTCCTGAATTTCTTTTATTGATCCGCAGCCGCAGGTTTCATTTTTAACAGCTGTTCTGACAATATCTGCCGCTTTTTTCGATTCTTCGGCATTATCTTTACCTGCTATCCACATTTCAAAAGCGGTCTTAGTTTCAGGCTTTATTCCGCCCTTTTCTATTGCGGCTTTCATTTTTATAACTAATCTGTCTCTTAGCTTATTGACAGCCAGAGCCATTCCCAAACCGTACTCGGCATTGTCCTCAAATAAAGAGTTTGCCCATGCGGGGCCTTTGCCTTCGGAGTTGGGGCAGTATGGAGTTGACGGGGCCGATCCGCCGTAAATAGAAGAACAGCCTGTTGCGTTCGCCACCATCATTCTGTCGCCGAACAGCTGGGTTATAGCTTTTATGTAAGGTGTTTCGCCGCATCCGCCGCACGCGCCTGAAAATTCAAATAAAGGTCGTGCGAACTGCGAAGATTTTACATTCGCGAATTTATCGGTAAGCTTGTCTTTATATGTTACATTTTTAGATATAATATCCCATCTTTCAACTTCCGCTGTCTGGGTGCCCAGTGCTTTCATTTCAAGAGCTTTGCCTTTTGGTGNNGCAGGGCATACATCGGCGCAGTTTCCGCAGCCTGTACAATCTAGAGGACTGATCTGAATTCTGAATTTGAGCCCGTCGAATTCTTTTCCGATAGCTTTTAAAAGCTTTGTATCAGCCGGCAGTTTTTTCTCTTCATCAGCGCTGACCAGGAAAGGCCTGATCACGGCGTGCGGACAAACGTAAGCGCACTGGTTACACTGGATACAATTTTCGCTGATCCATTCGGGCACATTTACTGCGATCCCGCGCTTTTCATATTCTGTTGTTCCGGCCGGGAATGTGCCGTCCTCTCTGTCTAAAAATGCGCTTACAGGAAGGTCATCGCCCTTTTGCGCGTTCATTATATCGCATATGCCTTTGATAAAATCCGGTCTGCCTGCTCCCCTGTCGATCATAAATCCGCTGCTCTGGTTCTTTTTCCATTCGGCAGGAATTTCCACCTTCACTATCTTTTCTCCGCCGAGATCAACAGCCG
>DMTS01000060.1 GCA_003477045.1 Candidatus Delongbacteria bacterium
TACGATGTTCTTAATGAAAATTTTTTACGCAGGTATCCGCCTGCGGAGCTGATAATAGAAGCTTTTGCCTGCCATATACCGGATGATTTTTATCAGACAGCTCTTCAGAGAGAATGCCTGATAATAAATCTAGACCATTTGTCGGCGGAGAAGTGGATCGAGGGAGTTCATTTAAAAGAATCGCTGACAGGCGCAAAAGCGAAGAAATATTTTTTCATGCCGGGATTTAATGAAAATTCGGGCGGACTGATATTAGACAGAGAGCTGACTCAACTTGAGAAAGCGGAGCTCCGGAAGAAATTCTGCGCGCGTTTCGGGCTTGACGGGGACGGGCTTATTGCTACGGTTTTCACTTATGAACATGACTTCAGCAATTTCATTACAGACATACTTTCATCAGGAAAGAAAACAGAACTGATCGTGTTCGGCGAAAAAAGTCAAAAGAGCTTTGAACCTATTCTCGAACATCGGAATGAAAAATTAAAAATAGTATTTTCAGACTTTATAACGCAGGAAGAATATGACGCGCTTTTAAAAGTCGCCGATCTGAATTTTGTCAGGGGCGAGGACTCATGGGCGAGAGCCTGCCTGTCGGGCAAGCCGTTCATCTGGCACAGCTATCATCAGGAAGATAATTACCAGCTTGTAAAGGTAAAAGCTTTCAACGGACTGATGAAAAATTATTTCACTGATGATGACATGTATCAAAAATATTCAGAATATCAGATGACCTTCAATGACAGAACCGGCGGGATTAAGGATAATTCTTTCACTTTCTTTCTTGAGAATATAAGAGGGATCGAAGCTGATTTCGGCGTGTTAAGCAAATATTTAATTAGGAATTGCAATTTGATAAAAAATTTATTATTTTTCGCCGGTTCTCGGAAAGAATTATTAAAAAATTGATATAAAGGAGTAAAAATGAAGGAAGCTTCAGAATTCAGAGCAGGGAATATTATAAAATCAGGCAATGATCTTCTGCTTGTTTTAAAAGCCGAATATAACAAGGGCGCCCGTTCTGCTTCAACGATGAAATTGAAAACCAGAAATTTAACCGTCGGATCTATGGCAGAAACGGTTTACCGCGCGACTGACAAGCTTGACGAAGTCAGACTTGACAGAAGAAAAATGCAGTTCTCGTACAAGAACGGGGATATGTATGTTTTTATGGACGAGGCTACTTACGAGCAGCTTGAGCTGTCAGAGGAATACTTAGGCGACAACATTTATTATCTTAAAGAGGAAAATGTTATTGATGTTCTTCTTTACAACGAAAAGCCGATCAGCGTTGAATTACCCCAGATGGTCGAATTAAAAATCGCTTATACCGAGCCTGCAGTTCAGGGAAATACAGGCGGAAAAGTTCTTAAAGACGCAAAGATGGAAACCGGTCTGCTGACCCAGGTTCCTCTGTTCTGCCACGAAGGCGATGTGGTTAAGATCGACACCAAGACAGGCGAATACCTCGGAAGATAATTTTCGCTATTATATAGAATTCCAAGCCGGCTCAGTCCGGCTTTTTTATTTATTTGTGCGAGACATAAATTCATCTAAAAGCTCACCCTCTGCATTAATTCAATCACTACTTTTAAACATTTACCGTACCGGCGGGTAAAGATGGTAACGGGTTCGCTTTTATCTGAATTATATCCCGCTGGTTGTCCGTCAGAGGTAATGGCTAACATAAATCATATTTATTTAGTAGCGCTAAATCTATATTGCTTATAAAAAACGGGACTGTTGTGAAATATATCGCTCCCATATTGATTTCGACCGCATTATTGCTGATATTATACAGCGGAAAAAAGGAGAATGAAAAAATGCCAGATCAATACAATAAACTCACGCCCGAAGAAGAAAGAGTAATAATTCAAAAAGGAACCGAAGCGCCTTTCACCGGCAAATACGAAAAATTCAGCGAAAAAGGTATTTATACCTGCAGACAGTGCGGGAACATGCTGTACAGATCCGAAGATAAATTCGATTCAGGCTGCGGATGGCCTGCTTTCGACGATGAGATCAAAGGAGCTGTCAACAGGACAAAAGATCCTGACGGCAGCCGAACGGAGATAACATGCGCCCGATGCGGCGGTCATCTGGGCCATGTTTTTGAAGGGGAAAAGCTGACTGACAAAAATGTCCGTCACTGCGTAAATTCAATATCAATGGATTTCATTCCTGCTAAGAATATAAAAAGAGCTTACTTTGCCGGCGGATGTTTCTGGGGTGTTGAATATTATATGGAAAAACTGCCCGGAGTGCTTGAGGTTTATTCAGGCTACATGGGCGGACATACGAAATATCCGACTTATAAACAGGTCTGCACAGGAACGACCGGTCATTATGAGACCGTCGAAGTATTATACGATGACAGAAAAACAGATTTTGAGACCGTAGCCAGAGAATTCTTCGAGATCCACGATCCGACACAGGCGGACGGACAGGGACCCGACATAGGTCAGCAGTACGAATCTGTCGTTTTTTATAATAATGACAGCGAAAAAGCGGTCACTGAAAAACTGATCGGGATACTCGAATCAAAAGGATTCGAGACTGCAACTCAGGTCATAAAGGCTTCAGAATTCTGGAAAGCAGAGGATTATCATCAGGATTATTACGAGCATAAAGGAACAACACCGTACTGCCACGGAAAAACGAAAAGATTCTGACGGTTAAGTATAGAAATATTTGACAAAGTAAATAAATTCTCGACTAGTTAAATATACTGCTTATTCATTTACTTTTCCATGGTCTTTTTTTGTCAAGCCAGCCAAATGACTCCCAGTACTTAACATCGGCTTGATTAAATTTAAACTTTTTCTGCATAAATCTCATCACATAGAATAAAAACTTTACCTTAAGACAAGGTTTTACATTGACACTTTTATCTTTAATTATCCTAGCAAGTTTAACAACGTCCTTTTCAAATTTCAATTTTCTTTTTCCCTCTACACTATCCCAGTCTGCACCATGAGTATTTCTTCCAAACGTATATGTCTGGGCAACCCCCCAAAAGTTCATACTGTCTTTTAAATCTTTTAACGTTGACTTCGTCCCCGCACCTGCTGCCGTCGAAATGAGAAGCGCTTGTTTGCTGAACATTTCTTTTCTTGGCTGATGTGCCATCCACTGGTATCCGAAATGATCAAGAAATGCTTTTACCTGCCCTGGAACATGATAAACATAAACTGGTGCTGTGAAAATAAGTAAATCTGAATCTAACATTGCCTCTACAATAGGATTCAAATATTCATGATCTGGGCATTTGGTATAGTCGGTAAAGCATTTCCAGCATCCCCGACAAAAATTAGGCATGCTTTTAGGTAAAAAGAACTCTGTAATAACATCTCCATCAGATAAACACTTAATAAATTGCTGTGCAATATTATATGTACTAGACTTTGTTTTTCGTAGTGTTCCATATATAACAGTAATTTTCATAGTATCTCACTCTCCTAAATACTCATTCCTCAAAAGAATCCCCCGAAATGAATAAGTTAATTTTTTATAATGTCTGGAAAAACGCCTCGAGGCTTTTTTTTTCAGAGTTAGTGCCTATTCCAAATGTATAAATGCCATAATGGCGTTATATTCTACTTTAGATTCTAAATAGTTCAACGGTGTAATTATCATGACAGATCTTTGAGTTTTATTAATAAAGTTCTTTTCTCATTCTCGCCACAGGAAAGCCCATATCTTCGCGGTACTTTTGTACCGTGCGTCTTGCTGCTGTATATCCTTCCTCAGCCAGCATTTCCGAAATGAACTGATCGGACAGCGGTTTTCTCTTATCTTCAATTGTGATAATATCTCTGATCCTCTCTTTTACAACCCGGGTGGAAACATCTTCGCCTTCAGCCGTATGTGATTTCTCGGAGAAAAAATATTTTAATTCAAACACTCCGAAATCGGTATCAACGAATTTATCTTTTGTCGCTCTTGATATTGTCGCTATATCCATTTCGATATCGTCAGCCACATCTTTCAATATCATCGGCTTCAGTCTGTCCTCGCCGTAAAGAAAGAATTCGCGCTGTAGCTTAACTATGGACTCCATAACTCTTTTAAGCGTTGTCCTTCTCTGATGAACGGCATTGATGAACCATTTTGCGGATTCGATCTTCTTTTTGACATAATCTTTAGCTTCGGCTTTAGGGTTCTTGGAAAGATAAATGCTTTCGAACTGCTTGTTTATATTAAGATTTGGAATGGATGCGTTGTTAAGTATTACCTCGAACTTTCCCTCAACTTCTTTTATTATAAAATCAGGCGTGATGGACATGGCCTGCGGTTCTGCATTTTCCCACAGCTCGATCGTCCTTGACGAACCCGGTTTCGGATTTAATGACTTGACCTCTTCGACTATTTCCTGCATCTGCTCCTGCTCTATTCCGGTCTTTTTCATGATAACGGAATATCTTTTATTCACGAGGTCGTCATAATGATCCCTAAGCACAATGTAGGTGTCCTCAAGATAAAGCTCTCTTGATCTGAGCTGCACCATCAGACATTCCCTGGTGTCCCTTGACGCGATGCCCACAGGTTCAAATTTCTGGATCGTCTTCAATACCCTCAGAATGGTCTTATCGGTCGCATCGGGAAATTCAAGCTTTACAAGCTCGAGATCGACTTTGAAGAACCCGTCCTCATCAAGATTGTCAATTATATAGGTGGCGACATCAGTGTCTGTCTCGGACAGGAAGTTCTCGTGGATCTGATCGTATAAAGAATCCCTTAAAGTTCTCTGGTAACCCTGCTCATGTTCTGTTTCGTTGCCGTCATCACCGTCTCCCTGATCAGAATATTCGCTGTCGTAGTCGGAAAATGTCTTTACAAGATCAACAAATTCCTTTTCTTTCTTCTCCGTCTCTTTTTCTTTGCGGGCCTCAGCTCCGTCTTCCGTTTCTATTCCTTCCACTGTTTCAAGAAACGGATTTTCCTCAAGTTCTTCGTTTATCTTTTCCTCCAGCTGAAGTACGGGAAGCTCAAGAAGCGATGAATTGAGAATGACCGCCTGTTTAAGCGCAAGTTCGGGCTTGAGCGAAGTTTTAAGCGTCTGCTTTATCATTTTCAACCTCCCTGTCCGCATCCGGACGATGAAGTTTAAAATTTTCACCAAGATACATCTTTTTTGCATTCGGATCGTTGGCCAGAAATTCCGAAGAGCCTTCGATCATGATCTTTCCGTCGAAAAGTATATAAGCCCTGTCGGTTATTTTTAAAGTTTCGTAAACATTATGGTCGGTTATCAGAACTCCGATCCCTTTTTTCTTAAGACCCATAACTATAGCCTGAATGGATTCAATCGTCACAGGGTCAACTCCGGCAAAAGGCTCATCGAGAAGTATGTAATCCGGGTTCGTAACGAGGGATCTGGTAATTTCGACCCTTCTTCTCTCGCCTCCGCTCAAAGAATATCCTTTGCTTTTTCTGATATGCTTGATCTTAAGTTCGTCGAGTAAAATTTCGAGTCTCTCTTTTCTTTTTTTGCTGCTTTTTTCCACTCTCTGTAAAATAGCCATAATATTATCTTCGACCGAGAGCTTTCTGAAAACCGAAGCTTCCTGCGGTAGATAACCGAGCCCGTTCCTCGCTCTTTTGTACATGGGCATTTTTGCCACATCGATTCCGTTCAAAAATACTTTTCCGGCATTCGGTTTTATCATGCCTGTCAGCATATAAAAAGTAGTTGTTTTTCCTGCGCCGTTCGGTCCTAAAAGTCCGACTATCTCGCCTTTTTTAAGCTCGATCGTCACCGATTTGACGACTTCTTTCTTTCCATACATTTTTTTTAGCCCTTCGGCTCTTAGAATCTGATCCATAATCTATTTCTTTTTTGGTTTTAAAGCCTCTTTTTTCATTTTATCGGGGTAATACACTCCTTCGCATCCGCCCTTTATCGAGGCATTGTCTATTTTTCCGTCGATCAAGTTTATTACCATTTCGTCACCGAGGAGATAGTTTGACGCTTCGCTGGTCTTAGATCTCTCCTTTCTGATAAAATACACACCTTCCGCCTCTTTTGAAACAATTATTTTTGAAATATCTTTCCCGGAAAACCACAGGTTCATCAGTTTTCCCTTTAAAATATTGATCTCATCGGGAAAATCAGGTTCCGGTTTGGATCTGAAAACAGGGTTCCCGTAGATCACTGCGGTTTCGGGGTAAAAGTCCTTTTTACCGATCTTAAGTTCGATCGAGTCGCCTGTGATCGTATTATTGTCATAAGTAACGACGGGCTTGTCAAGAAACTTTACTATCTCGTCTAGCTGGTAATAGCTTGCGTGTTTTGTCTCGATGGTCATTTTGTCTTGTCTGATCATCACATTCCCTACGGCATCGCCTTTCTGTGCTTTTTCGGAATAAATGATCCTGTCCGAATTAAAAAGGAGAGTATCAGCTTTTTCCCTGTCGTACTGCCGAAAGGAGCATTTTCCAGTAGTCTCTATATCGACACTGTCAAAGATGAAAGTGCCTCTGTTCGCCGAAAAATAGCCGTCTTTTACTATTTTAAGTTTTTTTATGACTGAAAGTATCTTTGCGGGGTCTGTCTGCCTGAATTTCAAATAAGGCTCAGAAAACTCATGCGCTTCCAGATCGAATTTAGTTTCAAAAACAAGTTTTTCTTTTTTTAAGTCGTATGAAAAACTGCGCGTAAAAAGCTTGTAATATCTTAAAGAATCAATATAATGAACGCTGTCAACAGACTCGGAGGACACTATCTCTTCTCCGGTAGAGAGCTCAAGCTGTTTACAGTAAAGCGCGGAAGGGAACTTGAAATATTTTACGATGACCGAATCAGAGACCGATACCCTGTCGGTTATCTCGTTCATCGAGGCTTCTTTTCCGGTTATATAAAAATCTTTTTCCGTTATTCTGATATCACCCATCAGATAAGCCATATTTCCGTTCGGAGTTTTCGAGAGAGTAGCGCTTTTACATCTGATCGTTCTTGAAGTGTCGCTGAACTGAATATTCCTGAACAGCCTTGCGTAGGTCATATCTTTATTTATTACTGCGCTGTCGCACTTCACTCTGTAAATATCATATTCAATATCCACATTTCCGTAAATGGTCTTTCCGCCGATCTGATTCTGCTTTAAAATATCCGCGCTGTGAATTTTTAAAAGCGTCCCGGCTCCNNTGTTATCCTTTTATTTTCAACCCTCGGAGCCGGGACGCTTTTAAAATATCCGCGCTGTGAATTTTTAAAAGCGTCCCGGCTCCGAGGGTTGAAAATAAAAGGATAACAAGTATGCAGAACATACTTTTTTTCATTTTACTTTACCATTCTGCTTATTAAATATGCGCCGAGCGGTACAGTAAGTTTTTCGATCTTATAATCAAAATCCACAAGCTTGGATATGAATTCCGCATCGCCTCCCGACAGGATAACCTGTATCCTTGTGGTAAAACGGTTCGCTACCTCTTTGATGAAATCGTTACAGATCCCTGCGATCCCGTTCTGAACGCCCGACCTTATGCATTCTTCCGTCGATCTGCCTATAAAAAGATCGTTATCGTGCTGAATAAGATCAGGAAGCAGAGCCGTCTGTTTAGAAAGAGATCTGAATTGTGTTCTTATACCCGGAAGTATCATGCCGCCCTCAAATTCTCCCCGTCCGTTAATAATGTCGAATGTTACTGCCGAACCGAGGTCTATTACGACCGTATTTTTCTTGAAATTCTTTATTGCGTAAGCCACATTGCACAGCCTGTCTATACCCAGTTCGCTCAGATCAAGGTATTTGCTTTTCAGACTTTTATAATGTTCATGAGTCAGGACAAGAGGTTTATCCATGCCGTAATGTTCGATCAGGCTGGCGATCTCCTCCGTTTTCTTCGGAACGACGGAAGCGATTATGAATTCGACATTAAATTTACTTTCGGATAAAGTTTTCAGCGCTTTCTCGTCAAATTTAAGCGTCTGAACAACATTGCCCTCATTCATTTTATACAGTTTTACAGTTGTGTTGCCGATATCTATTACATAGGTCATCTTTACTCCATTCTTTCAATTTTTGCGTCATTCCAGATAGATTCAAGTTTGTAATAGTCCCGTGTTTCGGGGTCGAAGATATGCACCACTACATCCACATAATCAAGAAGCACCCATTTCATATTATTCGCTCCCTCGTACCCGATAGGTTTATCGCCCTGTCTGGACAACTCTTTTCTGATATGATCGGCCAAGGCTCTGACATGCTGGTCAACAGAACCGGTTATGACAACAAAAAAATCGAATGAGGATGTTATTCCCCTAAGATCAACGATCGAAATATCCATGCCCTTTTTTTCAAGAGCCAGTTCAACTACCCTTTTTGCTAATTCGTACCCTTCCATGGTTCTCCTTAATTTAAAAGATATTTAATAAAAATGTATGCGGCGGGAGCTACGAATATCAGGCTGTCGAACCTGTCAAGCACCCCTCCGTGACCCGGTATTATATTCGAAGAATCCTTAACCCCGAAATCCCTTTTTATCATTGATTCGAACAGGTCTCCGATCTGGCCGAGAATTGAGATCATGGCCGAGAAAGATATTGCCTGAGCTAAGGTGAAACCCTCTCCGATCTCGGTATATTTGAAGATGAGCCATCCTGCAAGTATGCCGAAAATAAGACCGGAAACAGACCCTTCGATCGTTTTTTTAGGGCTTATTCGCTCAAGAAGCTTATGCGTCCTGAAAAATTTTCTGCAGGTGAGACCGCCGAAGTATGCGAATGAATCCGTGGCTATTATAACGCCGTATATGAAAATGAACATCATCGGTATAGTGCTGCCTATTACTCCTATCAGCATAGCCGGGAAAATGCCGCAGTAAACTATCATCAGCGTATAGCCGGAAATTATATACGAAACCCGGTCTTTGGCTCTGAAGATATCGAAAGTGAAAAGCATCAGTGCGGCAGCAAGAGAATATTCGGCTGCTGCTTCAAACCCGCCGGCGAGAAAGAAAAGCGGTACGAAGGAAACGAGATACGGCGCAAGAGGATTAAGTTTTATATGCCTTGCTTTGTAAAAATTCAGAAGTTCTTTTGATCCGAGGAATGATATCAGAAAAATAAATGAAGCGAAATAATTAATTCCGAGGAATGGGGAATACAAAATTACGGGGGCGGCGATAAGTGCAACAATTATTCTTATGAGCATATTATTCATTCGGTTAATCCTGAAAAATTCAACTTATAAACGATCTTCCGATCATTATTCAAATATAAGAAAAAATATCCGAATATATAAGTTAAATCTTGTAAAAATTGTGATTTATGTTGAAACAGTGCGGATTATTCCGTCATTGATGAAACGACAAGCTTTACTTCCGCCCCCTGATAAACGATCTCTCCGGGAACCGGTTCCTGATCTATTATCGTGTTCGGCAGAAGATCGGTGTTCTTCTGATATTTTATCTCTGTTATCTTGAAACCGCCTTTGCGCAAAGTCAGCGAGGCCTGTTTTAATATCTGTCCCTTTACATCGGGAATAATGTATTCAGAAGGATGTTTGCCGACGCTAACAACGATGAAAATCCTGTCGCCGATATCGACAGTGTCATTGACCACAAGCGACTGCCCCATGACCACGCCGTCCGGATAGTCTTCGCTGAATTCATAAAGCACGCTGTCCGCCACCAGCTTTTTTTCCGCTATTTTATAAAGCGCGTCCTGCGGAGATTTTCCGATAAGATCGGGTACTACTACCGGCTGCGCACCTTTTGATAAGGTTAAATAGATCTTTCTTCCGTGCTTGCATTTAGCCCCCGCTCTCGGATACTGCTCGAGGATCGTTCCTGCAGGCTTGGTGGCATCAACTTTTTTAATTATTTCATCAGATACTTTAAAACTATCCGCTTCGATCACCGTTCTGGCGGAATCAAGGTTCATTCCGACTACCGAAGGAATGGAAAACTCAAGTCCGGAGCGCGTATATTCCGGCATTACCTTCATATCGAGCCAGAGGACGACTGAAACCGCAATAACCAAAAGAACTCCGAATGAAATAAAAAGCGGAAGATAGTATAAACGAAGGAATCTAAATACGGATTTAAAAAAATCAGCTATGCTTTTGAGCATTTATTCTTTCTCCTTTTTATTCTTGTAGAATTCATACTTTTCGGTATCGAAATATTTTTCGAGATATGCTTTTTTAATTTTTATTTCTTCAAGCGGATTATCGGTGGAGTCTCTCGGAGCTGAAACGATCTTTTTCACAGTCTCAAATCCTTCAACTGTTCTTCCGAACACGGTATATTTTCCGTCTAAGTGCGGAAGTTCTTTTATACTGACATAGAACTCATATTTATCGGATCTTTTTTCGGGATTGAAATTATCGCCCAGTCTGGCTGCCGCCAGAGATCCCTTAAAGTGCATCTTTTTTATTTCGGCGGGTATTGTAGCTTTATCAGCCGTGGAATCTCTCCCCGCCTGGATCACGAAATCGGGTATCACCCTGTGGAATATCTTGCCGTTATAGTATCCCGATGATACAAGGTCTTTAAAGTTTTTTACATGAACCGGAGCTTCATTTTCGAAGAAAGTAAAGCGCATCGTTCCCGAATCAGTCTCAAATACTGCCGAGCTGACGGTATATTTTATGCTGTCGCATCTTCCACATTGGGAAAAAGCAGCGAGCGGAATTAGGAATATTAACAGTCCGGCGTTTTTCATAGATTGAAAAGTAAATCATTTGAACTGTTTTTTCAATTGTTTAATTTGCGGAAATTTAGAATATCTTCTCAAATATTACATCGTAAACTGTTTTTCCTTTATCGTATTCGATGAATTTACCTGCAAAAATTATCCCGACTATGAGGATTGTGATTATTGTGATCCCTATCCTAACCGCCCAGTGCGGCTGATAGGTAAGTATTTCCTGGGTATTTTCGCTGCGGTCTATTATATTGTTTATTTTATCTTTATCAGGCATATTAATTCCCCAGTTCGAGCTGATTTTTTACAAGATTGAAATATGCGCCTTTGAGCTCGGCAAGTTCTTTATGCGTTCCCTTCTCGATGATCTTTCCTTTTTCGATTACGACGATCTGATCGGCATTTTTTACCGTGCTTAATCTGTGCGCGACTATGATGACCGTTTTGCCTTTGAAGAACTGATTGAGGTTTTCCATTATGATCTTTTCGTTGTTGGCATCAAGCGCATTAGTAGCTTCGTCAAAGAAGATGAATTCGGGGTTTTTGTAAACTGATCTTGCTATGAGTATTCTCTGTTTCTGCCCTTGGCTGAGCCCGTGCCCGTCATTTCCGATCTTTGTATTATATCCAAGTGGTAGAGTTTCTATAAATTCTTCAATGTTCGCGACATGAACCGCGTGCTTGAGTTTATTCTTATCCGGCTTCTCATCGCTTATTGAAATATTGTTCGCGATAGTATCGGAGAAAATAAATCCTTCCTGCATAACTACGCCGCATTTTTTTCGCCATTCGTTGCTGTTTATGATCTCAAGATCATTTTTACCGACTTCGATAATTCCTTTCTGGGGCTTGTAAAATCCGAGAAGGAGTTTTAACAATGTAGTCTTGCCGCTTCCGCTTGTGCCTACAACAGCCGTTATTTTACCCTGCGGTACTGTCAGGCTTATATCTTTTAAGACGAATTCGGATTCAGGTCCTTCGTACTGGAAAGACAAATTCTTCACGCTTATGGTTTTATCTCTTCCGATATCGGTGATCTTATTTAAATTTGTATTCTCCTCGTCTTCTTTATTGTGTATCTCGCCGAGCCTTTCGAGGCTTATTTTTGCGTCCTGCATAGAATGCATGAAAAATATTAGTTGAGATATCGGGCTGTTAAGCTGACCGATAATATATTGAACCGAGATCATCATTCCGAGAGTCATATCGCCTTTTATTACCGCATAAGCAGAAAAAAACGATATTAGTATATTTTTGCCTTCGTTTATCAGCATACCGCCTGAATTCTGATACTGATCTAGGCTGAGGCTTTTTACGTTGAGCTTGAATAATTTAGCCTGAATATTCTCCCAGTCCCACCTTTTCTGTTTCTCGCAGGTGTTCAGCTTTATTTCCTGCATTCCGGTTATCATTTGGATCAGGTTGCTGTTGTTCTCGGACATTACCTCGAATTTTTTAACATCAAGCTCTTTTCTTTTCTTCATGAATATTCTGATCCAGATCACATACAGAATACTGCCTATTAAGAATACAAG
>DMTS01000079.1 GCA_003477045.1 Candidatus Delongbacteria bacterium
ATGTTCGCGGGCAGTCCGATGACGGCATCGAGCCAGTTTTTTTCCTTTATGATGTATTTTCTGATCTCGCCTTCCGCCGCTCCTCTGAATAGTACTCCGTGCGGTAAGACTATTGCCATTGTTCCGTTCTCGTCAAGCTGATAGAGCATGTGCTGAACGAATGCGAAGTCCGCCTTTGTTTTCGGCGCGAGTTTTCCGTACGGGCTGAACCTTTCGTCCGATAAGAAGGTCTGGTTTGCCGCCCAGTGCGCGGAGAATGGCGGATTAGCTACCACTGCCTCAAAGCGTTTGTCTAAATCGTGCGGTTCTTCTAAAGTGTCTCCCTGCGTTATGTGAAAATCGTTATATTTGACCGAATGGAGTATCATATTCATTCTCGCCAGGTTGAAAGTGGTGGTGTTTAATTCCTGCCCGTAGAAGTCTGACACTTTACATTCCTTCGATACCCTCAAAAGTAAAGATCCCGAGCCGCATGTTGGATCATAAGCAGATTTCAGCCTTGTCTTGCCCGTAGTGACGATCTTTGCCAGTATTTTTGATACCTGCTGGGGCGTATAGAACTCTCCCGCTTTCTTTCCCGCTCCGCTCGCGAACTGTGAGATAAGATATTCATAAGCGTCGCCGAGAACATCCGCCTCCGTGTCCTCAAGCCTGAAATCAACTTCCGCTATGTGCTTGATAACTTCCGAAATGAGCTTGTTCTTCTGCTCAACCGTTCTTCCGAGCTTTGTCGAAGTAAGATCAACATCCTCAAAAAGCCCCGCGAAATCCTGCTCGCTCTTATGCCCGATGGTGGCTTCCTCCACCGATTTTAAAGCGCGGCCGAGATCTTCAATAATAAACTCTCTGTTCTTTGCCCTTTCCGATATCCTGCTGAACAGATTTGAAGGTTCGATAAAAAAGCCCATATCTTCGATACATTCCTCTTTTAGGTCATGCGAAAGATCTTTATCCTTCATAGCCTCTTCAAAGCTCAATTTGTCCGATTTTAGCTCATCTGATACGAATTTTTCTATCTTTTCCGATAAGAACTTATAAAAAATAAAACCGAGAATATAGTCCCTGAATTCATCCGCACCCATATTTCCGCGTAAAGTGTCCGCTATGTCCCATAATTTCCGTTCGAGCTTCTGCTTTGTCATTTATCGCCTACCATTTATATTTATTCACGATGCTTTCTATGCTGTTTTCTAATTGTTCGATCTTTCTTTTCCGTTCCGAGAGTTTAAGATTGCCGACGAGTGCCGATTTGATCTTATCGCGCTGGAATTTGTTTGAAAATTCATATTCCTCGACCACTGCGTAAACAAGTGCTTTATCAAGCTTTTCCGCTTTTATCATCTCCCCTATCTCTTTTTCCTTTTCGACCGAGATGAATTTGTCGAATTCCTCCTCCACATTTGCGTCTGTGCCTAATTCCGGCAGGTTTTCCTTAATGAACCTTTCGATCAGTTCGCGCTTGCTGCGGAGTTCGTCGGAGCCTTCCATGGTTTTTAAGATAAATTCCACATCTTTAACAAATCCGGAATCGTTCATGTCGAGGTCTTTTAACAGCTTTAAGATATAATCCACATTGATATCGTCCCTGCGCACAAGTTCGACTTCAAAATCGAGGTCTTTTAAGATTGATTCCTTATCCGGATCTTTCGTTTCGTCGCGGATGTCTAAATATTTGCTCCTGTAATCCTCAAATTCCTGCCTTGAAATGGTCAGATCGTCATATTTGAATTCGGTGAAGGTCACAAGCCTGTTCATAATCCGTAAAAGGTTCCTGAAAGCTTTCACGAAAAGCGCTTTCTGCTCATCGCCTTCGAGTTTGTCAACTGAATCTATTGTCGGAGTAAGGTTTTTTAATTCTTCGAGAGCTTTGTTAAAATCTTCCGCGTATTCAGTGTAGGCTTTCATTAAAACGCTTTCAATCGCATCGGGATTGGAAAATAAAACTATAGCTTCGTCTGTTCTTTTCTTAAGATTTCTGAAGCAGACGATATTACCGTATTTCTTCTTTTCACCAAGCACCCTGTTAGTTCTCGAAAATGCCTGAATAAGCCCGTGATAGCGCAGGTTCTTATCCACATACAGAGTATTTGTATAAACGCTGTCGAATCCGGTTAAGAACATATTGACCACAAGCAGAATGTCTATCTTCTTCTCCTTCACTTTTTTGGAAACATCCACAAAATAAGCGTTGAAGCCGTTGTCCTTGTTCAGATCGAAGTTCGTTTTGAAGGTTTTGTTGTAATCATTCACGATCAGATCGAGCTTTTCTCTCGAGTGAACCTGCTTATCGCCGTAAGGTGCTCTCTCCTCCGCCACCATGCTCCAGTTCTCCCTCTGGTTATGATTGCCGTACTGATCCTCAAGTTCCTCGTTCGCCTGATATGAAAAGATCGTCGCTATGTTTAAGTTATGTTTTTTCTTCCTGAAAAGCTCATAATATTTTAAAAGCGTATCGATCGAGCTTACCGCAAATATCGCATTGTATTCCCTGTTGTATGTCTTTCTATCGTGATTCTTTATAATAAAATCAACTATGTTGGACAGCCTGACATCGGCTGAAAATACCTCATCCTTGTTGATCCCTTTAACCTTATCCATTTCATCCACATCAAGATCATCTCCGTTCTCTTCCTTTAGAAGTTTTGACCTGAAAGTGGAATAATACTCGACAGAAAAACCGAGCACATTGTCGTCATCTATCGCGTCCTTGATGATATATTTGTGCAGGCATAACCCGAAAAGATCTTTCGTAGTCGTAAACCCGACGCTGTTCTCCTCGAAAATCGGAGTGCCTGTAAAGCCGAAGAAAAGCCTGTTCTTAAAATATTCTTTTATCCTTTTGTGGGTTTCGCCGAACTGGCTCCTGTGGCATTCGTCAAAAATGAATATTATGCGCTTATTGCTGACATCGCCGAGCTTATTGTTGAATTTGACCCTGCTGACCGCATTGTTGAGCTTTTGTATCGTTGTAATGATAAGCTTCGTCTTTTCGTCGGAAAGCTGTTTAACGAGCATTATGGTGTCATCAGTCGCATCAACCGAGCCTTTCGAGAATTTGTTGAACTCCTTCATCGTCTGGAAGTCGAGATCTTTCCTGTCAACGACGAAAACGACCTTGTCCACATCCTTGTCGGCTGTCAGGATCTGGCTCGCCTTGAATGAAGTCAGCGTTTTGCCTGATCCGGTCGTGTGCCAGATGTAGCCGTTGCGGTCAACTTTACCCGCCACGCGTTTGATTATTTTTTCCGCTGCGAAATATTGATATGGCCTGAGCACCATTAAAAATTTATCCGATTCGTTTAAAACGACATATTTTGAAATGATCTTGGCGAGATGGCATTTTTCCAGGAAAATATCCGCGAATTCGTTCAGCCTGTTGAATTTCTCGTTCTTTTCATCCGTCCAGCAGAAGCTCTGCTTATAGTTAAGCGTTCTGTTGTTCGCGAAATATCTTGTGTTGACCCCGTTCGAAATGATGAAAAGCTGAAGGTATNNATGGTCTTTGTATCGGCATATCTGATTGAATGCCTCTTTCAGTTCTATCCCGCGCCTTTTAAGTTCGATCTGAACGAGAGGAAGCCCGTTTATCAGAATGGTCACATCGTAGCGGTTCTTGTACCTTTCCGCCATATTAATCTGATTTGATGCCTGAAATTCGTTCTTGCACCATTCTTCAGTGTTGAAAAATTCTATGTATGAAAGGTTGCCGTCATCTCTGTAAAGCTCGAATTTATTCCGGAGCTTTTTCGATTTCTCGAAAATCGTCCCGCCGTCCAAATGGTTAAGTATCTTATTGAATTCTGATTTTGAGAATATTGTCTTATTGTGCTTTTCTAATTGCGTCTTAAAATTCGATATAAGATCTTTTTCATCGTGCAGAATGATCTTTTCATAGCCCTGAATTTGCAGCTGTTCGATGAGTTTTTTCTCTAAAGTCGCTTCCGATTGAATGCACATTACGCAATAGCTCTATTTACTTACTGTATTTAAAACATAAGGAATATAGTTCTGCCCGGGTGTCAAGTCAACGGAGAATTTACTTATTATTTCGTTTTACTT
>DMTS01000080.1 GCA_003477045.1 Candidatus Delongbacteria bacterium
CTGAGCATCTCTTGATATATACGCTGCTGCCGCATAAAGCTCTTCGCCGATAAGTGTATAATCACAGGCTGTTATGAAGAATGGGAGCTGAGCTACAGCGGTTGTACCGGCAACCTGTATAGCACCGGCTGCGAAACCGGCCTCTGAGATCAATAATGATTCGGCAGCATAATATCCGAAGTGGAAAGCCGTCGCCGGTTTTTTTCTTGAAAGTATTCCTGCCACTCCCGCAGCGAATGCGAACTGGTCGGCCGCCAGGAAAAATATATTGTCCTTTTTATGATCTTCAGGATAACCTGCATCCAAAAATCCTGATGCTACCATTTCTTCTGAGATCTGCATTATTATGGGATCACAGGTCGGAACATATATTTCAGCTTTAAATTCAGCGACTTTTTTTGCAACGCTTCTAAGAATCAGCATACTTGCTATTGTGTCGATCTGGGTATAATATCCAATTCCGCAGTCATATACGACAGGCTTACCCATTTCGGTAGCTCTTCCTACTGCATCATCGATCGCATCAAGTCCGGGAATTCTTCGTATAAATAGTTTCTCCCTGTTTCTTTTTACTTTGATAAAAATGTAGAAGAAAAGGATCATGAAAAGGAAAGTTCCGATCAGTACATTTGTTCTGAAGGTTCTGAAAACAGGAACTTCATCATAAATTACCGCTGAACCGAAAGCGCCAACGAGACCGCTGTAGAATTTGTGTTTTAACTGAAGTTTAAATTCTTCTTCTGCCTTCGGATCGTTATTGTTTATTGCTTTTATCATTTCATCGTTTATATCAAATGAAGTTATTGATCTCTCTTCTTCAAGAGGAGTGATGAATCCGTAAACCAGATCGCTTAGTCTTGCATTCTCAAGTTCATAAAGATCAAATATAGTTTGTCTTTTCTCTTCAACCCACCAGTCTTTAGCATCTATCTTTTCAGCCCGTTTATTTTCTATAAGTTCTTTCCTCTTACTGAATATGTGATCAAGTATCCTCTGATCTTTATCTCTGTACAGCCGCTCTAATACAGCCTGAACTTCCGGTTTTGTTTTTGCGGAATCAATTTTAAACTCAATTGCCATCATTTCATTATTATAATTTTCATCTGAAAGAAGATCGTCTATCACTTTTTCATCCGGCATAGCTTTTATAGAATCAAGTTGTCGTTCATATTTTCTCGATTCGAGAAGAAGCGATTCCACATACTCTGCCTGATCGGCAAGAAGTGTATCTTTTCTTGACAGCGTGTATTTTTTTAGCTTGTCAGCAGCTTTATTAATGCTTTCATCAAGCTCTTTACTTATATATCCCCAATAAAAATCTTTAGTAGTAATGAATCTTGAAACTTCTTCAAATATTTTATCGTTCTTTGTGCCTTTAAATGCCACAAATGATCTTAGTTCGTAATCATTAAGTTTTTCGCCTAATTTGTCTTTTTGAATTACTTTAAAGTCAAAATCAGGGTATTGGGCGAAGAAATCATCAACAAATCCTTTAACCCTCGGATAAAGTATTTTATAATCTCTTTCCGGACTCCAACTGTCATAAATTTTGATGATGTCCTCTGCTACTTCTTTGCAGAGTTTTTCCTCGTCTGACAGAACAGCCGCCGGGGTTTCAGCATTTACTTTTACGGAATCCGCTAAAGTGCCGCTGACCGAAATCGAATCAGGCGTCTGCTGAGCGTAAACCGAAATCGCTAATGCAAGTAAAATAATGTGTTTAAAAATACTTCTCATTTCTATTCCCGTATTCTTAATTCTATTTCTATTTATAATAACAAATTACCGCCGAAAGATAAGCGACTGACCGAAATTTATCAAGCGAAATCAGATGAAACGGCAAAAAATCAGTGTGAATTTTCTGCATAGAGGTTTTAAAGTTTAATTATACCTTCAAAAACGAGTTCAGCGGGGCCTGAAAGGAAGAGTTTGTTTTTTTCATGATTAACTTTCAGCTCTATCCCGTCGGCGGTTATAATTGTCCTTGCACTGAAATCATTTGTCAGCATCATATCAAGATAGCCTGATGCGGTTATTCCAGTTCCGCAGGCTCTGGTCTCACTTTCAACGCCTCTTTCATAAGTGCGTATTTTTAGAAGATACTTCCCTGATTTCTGAATGAAATTTACATTCGTGCCTTTGGAAAATCTCGCGTCATACCTTATTACTCTACCCATTTTTTCTACATCCAGTTTCGATATGTCTTCAAAAAAACCAATGGTGTGTTCAACTCCCGTATTCAGAAAGAAAAATTCCTCTTTCACTTTTCCGAACTTTAGCCCTTTTGCATAGCCGTCAGGCTTTTTCATTTTAAGTTTAATGCTTCCGCCGGAAAGTATTTCAGCGCTGTGTTCTCCGTCTCCGGCTTTAAAACGGCATTTTTTTTCCTTAAAATAATTCAGATTATGTGCAAGAAGAACGGCACACCTTGCCCCATTTGCGCAGAAATCGGCTTTGGAACCGTCTGAATTATAGTATTTCATCAAAAAATCAAAATTACTTCGCGACTTAGTAATAATAATAATCCCATCAGCGCCTATCCCGTAGTTTCTGTTGCACAGTTCTATTATTTTATCTTTCTTGAGAGACCTGATCCCTGCAAAGAAAACAAAATCGTTCCCGGCTCCGTGAAGTTTATAGAATTTCATTATTTATTTCTGAATTTTTCGGAAAATTCTTTTCCCGCATTGAGAGCTTCAATGTTCTTGTTAACTACTTCTTCGCCTTTACTGCCGAAAATGAACCTGATGCCTTTTTCGAGTTTTTCAAAATCAATTTCAAGAAAATCAGAAGCTGCTCCGACCATGACCATGTTCATTGACATGGGAGATCCGATGTTTTTCGCTATATCGTCGGCATCAATAAGAATATGTTTCTTTATTTTTCCGATCTCTTCTTTTACAGCATTTATATCGGGATAATTGGAAATATTATCGAACGGAGTGCTGTTTGTTATAACCCAGCCTTCTTCCGAAAGATAAGGTAAATATCTCAATGATTCCATCGGTTCTATCGACAGTATTATATCCGCACCGCCGAAAGGTATCAGATCGGAGTGTATCTCTTTTGATGATATCCTGAGATGGGACTGAACATCTCCGCCCCTCTGGCTCATTCCGTGAACTTCAGCCTGTTTCATATAAAGTCCGGAATCTATTGCAGCATAACCGATGACTGTAGCAATTGATAAAATTCCCTGACCTCCGACTCCGCTTAAGATTATATCTTTTTTCATATCGTTATTTCCTTATTTATTCGCTTTTGTTTTTCTTTTAAGTGTCTGCATACATTCTCTCGTTGGAATTATAACTGAAATTCCGTTATAGCTTATTTCCTGTCTGATTATTCTGACCATTTCTTCGTGATTCTTTTTAAGCGGAATCACTCTTATGATGTGGTCTTTATTTACACCGAGACCCTCGCAGATCGAAACGAGTCTGTCAACCGCATGTGAATCCTGACCTCCGGTCATACCGGTTGTTGAATTGTCCATGATCATCAGCACCATATTTGTATTTTCTATAACGGCATCAAGCAATCCGGTCATCCCCGAGTGAGTGAAAGTTGAATCCCCGATGACAGCTATTGCAGGGAATAATCCGGCATCCGCAGCTCCTTTCGCCATGGTTATCGAAGCTCCCATATCAACGCATGAATTGATCGAATTGAACGGGGGGAGAGCTCCGAGCGTATAACACCCTATATCTGCAAGCACATGTCCGTCTCCGTATTCTTTCATAACTTCATTCAGGGCATTGTAAGCATCGATATGACCGCAGCCGTTACAGAATTTGGGCGGTCTTGCAGCCACTATCTGCGGAACAGTTTTCATTTCAGTAATTTTTCCCGTCAAAGCTCTTAAAACTAGATTCGGGTTAAGCTCTCCGTCGCGCGGTAAAGTCCCGTCAAGCCTGCCTCTGATATTGAGGCAGTTCCCGAGGTAGCCTTTCAGCATTTCTTCTATCATAGGAGCGCCTTCTTCGAGAATTACAAGCTGTTTACATTCGGATGAAATTTTTTCAACCTGTTTTCTCGGAAGAGGATACTGGCTGACCTTCAGTACAGGATAAGGACACGGCGAATCGTTATAGTTCTCCATCAGGTAATTATACGCTATTCCGCAGGCAATTATACCTATGCTTTTATCCTTGCCTTCATAATATGTATTAAACGGAGAAGTCTCGCTTTCACTTTCAAATTTTTCCTGATTTGCAAGGAGCATTTTATATCTTTTTCTTGCTATGGCGGGAAGCAGAACGAACTGTCTTTTGTCTTCAGGAAGTTTAAGTTCGTTTTCATTTTTTAATGGTTTTACCTCTACCCCGCTTCTTGAATGCGATAATCTTGTTGTAAGTCTTAATAAAACAGGCACCTGATATTTTTCGCTCATTTCAAATGCGTAAAATGCCATATCGTAACATTCCTGCTGATTTGACGGTTCAAGCATTGGAATAAGAGCGAATCTTCCGTAATTTCTGGAATCCTGTTCGTTCTGGGAAGAATGCATCGANNGAATTCATAAAGCAGTCAGCTGCCACATTCAGTCCGACATGCTTCATTGCGCACATTGACCGTTTGCCTGCATAGGACATTCCGAGCGCAGATTCCGCAGCGGTTTTTTCATTGGCTGACCATTTTCTGTGAATATTTCTTTCTCTGGCTGTTTTTGATCTCTGAACGAATTCCATGATCTCGGTTGAAGGTGTTCCGGGATAAGCATACATACCTGACATTCCGGCATCAATTGCGCCTTGCGCCAGAGCTTCGTCCCCGAGTAAAAGCAGTTTTTCCATAATTCTTCCTTTTAGTTAACATTCTGTGGAAATATATACAAAACTATCGTTTTGAAAAGCGGAAAATTTACCTTTTTAAAAAATAAAAATCCGTATTTTAATCTCTTGAAATATATTCACCGGTTTCGCTATGAATTCGTACCTTGTCGCCTGTTTTTATGAAAGCTGGGACTTTTATTGTCTGTCCGTTATTCAGCCGGGCACTTTTAATATAATCAAGATTTGAACTGTCCTTTTCAATATCTTCAGTTTCGTCGATCTCAAAAACAACAACCTGCGGAAGCTCAACAGATATGATCATTTCATTATAATAGAATACTTCAAGTGAAGATTTTTCACTCAGAAAGGATGCTTTACGACCTAACATTGAGATCTTTATTTCAAGCTCATCACCGCTATCTTCGTCACAAAAAACAAGCGATTCATCTGACTTGCGGGTTAATTTCATTGACTTCATATCAAGATCGATCTTCTCTATCTCCTGTTTTGCTTCGAAAGTGCAGGTTGAAGTCTCGCCGCTGTTAATATTGAATAACTGCATATCCACCAACTCTAGATTGTTATCGAAAGAATATACTTTTTTTTCAAACACCGTGTACATGTTCTTATTTTGCTTAATGAAATTTCCTTTTTTAACTTGTTCCGCAAATATCATTTTACACCTTTTTTTATTACTTCTCATCCAATGCTTTTCTTACCAGTACGCCAAGTTCCTTTTTTGTAAAAGGTTTCTTTAAAAAACCATATATGTTTTTATAATTTTTAATATCTTCGTTTGAAAACCTTTTTATACCGGAGCTTATTACAAAATGTATTTCCGGGTCGATGTCAAAAACTTTTTCAGCAAGTTCAGTTCCTGTCATAACCGGCATAGTGTAGTCTGCAACGATAAGGTCAACTTTTCCCTTTCCTGCTTTAATATAGTTCAACGCTTCAGCAGGATCGGTCATTTTCTTTACAGTGTAACCCAGACTTTCAAGAATGATCTTTCCTATATCTGCGATATTTACTTCATCGTCCAGAAAAACTACTTTTTCATTTCCTGTTGGAATTCTTGTATCGTTTTCAGAATTATCAGGTTCATGCTTCTGGGGGTTATAAGGCATGAGTACAGTAAAAACTGTATTGCCTTCATCACTTTTTGCAGTTACAGACCCTTTTAGATCTGCGATTATCCCGTTAACTACAGCGAGACCGAGACCGGTGCCTTCTCCCGGTCTTTTGGTCGTAAAATAAGGTTCGAATATTTTATCAGCAATTGATCTGTCTATGCCCTTTCCGTTATCTTCTACTGTCAGCTTAAGATAAAGTCCCTGTCCGAGTACGGTATCTGAAGTTTCGCTTCCGTTCAATTTGATCTGAGAAAGACCTATTGTTATCTTCCCTTTTTCGCTATCGGCAGCCTGATATGCATTAGTACACAAATTCATCACAACCTGGTGGATCTGGCTCGGATCTGCGTTTACAGTGCCTAAAGTCTCCTCGATATTCTGTATTATTTCTATTGAGACCGGCACGGAGCTTCTTATAAGTTTTAAGGCCTCTTTAACTACAAGGTCAACCCTCACAGGTTTCTTCTCGATCTCATTTCTACGGCTCAAAACAAGTATCTGGTTTACAAGGTCTTTAGCTCTGTTCGATGCGCTTAAGACTTCATTGATTCTGAAACAGTCGAATTTCTTCTGTTCAAGTTCATATTTAACTATCTCCGAGAACCCAATTATCGCTGTTAAAATATTGTTAAAGTCGTGAGCGATACCTCCCGCCAGCGTTCCGATCGCTTCCATTTTCTGCGCGTTGATAAGCTGTTTTTCCAGTCTTTTCTGGTTTGATACGTCTCTTTTCAGAGAGAAAAAACCGTCCGGCTCGTTACCGTGATTAATTATCGGTACGACCATGATCTCCTCATCGTAGGGAGTTCCGTCTTTTTTAGTATTAGAGAATGAGCCGCTCCATGTTTTTCCGCTTCTGATTGTTGACCAGATTTCATCGTAGAATTCTTTTGAAAACCTGCCTTTTTCAAGGAATCTGGGAATATCGCCGATAACTTCATCGGATTTAAACCCGGAATCAGATTCAAACGCTTTATTTACATATTCGATTACGCCGTCTTTATTTGTAATAATGACACTTTCATAAAGTTGGTCAATTATACCAGCAAGCCTGTAAATCTGTTTAGTTCTTTCTTTTACTTTATACTCGAGCTCAACATTCATATTTTTTAACTGTTTTTCGGCTTTTTGTCTTAGAGAAACTTCTTCAATAAGTTTTGCGTTGTTCTCCTTGAACTGCTTTTGAATTGATTTTAAACGCAAATGCGTCTTGATCCTTGCAAGGAGTTCATAAGGATTGAAAGGTTTTGTTATATAATCAACTCCCCCGCTTTCGAAACCTTTTACGATACTGTCCGGATCTGTTTTTACGGTCAGGAATAGAATAGGTATATCTTTATAGTTTGCGTTCGAGCTTATTTCTCTGCATACCTGAAAACCATCAATAAGCGGCATAACCACATCTAAAAGAATAAGATCAAATGTTTCTTTTGACAAAACCTGCATTGCCTCCTTGCCGTCTGTCGCGAATGACAGATCATAACCTTCGTTCTGAAGAAAATTGGCTACTACCTGAATATTTTTGGGGGAATCATCTATTATCAGCAGCTTATTTATCTTTTCATTCATTTCCCGCCTCCATTTCCTTTTTTAATGCTAAAATGAGATCGTTATAATTATCTAATAGAATTTTAATGCTTTCGATATCGAATCTGATCACCGAATCATACAGCTTTACGGCGAACATGCCAAGCCTGTTAGCCTTATGTTTTTCGGCAAGTTCTTTTAGATTCGAAGCCAGCTCTTTGATCTGTGAAAAATTATGGCTGCTCTCTGCCTTTTCCACTTTCTGCAGCATTTCTCCTGACAAAATGGCAAATAGTTTATCTCCGTCAATTATTATTTCCTCTTCAGGTTTAAATTCTGTGAGATTATTTTTTATGACATCATATTTGAGGTATTTTTTCATTTCACTTGTAAGTTCTTCTACTGATACAGGCTTTCTTATATAGCCGTCAAATTTATGCTGAGCGATCTTTGCCTTGTCACTGCTCATAACTGAAGCTGTAACAGCTATAACTGGTATTTTTTTAAGACTCTCATCATACTTTATTATTTTAATTGCTTCATAACCATCCATAACAGGCATCCTCATATCCATCAGTATCATATCCGGCACATTCAATTTCGCATATTCAACAGCCTCCTTACCATTAACTGCCTCGATAGTCTCAAGCCCGAGCTCTTTGCAGAACTCAATAAGTAAAAGTCTGTTGGATTCGATATCATCTGCAATCAATATTTTGGATTCACGAAATCTGATTTTTTCGATTTCAGAAGGTTTTCTGTTGTTTTTAAGACTGTCTTTTTTATCATATTTGACATCCGCGAACTCAATAATAAATTTTGAGCCTTTACCTACTTCGCTTTCAAGCGTGATATGTCCGTTCATAAGCTCGGTTAATCTTTTTGTAATTGTCAGTCCCAGACCTGTACCCTGAAATTTTTTTACCGTCTCAGTGTCGCTTACCTGCTCAAAAGCGTCAAATATCTTCTGCTGATCTTCCTGCCTGATCCCTATCCCTGTATCGCTAACCACAATCTTCAGATCTATATTTCCGTTATTTCGTTCCGTAAAACTCGTATCGATCCTGATGCTGCCTTTATTAGTGAATTTTATGGCGTTACTCAAAAGATTAAAGAATATCTGTCTGATTCGTAATTCATCTAGATAAACTGTTCTCGGTATTTTTTCATCAGCGGATATGATCAGCTCAACATTTTTTGACCTGAGTTTTTCGTTGAAGAACTGAGAAAGATCAAAAATCATTGTTGTCAGGTCAAAATAGTCATAATTAATGTCAAGTTTATTAGCTTCGATCTTTGACAGGTCAAGAATGTCGTTAATTATGTTCAAAAGAGTGGCACCGCCTGATTTTATTGTGGCAAGGTACGACTCCTGCAAAGTTGTCAGAGGAGTTTTTTTCATAAGATCCGCAAATCCCAGAATCGCATTCATTGGAGTTCTTATCTCATGGCTCATGTTGGCAAGGAACTCACTTTTTGCTTTTGTTGCTGATTCTGCTTTCTCCATAGCGATCTGAAGCTCATCCTGTATCTTTTTTCTGAGCGAAATTTCTTTTGATAGTTTACGATTCCAGTATATTATCACAATCAGCAGTAAAAGTGATGATATTACGATTTTCCATACTAGTGTATAATCAATTACGGTTTTTTCCGATCCGTGCCATTTATCAAATATTTTTGTCTTTTCTTCCTGCGTAATTTTTGAAAGAGCTCTGTTCAATATACTTAAGAGCTCTGTATCACCTTTTCTTACTCCTATCTTATATTGTCTGGAAAAGCCTGTAGGTCCTACTATTTTCAAATTTGTAAGCATTTTTTCTCTTTTGTTGTACATGAATTCAGACTGATGCCTGATAAAAAGGTCGATTTTCCCTGATGCCACATCTAAGTACGCGCTGTTAATATCACTATAAAAAATCATTTCTATATCCGGATAGTCCCGTTTAATAAGCGAGACATCTGAAGTGCCTTCAAGAACTGCTAAGGTCAGGTTGCCGATATCATTGAGGCCGTTCACATAATCAAGTTCGTCTCTTCCAACAAGAACTGTGTGAGATGTAAAAAGAACTCCTGTAAAATCCATAAATTCACTTCTTTCAGCTGTCTCAGAAACACAGTCAATTATCTGGATTTCACCACTCTTCAGCATTTCGATCGTCTGACCCCAGCTTGAACTTTTGATCCTGTTTAACTTTAGTCCAGATTTTTTCTCTATCAGTGACCAGAAATCAGGAATTATTCCAATATAATTTCCCTGAGAGTCATACATAGAATTCGGAGGCCACTCGGGATCTCCCGAGATAAGTATTTCACGATGTTCAGCAAGCCAAATTCTTTCTTTTTCAGAATACTCGAACTTTCCATTTCCTTCAAAAGAATAAAATTTTTTGACTTCTCCGAACCATGTGTTTTGAAGTTCGTCTTTCTCCTCAGTAGTGATATATTCAAATCCTCTGTTGATCTTTGATAGAAGTTCTGAGCTTCCTCTTTTGACTGCCCCAAGATAAGACTGTTTAAATAAAGGCTTTGAAAAAAGAATTCTGAAATGATTTTCCGATTGTGCCGTTTCAAGATAATATTCAAGATTCTCTTTAGGCGAAATAAATATTTTTACGGAATTTTCTTCGCATGCTTTATACAATTCAGGATAATCCGGGAAAACTTCAATATTACTCTCCGGAAAATTTTTAATTGCATACTCTGCGGTATAGCCTTCAGGAACTCCAATTCTAAAAGCGCTAAGTTCGTTTATCTTAAAATCATTTCTGTAAACGGATTTTTCAGCAAAGATAAAATATTCAACATCCAGAAGCGGAATTGAAAATTCAAGCTCTTTCGCCCTTTCTTCTGTAAAGAATATTCCTGCATGAACATCTGTCTTTCCATCCTTCACATCAGCTACAGTTTGCTCGAACCCATCCGCTATAAATTTTATCGGAATACCTGTTTTTTTTGCCCACAGTTTCCATATGTTTATCAATAGACCGTCAGGATGACCGTCTTTGTTCGTGAATTTATAGGGAGGATTATTAGAATTGTAAGATAAAGTAATTTCATCCGGAACATCCGATGTATGCAAATTGAAAAAAACTCCTGATACAATCAATACTAAAAATATATAACAGCTCACCGGTTTCACTACTTTCAAAGATATCTCCAGGCTATTCTGATTTTTTGCTCTCCACGAATGACATATCAATAGCAAAATAACAATAATTCTGTTTATATCAAAGTGAAAAATAATATAAATTAAAAAGCCTGCTCGCGCAGGCTTGATTTTACTACTAATTACTCGTCCGAAAACTCGAAACTGAAATTATTAAGAAGTTTTCTATATTTTGATGTGAGTTTGTCAGAAATTTTATTACCGCTTATGTATATATCTGTAGCATCAAAAAGTATGGTATAACTTTTTTCCTGATTTTTCTTGAGTATCTTATCTTTCATCAGTTCTGCTTCAAATTTATATACATCATATCCGGCGGTACCCAGTCCCATCCCCTGCTCAAAAAGGGATTTTGAAACTTTTGCCCTTTTACTTACAGTCCTCTCCATCTCGCTTTTTACCACAGAGGATCTTCTTACACTCACATTTCTTCCTGAACCGGCAACCTCAAGATTTGTTCGGTATTGCTCATTAAGTCCGTCAACTATTGAGATCAGTTCATCTTTATCGTAGAAATCATGGATGGATTCAGAACCGTTGATTGTAAACTCGAGATACATTTTAACAGGAATTGATTCTTCATCAACTTTTTCATACGGGTCAACCTCGATTTCAGTCTTAGCCTGAGCTTCTTCTTGATCCATTACTTCATCACCTTCAACTTGCGCAACTTTATCTTCTGATTCTTCTTTTTCGGTAATCTGTTCCCGAATAAATTCTTCATCGGCATAACTTTTTATTACCGCCTTAAAATTACTTGATGCAGGCTTGCTTGAAGTTTCTTTAATATCCGCTGAAATAACAATACTTTTTTCATCAGATCCGAGAATGGAGATTGAAATCTCTTTAACCTTTATTGTGGATATATTAGGTTTTTCTTTGGAGAATACAGTAAATTTTCCCGTTGTAATGTCAGATTTAATTTGAGAATGCTTGATCGTCTTCGTTTGAGAGTTCAATAAAACTGCATTAAACAGTAAAATCAGAACCATAATCGTACATAAACTCACATGATTAAATATTTTCTTCATTTCAACCTCCGTGAAATTATTCATTAACTTCTTACTGTTATATAACCATTTTTTTTCCGAATTCCAATATTTTTTTTAATGATTGAATTTACCTTTCTTTTTTATTACATTTAAACCCTTATTAAAAAAGAGGATCGGTTTGCTTACGGAAACTTTCAGATTATTTTTTTCTTCATGGTTCATTTACCTGATATTCGGAATGCTGTTCGGGTCTTTTTTGAATGTAGTAATATATAGAGTACCCAACGGGCTCTCGATAGTGTCTCCGCCTTCATCCTGCCCTAAATGCGGGCATAGAATACTCTGGTACGAGAACATTCCTGTTCTAAGTTGGATATTTCTTCGGGGTAAATGCTCCCGATGCAAACTGCCGATTTCCATTGAATATCCGATCGTGGAAGCTCTGGTCGGCTTAATAACCCTCGGATTGTTCCTTTATACAGGACCTTCAATAAGTCTCCTTATTTATATCCCGCTGGTTTATACGCTTTTTTGTATTATGGTTATTGACTTCAAGACATACAGCATACCTCACGGCCTGAATATTACACTTTTTATCATCTGCGTTTCGGGAGTTCTTCTTAACAGTTTTGGTGATAATTTTACTGGCATCAGTTTACTATACTCGGTCATAGGTGGAGTGACCGGATTCGGGATACTTTATATTATCCAGGCCGCCGGTAAAATTATATACAAACAGGACGCTGTCGGTATGGGTGATCTCTTTCTTCTCGGGTCTGCGGGAATACTTCTGGGCCCGAAACTGATTGTCTCTGCTTTTATTTTAGGTTCGCTTACAGCTGTTATTTCATACATAGTTCCGTCATTGATCAATCTGAAAAAAAGAAAATCTGAAGCCCTTTATTATAAAGAGCTGGCTGATAAAATCACCTGCAATTCTAGAGATACGGATGAAGAACTTGATCTTTTAGGATTGAGACTTCAGTTGTCATACAATTTTAATGATGCTGACTTCAATGATATTGAAAAGAGGATATTTAATAATTTGAATAATAAGGATATCAAAAACATTACGATCCTCAGGCTCTTTTTCAGGTTCACCGCTGTTGAAAACAAGACCAAAGCTATTGAAATTCTGAATAAATTCAAACTGGATTCTTCAGATAAGGCCAACGATATCAGGCAGGCAGTAAACGAGGATCTCATAGGTTACGATTCTCCTAAAGACAATTTTGATCTTCTAACTGACTTCTCAAAAAACATTTTATCCGGGAAGCTTTTAAAATTTCTGAATGAGAATAAAGAGCTGATCCTTAAGGAGAGTTTTACCGATTCTGTTGAAGATATCTTAAAAGAGGCGCAGTTAATTCCGGATGTGAACGACCGGTTGAATTTTTTCTTAAAGTACAACAGGCACTTTCAGTTCAACGGTTATACCGCCGAGCAAAAAAAAATAATCGAAATGATAGAAGAGAACATTGATCTTTCAGAAAACAGCCTGAAACAAATATATTTATCAGAGATCAGTTATGTGTATTTTAAGGATTTTTTCTTTGATGAAAGTAAAAAGTCTTTTGACTGCCTTCTTAATGTTATTCAGAAAGAAAGAATACTGCCTGACACCATAAAAAAAATGTATAATATTTCCCTGTTCAGATTCGTTTTCTATAAACAGAGGCTGGCTTTCGGTCCTTTTTTAGCGATCGGAATAATGCTGTCGCTGCTTTGGGGAAATATTATCATCAGTAAATATTATGAATTTCTTGAGAGAATGTTCCTATAGATGCCTAATATCATAACGATAAATATTCAATATCCTTATAATAAGTTAGCGAATTCAATAATTAGCGGAGATCTTAAATGGCTCAAAATATAATATACATGGACAACGGCGATACTTCAAGAATTGACGATGAGACCCTTGAGTATATGAATCACTTTTATACGAACTCCTACGGGAACCCCGTATCTTTACACAGTCTCGGTATGGAAGCTGATGAGAACCTTGCTGAAGCACGAAGGATCATAGCCGGAACCATCAACGCGGAGCCTGAAGAGATAATATTCACATCCGGTGCCACAGAATCGAACAACATGGCTATTAACGGAATAGCTGAATATTTGAAAAATAAAGGCAACCATATTCTTATCTCATCAGTAGAGCATTCCTCAGTCAAAGCTGTTGCTCACAGGCTAAAAAATGACGGTTACAAAATTGACGAGATCATTGTTGACAGTGAAGGCTTTATTGATATCGAAGATTTCATAAGCAAGATCAAAGTGACAACAATTCTTGTTTCAGTAATTTATGCGAATTACGAAATAGGAACTATACAGAATATCGAAGAGATCGGAAGTATCTGCAGAGAAAGGAACATAATATTTCATACTGATGCCGCACAGGCATACGGCAAGATCAAAATAGATGTAAAAAAAGAAAATATAGACCTGATGACCTTTAACGCTCATAAAAATCACGGACCCAAAGGTGTCGGCGCACTTTATATCAGAAAGGGGATCAAGCTGAGAAAACTTATGGAGGGCGGGGCTCATGAATTCAATCTGAGACCGGGAACAGAGAACATTCCCGCATTGATGGGATTTGCCCGATCTGCCGAAATTGCACAAAGAGATTTTGAAGCGAATAATAAAATACTGATAAGCCTGCGGGACAAACTGACAGACGGTTTATTAAAGATCGATCATGTCACATTTAACGGCCCGAAAGGCACAAATATTTCAAAGCGGCTTCCGCACAATGTTGATATAACCTTTCATTATATAGAAGGCGAAGCGATACTTATGCATCTTTCGCTTAGAGGAATCTGTGTTTCGTCAGGGTCGGCCTGTTCTTCAAAAACACTTGAACCTTCTCATATCCTGACGGCAATCGGGCTTAAACACGAGCAGGCTCACGGCTCAATAAGATTCACGCTTTCAAAATTCAACACGGAAGAAGAAATAGATGAAGTTATAAAGAATGTAACCGAAGTCGTTCAGATTCTGAGAAGCATGTCATCATTCGTTCCGGAAGAACATAGCGAACTAATCAGCAAAAATGCTAAAACATTTTACAAAAACAAAAAAGCGGGAGAATAAAAAATGGCACTTAAATATACCGATAAAACCATAGACCATTTTACTAAACCCAGAAACCTCGGGACAATAGAACATGCCGATGCAGAGGCTACGGAAGGAAGCCCTGCCTGCGGAGATATGGTAAACTATACTCTCAAAATAAATCCTGATACTCTAATAATCGAAGATATAAAATTCAGATCGTACGGCTGCGCTTCAAACATAGCTACCGCCTCGATCGCGACCGAGATGGTGATGGGGAAGCATATAGATGAAGTTAAAAACATGGGAACTACCCAGGCCGCGAGTGAACTGGGCGGTCTCCCTCCTGTAAAAATGCATTGCAGCGTGCTCGCCATAAACGGAATTAAAGCCGCGATAAGGGAATACGAGAAAAAGATAGGAAGGATCCTTGATGAAAAAAGGGTGATCACAGAAAAATCTCTTTTCAATATTCTCAAGAATGTAATAAATCCGAAACATGGGGTCAATCTGGTGGATAACGGAAATATTCTCAGAGTTAAAATTGACGGGCAGGATATTTTTATTGTAATAGGCCTCGAACCAGATGAGGAGATGTACGCTGCCAATATAAACGAAGAGGTTATGGAACATCTTGAAGCTATGAAATGTTCTCATGAGATCATGGTCAAAATAGAATCAAAAACCGGAAATTTTATTTAATGGAATTAAATCTTGTAGCTACATGCACTTTCGGACTTGAGTCGGTTTTAAAAAGAGAAATTCAGCAGCTGGGATACACAATAACAGGTACTGAGAACGGAAGAGTAAAATTTTCTTCCGATGAACTTGCTGTAGCGCGGGCAAATCTGTTCTTGAGAACTGCTGACAGGATACATATTATACTTAAAGAATTCCGGGCTGACGATTTTGATCTTCTGTTCGAAGGAGTAAAATCAGTCGAATGGGAAAATTTTATAGGAGATAACGGCAGAATATTAGTAAAAGGCCGTTCCAAAAATTCAAAGATACACTCTGTTCCGGTAGCTCAGTCAATGACAAAAAAAGCAATTATTGAAAGACTTCTTCAGAAAACGGACAAAAAAGAGATAATTGAAAACGGAACGCTCTATCCTGTCGAGATCGAGCTTGACAATGATATTGCCAGACTGACAATGGACACATCGGGGGAACCGCTGTTCAAACGAGGATATAGAGAAGAGACAGGAGAAGCACCTATCAAAGAAACTCTTGCTGCCGGGCTTATACTTTTGTCCGACTGGAACGGATCTGAGCCGCTTATTGACCCGTTCTGCGGATCGGGAACGATTCCCATTGAAGCAGCTATGATAAAGAAAAGAATGGCTCCCGGTCTTAACAGGCATTTTCTTTCTATGAAATGGAATTTCCTTGATAAGAAAATATGGAATCTGGCTGTTGAAGAAGCTCTAAGCATGATAATATCCGGCGAAGAAATATCAATTTACGGTTATGATAAAGATCCTGATGTTATAATGAAAGCTGAGAGAAATTCTATCTCCGCTGAAGTCGATGATATCGTAAGCTTCAAGAATGTTGAAATCAATTTATTAAAACTAAAAAGCGACTACGGCGTAATCGTAACAAATCCGCCCTACGGCGTGAGGATAGGCGAAAAATCCGAGCTTGATGATCTTCTTTTTCGACTTAGCGATATTGTGGGCAAAAAGAACCACTGGTCCACAAATATCATAACCGATCTTCCTTCATTTGAGGAAAAATTCGGTCTTGCAGCGCATAAAAAAAAGCTTTACAACGGTAATATAAAATGCTATTATTACTCCTATTCAAATAATTGAAGCGTTACTGAGGTTATAATGAAAAAATTGATTTTTATTTTAGTGACAGGAATAATAATTCTGATGTCGGGATGCACAAAAAAAGATCCTGATACAAAAAAATACATTACCGTAAGTATTCTTCCGCAGAAATTTTTTGTCGAGAAAATTACAGGTGACAAGTTTGAAATAAATGTTCTGCTTCCCCCGGGAGTAAGTCCGCACACTTTCGAACCGCCTCCGTCCAGCCTTATACAGCTTTCCAAATCTTCAGTATATTTCACAGCCGGACATCTTGATTTTGAAAAAACATGGCTTGAAAAATTCAGGTCAGTTAATCCCGGTATGAATATTATTGATACTTCTGCCGGAGTCGAATTCATTTCGAACAAAGGTGAAGATCATAACGAAGAAGAACATGAAGGAGAAATTGAAGTTCAGGAACATCATGAGCATGCTGGGATCGATCCGCATATCTGGATGTCAATAAAAGAAGTAAAAGTTCAGTGTAAAAACATTCTTGATGCAGTCACAAAGACAGACCCTGAAAATAAAGAACTTTATGCAAAGAATTTCGAAACATTTATTCTTGATCTTGATAAACTTGATATGCAGATCAGAACTATGCTTACCGGGCTCGAAACCAGAAAATTCATCATTTACCATCCTGCGCTCGGTTATTTTGCAAGGGATTATGATCTTGAGGAGATCTCTGTCGAGATGGATGGAAAAGATCCTGCGCCTGAAGATCTGAAAAATTTAATTGATACCGCCAAAGCAGAAGGGATCAAAGTTATATTTGTGCAGAAACAGTTCGATACCCGCCAGGCTGAATCGATCGCGGATGAGATCGGAGGAAAAGTCATGCCTCTTGACCATCTTAGCGAAGATTGGCTGAATAACATGATACTGATCGCAAGAACATTTCAATTTGAGCTAAAATGAACGAACCTCTTATAGAAATAAAGAATATTTCAGCCGGATACAACGGATCTAAAATTATCGAGAACATTAACCTGACCGTTTATGAAAATGATTTCCTCGGTATAATAGGACCGAACGGTGGCGGAAAATCAACTCTGCTTAAAGTGATCATAGGCCTTTTGAAACCTGACAGAGGAGAAGTGATCCTTAAACGAAAGGTTAAGTTCGGTTATCTTCCCCAGCTTAATCTGAACGACAGCAGATTTCCGATAACTGTAAAGAATGTGATCCTGTCAGGACTTGCCTCAGAAAAGAAAATATTTCAGCGTTTTAACAAGAACGATCATTTAAAAGCCGATGAAATAATGGAAGAATTCGGTCTGACCGAATATTCAAACGCTCCGTTCGGAGAGCTTTCAGGCGGGCAGATACAGAGAACTTTTCTGTCCAGAGCCATTATCTCAGATCCTGATGTCCTTTTCCTTGATGAGCCTACTGCTTTCACGGATAAAGGGTTTTCAAAAAATCTGTATAAAATACTTCTTGAGAAAAACAAAAATACAACGATCGTTATGGTTTCTCATGATACCGGTGTTATTTCATCTTATGTTAAGAATATTGCCTGTATAAACCGAACTTTACATTACCATTCAGGAAATGAGATAACTTCTGAGATACTTGACAAATATGTCTGCCCTGTTGAAATAATTACACACGGAACACTCCCACACAGAGTACTTATGATGCATAAGGACAAAAAATGATAGAGATCCTTTCCTATACATTTTTCCAAAAAGCTATTCTTACAGCCCTGCTGGCAAGTATTTCATGCGGAATTATAGGCTCATATGTTGTTTCTAAAAGAATAGTCTTCATTTCTGACGGAATTACTCATGCTTCGTTCGGCGGGATAGGACTCGGTTATTTCCTCGGTTTAAATCCGATTATTACGGCTATGGTATTCGGTATCTTAAGCGCTTTCGGGATAAGGTTTATTTCATCGAAAGGAAACATTAGAGAAGATTCGACCATAGGAATATTTCTTGCGCTCGGAATGGCAGTAGGTATAATTTTTATCTATCTGACTCCGGGCTACGCTCCAGACCTGTCATCATACCTTTTTGGGAATATACTGACCGTAACTTCAAATGATATAGTTCTTTCATCGGTGATCACGCTGGTCTCCTCTGCGGGAATTATCTTGTTTTATAAAGAGATCCTATTTGTTGCATTTGATGAACAATATGCAAAGATAATGAATCTGAAAGTCGAGCTTATAAACTATTCTATGATCGCTCTCGTCGCTCTCGTTGTAGTCGTTAATATCAGGATAGCTGGTGTGATCCTTATAATCTCTCTTCTGACTATACCTCAGACCACAGCTCTTCTGATCTCTAAAAAATTTAATGTGATCATAATACTTTCGATTATCATAGGCCTGATCTCCTCAATAGCAGGATTATATTTGTCGTTCTACCTAAATATACCTTCAGGCGCCTCAATAGTTTTTTCCGAAGCGGTGATCTTTATTATCGTAAAACTGGCTTGTCTAAGTAAAAGAGGATGATTTAACTTGTTTTTAATAAAATTTTTCGATAATATACTTATACTAAAAAATTCTGACTGATTGTTAATTAATTACAGGCTTGCGAAATGGCTTTTTACAGAAAAATAATTATCACTTTTATAATGTTAATAATGTATTCGTCAGTTTTTTCGGAAGACGTCGAAAGAAACGGCAAAATAATTAAAATAAGATCGGACGGTACATGCTACTTAGATCCCGGAATTTCTGAAGAACAGGCTAAATTGATAGCCAAATATGACGCAATTCACGAAGCACTTTTCAAGCTGAGTCTATATCTGGATAAAAACGACTCGCTTCTAAATGAACAGGTCGGCAAAAACGGAATCATGTTATACTTCAGCAACTCTTTGAACACATTCGTTTATAAGGAAGGAGAGGAAAATATTGACGGGTATCCGGCTTATGTGTCGTATGTAACTTGTGAAATACATCTTGATTATATTAATGAACTTCTTCAGGAATCGGCGATAAACAATCAGAGGAGATTCCAGTTGTTTTCAGAATACAACAGACTAAATCTAATTTTTGATCAGATAGCCTCTCTTAAAGAAACCACAAATAAAATACCTGAAAATTTTATAAAAGACCTTTTCAACAAACTTGTAGCGACCGAATGGACAAACAAGGCTCATCTGACAACAGAGGAGGGGTTGAAGCTCGAATACTATTCGATCGCAATAGATCACGACAATATGTATGAATCGTCTTACATTTACCTCTCAGATGTTTTGATAAGGGTCGGTAGGCATACGGAAGTACTTGGAATGCTGAATAAACTTATAAATTACGATGCTTTGAAATTCCCGGCAGCTTACGCAAAACGGGGAGAAATTTACTATATCCAGAAACTCTACAGTGTAGCTTTAAAAGAGCTTGATAAAGCTGTAGCCATTGATAAAGATTATGCCGAAGCATACTGCATGATGGGCGCGGTTTACGCTGCACTCAAAAAGAATGATGAAGCTTTAGGTAAATTTAAAATGGCTATATCTCTAGATGAAAATTTTTATAAACCTTATTTTATGAGGGGCAATCTGTACAGAAAGAACGGCAAATTTGATGAGGCTATATCAGATTATGATAATGCAATTCTGCTTAACCCTAAAGACACTGACTCTTATTATAACAGAGGGATCATCTTTTATCTTACAGGAAGTTATGAAAAAGCGGTAGAAGATTTTACAAAAGCTATCTATCTCGATGAATTGTCTCCTGCATTATATTACAATAGAGCTGTTTCCTACCGTAAACTCTCTGATATTCAGAAAGCTACGGACGATTACAAAACCTATCTTCTTCTTACGGTTAAGGATATCAACAAGGGAACTTACGGAGAACTGATCAAAGCATGGATGGAAGACGATACATACAAACCTGTTTTTCAGGATTGATTCTATTCGAATATTTTATCTGAATTTTTTAAAAAGTCACTTTTACCGCAGCACATCATAGTTGAATATGGAGCTATTTTAACAAGCTCTTTAAGCATTTTCTCTGCTGTATTTTTGATATCCCACTGTGCGTGTTCATCAAGCCTGAGGCTCATGAAATGATAAATCTCTCTGAAATTCATTTTGAGTTTTACTTTACGCCTGTGAGCGTTCGTCAGAACATACTGGGCATGATAAGGTTGTTTATGCTTAAGTTCGCTGTAAAATTTATCGGTAGCCTTCATCACTTCATTAAATTTATCTTCCATGCCTATAATTTTTATATTTTCAGGTGTAGTGAATCCTAAAGAGATATTATAGTCGTCCGTCAGCATTGAAGCAACTCTGTGCCTTTTGAGCTGGGCGTAATTCGATGAACTGACGACAAGATCAAAAGTAGCATCCGCGAATTCAAAATATCTCTTCAACGGATCATGTTGTGTTCTTTTTTCAAGAACGGTTTTATAAAAACTCTGAAGTGTTTTATCGTCAAATCCCTTAACTGATTCTTTCGCTTCGACAGAACTTAGATCACCGAGTGAAGTTAGAATTATCTCCGCGATCTTTCTGTCAGGTTCGGGAGTGTGATCAACAAGCTCAACTTCGTTAGTGTTCTTTTTAGTGCTTTTGATTTTGAGATTATTTACAAATTCTTTTATATTATGATTATTCATCTTGTCATATTCTGTCGGCTCTATATATTTTATTATCGATGGAGAAATATCTTTTACCAGATCATATAGTTTTTGAGAAAGCTCTCTGCATTCAAAAAGCTCGGAATTTCTAAGCTGTCTGAGCATGTTCTCAAGGCTTCTTGCATTGATGCTCATTCCGAACTGGCTTTCGGTAGCCATTGAAACGACATACCTTGCATCCTCTTTCGCCCATCCGTCAACTGTCCTTTTACCATTCTTGGTTGAAATGTTATCCGCATGCTTGTCAAACAGGTATTCCTGAAGGGCTTTGTATAAAATATGGTAATTTTCATTCTGATATTTGATCAGTTCTACGAATTTGTTCTCGAAACCTGCATCTTTGATTTCCTTCGGAACAACAAAATCATCTTCAAGAGTAATATACCTTTGTGATTTCTCGGTGAATGATGCCATTCTGAATTTCTGGACCTGCTCAACTGCAAACCTTGAGAGTCCGATTATATCGAAATTGAAATACGCATGTTCCGCTACAGATGAATGTCCGAGTCCGAAGATAATTGTTTCGTTGGATTTTCTGGACTTATCCACCTCTTCCCTTGCTTCTTTACGAAGCTCTTCAATA
>DMTS01000096.1:0-11552 GCA_003477045.1 Candidatus Delongbacteria bacterium
TTAATACTGCCGTTCTTCGTTATCAGATTCACAGATACGGTATATTCAACAGCGACATCGGTGTTGGCGGCATTTAAAGGCGTGTTCCCGATCTCTGTCACAATTCCTTTAAAGACAGAATCACCGAGTGCGTCCACCGTGACTTTTACCGAATCATAAAGCGAGATCGAAGGAACATCGTTCTCATCAACATCGACATTAACTTTATAAGCGTTCAGGTCTGCAATACTCAGGATCACATCAGTATTGAATTGGCTTCCGGTCACCATTTCGCCCTCTTCTTTGTACAGCTTAGTAACGATCCCGTCCATTGGAGAATAGATGCTGGTTTTGCTCAGCCTGTCTTTTGCCTGATCGAGATAAGCGGTCTGGAGCTTGATGCTTTCGAGCGAAGAACCATAAGCGGTTTTAGCGATATCAAGATTGATCTTGAAGGTCTCGATCTCGCTGTCTGAAATGAAATCGCTCTCTTTAAGTTTTACTTTCTTGTCATAATCAATCTGAGCCTGTTTAAGCTGAAGTTTAGCCGCTTCCGAAGAGTGCTGCTGCTGTGATAGCGCCGCAGTCTGCTGTTCAACTTCGGCGATAATTGTTTCTCTGTCGAGTCTGGCAAGAAGATCGCCTTTCTTTACCGTCTGTCCTTCTTTAACAAGCAGACGGACTATATTTGCAGAAATGGAAGATGAAATATTGACCTTCTTTACCGGTTCAATAACACCGGAGGCGGAAACCGTCTTTACAATAGTGCGAATCTCAGCCTTGTCTGACTCAATCATTACAGGTTTCGGTTTGTTCGCATTATAAACAGATAAGGATATAGCCGCAATAATAGCAGCCGTAGAAATTATCCATATCAATTTTTTCTTTTTCATTTTACTGATCCCATCCGGTTAATTTTATTTTATACATCAACCTGAAATATAAGTTCAGAGGGACAGAAATCATAATTAAATATTATGAAACATGGCTTATCAGGTGCGAAACGACCGAATTGGGTAATGAAATGAATTAAAAAATATTTCTTGACTGATTTTAGATTTAAAAATATATTCATGCATTAAATAAACTAAAATTAAAATAAAACGGAGCGCACAACATGGCAGTACTAAGAAAGTTCAAAGCTATAAGGCCAAAAAAAGGTCTTGAGTCTAAGATCGCAAGTTTTCCCTACGATGTGATCAACAGCGACGAGGCGAGAGAGATCGCCAAAGGAAATAAGTACTCTTTCCTTCACATTAATAAACCTGAGATCGATCTTCCGAAAGGTACGGATCTTTATGCCGAAAAAGTTTATCAGAAAGCTAAAGAAAATTTCCGTATGTTCGTTAAGGAAGGCTGGTTCATTCAGGACAAAAAAGAACATCTTTACATTTACCGCCAGACGATGGACGGAAGAGAACAGTACGGGATAGTCGGATGCTGCAGCGCGGAAGATTATTATAACGATGTGATAAAGAAGCATGAGCACACAAGAAAAGCGAAAGAAGAGGACAGAATAAAGCATACGGATGTCGTGGGCATAAACGCAGGGCCGATCTTTCTGACCTATAAAGCTAAAAAGTCAATTAATGACATCGTAGCCGGAATAGTTGAAAATAAACCTGTTTACGATTTCGTTTCGAACGACGGTATCGGACACACCGTCTGGGTTATTGAAGATGAGGAAGCAGGCGACAAGCTGATCAGCCTGATCGGAAAAACAAAAAAACTTTACATAGCCGACGGACATCACAGAGCGGCTTCCGGTGCAATGGTAGCAAAGAGAAGAAAGGCAAAAAACAAAAAACATACAGGCAGAGAAGAGTATAATTTTTTCATGTCGGTGCTTTTCCCTGACAACCAGCTTATGATACTCGATTACAACAGAGTGCTGAAAAGCCTGAACGGACATACTGAAAAACAGATGTTCGCAGATCTGGAAAAGCTGTTCAAGGTAGAAAAAGAAGGTAAGAAAATATATAAACCGAAAAAGAAGGGCGAGATCGGAATGTACTATAACAAAAGCTGGTACAAACTGTCAGTCAAACCGGGCGTAAGGGACAACAGCGATCCTGTCAAATCACTTGATATATCAATTCTACAGGACAAAGTGCTTGATCCGTTCTTCGGGATCAAGGATCCGAGAACTTCAGACGAAATAGATTTTGTAGGCGGGATCAGAGGACTTAAAGAGCTTGAAAAACTCGTCAACGGCGGAAAATTCAAGGTGGCTTTCGCGATGTATCCGACATCTGTAAAAGAACTGATGAAAATTGCGGATTCCGGAAAGGTCATGCCTCCTAAATCGACTTGGTTCGAGCCTAAATTAAGAAGCGGACTATTAGTTCACGAACTTGACTAAAACTTAAAAGGGTCGGAAATTTCCGGCCCTTTTTTATTTCTTGAATTCAAAGTGGAATTAATCTGAATTATTTTGTATATTTGCGCGATTAATAAAAAGCGGCAGGAAAAATGGCAAAAGTTAAAGATATTATAAACGACAGAAAGAAAACTTTTTTTTCGATAGAAATAACACCGCCCGACAGAGGAAAGAGCATTGAGGAAATATATGGCGCGATAGAGAATCTCATCCCGTACGATCCTCAGTTCATAAATGTAACAAATCATCAGCCTTTTGCAGAATATATTGAAGAGGGCAGCCAGATCAGACGGGTACGCAGGTCAAAAAAGCCCGGAACGATAGCTGTATGCGCAGCATTGCAGAACAGGTACAAAGTTGATACAGTGCCTCATATTATATGCGGCGGTTATAATAAATACGAAACCGAAGACGCGCTTATTGACCTTAACTATCTCGGCATAAATAATGTTTTTGTAGTAAGAGGTGATCCTGTGCCGGGATCAAAGAAATTTATATCTGAACCTGAAGGTCATCTCTACGCTTCAGATCTTGTCACGCAGATATCTGAAATGAACCTCGGAAAGTATCTGGATTCAGGGGACTATGACGCGCAAACAGATTTCTGCATCGGAGTGGCGGGGTATCCCGAAAAGCACTATGAAGCACTGAATCTCGAAAGAGACCNNCCGATTATATTATTACGCAGATGTGTTTTGATATTGAAGCCATGAGAAATTTCGTAGAAAAGGCGCGCGAATGCGGGATCACTGTTCCGATCATCGCAGGGATCAAGCCTGTGACATCAATGGCGCAGATCGAAATGATACCGAGAGCTTTCAATGTGAACATCCCGATGGCTCTGATAAATTCCATCGAATCGGCAAAAACAAGAAAAGAGGAATTCGCGAACGGGATAAAGTTCATGGAAGTATATGTCAGACAGCTTCTCGATCTGGGACTTCCGGGAATTCATGTCTTCACAATGGGAAAAGGCGCTCCGGCAAAAGCGCTGCTGAGCTCTTTATTCGGCGGAGGAAGATAATGAAAAACATTGAGAAGCTGATACGCGATAAAATACTGGTTACAGACGGGGGAATGGGTTCGGGTATAATGCGCTTCGGGCTCACAAAAGACGATTATCACGGACACTTCGGATGCCATGAATACCTTGTACTCTCAAGACCTGATGTGATAGGATCGATCCACGCCTCTTTCATTAAGGCGGGAGCTGATATAATAGAAACGGACACTTTCGGGGCAAATCCGGTCAACCTTGATACTTTCGGCATGGCTGATAAAACCTATGAAATAAATGTCGCGGCGGCTAAACTCGCAAGGAAAGCTGTGGAAGATAATTCGCCGAAGCACACAGGATTCGTTTCAGGCTCAATAGGTCCGGGGGCCAAACTGCCGTCACTCGGGCACACTACTTTCGATATTCTAAAAGATTCATATAAACAGCAGGCCCTGGGCTTAATAGACGGCGGAGTTGATCTTTTTCAGATCGAGACCTGTCAGGACATGCTTCAGGCCAAAGCCGCTTACTCGGGGGTGAGAAGCGCCATGACCGAGCGCAAAAAGAAACTCCCGGTGATAATTCAGATCACCCTCGAGAAGAACGGAAGGATGCTTCTCGGAACGGATCTTTCGGCGGTCATAACCGCATTTTCGGCATACGACCTGTTCGCGCTCGGAATGAACTGCGGAACAGGCCCGGAATCAATGTACGAAGCAGTGAAATTCATGTCTGAACGAAATCCGTTCTACTGTTCTGTGCTTCCGAATGCGGGACTGCCCGAGATCGTTAACGGAAAAGCGGTATATTCGATGTTGCCGGAGCTTTTCGCTTCGCACTTAAGCAGATTCGTATCGGAGAACGGCATTGAAATAGTCGGAGGATGCTGCGGTACTCAATCAGAGCACATTCAGGCTGTTTCGGAAGCCGTCGGCAGAATTGAAGTAAAGAACAGAAAACGCCCGGACATCATACCGGGATCTGCATCACTCTACAAAAGCCAGTTCTACGATATAAACCCGAAACCCCTCATCATAGGGGAGAGGACAAATGTTTCGGGCAGTTCTAAATTCAGAGAAGCTTTCCTGAATGAAAACTACGACGCCATGACTGAAACAGCCCTCGATCAGGAGAAGGAAGGCGCGCATCTGCTCGATCTTTCGCTTGCCTACGCAGGCAAAAATGAAGTTAAGATCACAGAAGAAATGGTGCACAGGCTTGCTATTGATTTAAAGATCCCTCTCTGCATAGATTCAACCAATCCTGAAGTGATCGAGGCCGCATTGAAGAATTACGGCGGAAAAATGCTCATTAACTCGATCAATCTCGAAGACGGCGGGATCAAGGCTGCAAAAGTGCTCGATCTTGCGAAAGAATACGGGGCATCGGTGGTCGCTCTTACCATTGACGAGCAGGGAATGGCTAAAACTCTGGAGAGGAAGATCGAAGCGGCAGAGAGACTGCTCGAGCTCACACGCAGCAAGGGGATCCCTGATGGCGATGTTTTTATCGATACGCTGACATTCACGCTGGGAAGCGGAGATCTGACATTAAAGAATGCAGGCGTGGAAACTCTCAATGCGATCAGAAAGATCAAAGAAATGCATCCGGGCGTAAATATGATACTCGGCGTCAGCAACATTTCTTACGGGCTGAACGACAAGATCAGAAAAGTGATAAATTCATTATTTTTATTCCATGCTGTAGAAGCCGGACTTGACGCGGCTATATTTCACGCGGGAAAAGTCGTTCCGCTGAACAATCTAAGCGAAAATATCCGCAAGCTCTCCGATGATCTGATCTTCAACCGCGGAACTGCGGATTACGAACCTCTGGAAGAGCTTATCAGATCGCAGGAAACGACAAAAGCAGCATCATCATCTGAAACCGAAGCTGAACTTACGCTCGAAGAAAAGATAATTAAAAATATAACTGAAGGCAGGAAGACCGGCTTAAAAGAGCTTATTGAAAAAGCTCTTGAAAAATATGAGCCGCTTCAGATAATAGACAGATTTATTCTCGAGGGAATGAAGCGCGTCGGCGAAGATTTTGAAAAAGGAACTCTTCAGCTGCCCTTCGTGCTCAAATCCGCCGAAGCCGTAAAATTCGCTTCATCTCTGCTCGCAGAACATCACGACAGCGCGGAAATCCGGTACAAAGCTTCAGTCGTCCTTGCGACGGTCAAGGGCGATGTTCATGATATCGGTAAAAATCTTACGGATATCATACTGAGCAATTACGGATACAGAGTGCACAATATAGGTATAGACTGCACGGCCCAGACGATCGCCGATGAGGTTATTAAGAGCGGCGCGGATTATATCGGGCTGAGCGGTCTGTTAGTATCATCAGCCGAAGAGATGAAAAATGTGGTGTCGCATTTTAACTCCAGAAGAATAAATAAGCATGTGTTCTGCGGGGGAGCCGCTCTTTCGCAGCCTTTTGTCAGAGCCAGTCTTTCACCGGTCTATGACGGGATTGTGACCTATGTTAAAGACGCGTTCGGGCTGATAAACATTATAGAGGGTCAGAAGAGTGCGAAAGAAAAGCCGGATGATGAACCTAAGACAGAAGCAAAAGCGAATGAACATCTTAACATAAGAAATACATATAAAAAGCCTGTCAGACCGTTTACAGGCGTGAAAAAGATAAGCGGGCTCAGCATTTCAGAGATCGGGCCTTTTATAAATAAAAACAGGCTTATCAAGGTCAAATGGGCTGAGAAGGATCCGGCAAAAGGCGAAAATTTATATTCAGAATTTATAAAGAGATCATCAGAACTTAAATTTGATATTCTATACGGTTATTTCAGCTTAAAAGAATCAGGTTTAAATTTTGCCCGCGGGAGCAGTCCTTCATCACCTTCAATGTATGATCTCGTTAAGGAAGACGACTTCACGGCAGTATTTCTTGTTACATCGGGGAAAAAGGCTGTTGAGATCGCGCAGGAACTTTACAAAAAGGACGAATTCGGAGCTTATTATCAGTGGCACGGTTTTGCAGCCGAGATCACGGAAGCGCTTGCGGAATATGTCAACAGGAAGATCACTGAAGAGCTTGGTATAAATAAAGATCAGGGGAAAAGATACAGCCCGGGCTACAGCGTGTGGCCTGATCTTGCCGAGCAGAAAAAAGTTTGTTCATTACTTGGTTCTGATTCAATAGGGGTCGCACTGACCGAGAACAACCAGATGACCCCGGAGTTCTCGGTAAGCGGCATTTTCGTTTATCATCCCGATGCGGATTATTTTACTTTGCGGTGATATTTGTCAGGCAGTTTTGCCGACATTCCCTGCATTACTACAGTTTCAAATATACCGTCTTTGGTCTGATACTGAAGCTGGAGGCTTTTTTCGTTCGCGGTTCTGAAATTTACTCCCAGAAATGCATCAGTGCAGGTTACCTTCAGATTCCCGTCTTTTACCTTAGCGTTGAGTATATCTGTCACATCCATTGAATTGTCTTCAAGAAAATCGCCGTACATAGCTTTAACTATTTTCAGGTTCGGATCCTGAAAAGCTTCCTTTTGTATAACTATTTCTTTTTTAACCGGAACATCAACTTTAACAACTTCAGACGGAGCCTGTTTTACAGGTGCGTCAGCTACTTTTACGGTCATGTTCTCAGCAGTTCCGATGACCCTGATATTGTCTTTTCTGACATTGTATCCGCCGGAAACCATTACATATCCTTTATACAGGGTGGATATATCGGTGATCTTGGCCATGAACCAGCTGCCTGTTCTTGCATTGTCTCTTTCTTTAGGGGGAACATAAGTGTCTCCGGTTGCGTAATCGAACGCGATCACGATCGTTCCGAGTTTAAGTTCACTTTCCAGAGCTATTCTCGACTGCCAGTAATGCGTAGTCCATTCTTCTTTTCCGTCGTCTATCATCATGAACTTCCCTTCATTTCTTGTCGCTTCTGTGGGCGCTTCGATCATTTTAGCTACATTTACGCGTATCCATGTATTTCCCTGAATATCTCTGTCAGATACGAAGTAATCGTCTTTCTGAATGAAATGCTTATCTTCAACCTGAGCGTAGATCATTGCCGCTGAAAGCAGAGCTATGAATATTATTATTTTTTTGAGCATGTTCTTCTCCGTTAGTTTTGTTTGATTGTCTAAATTTAATTTAATTCCGGTCTTATTGCAATTAAATATTTTATCAGGTATATTTCACTCTATGAAGATCTACATTGACGGCGATGCGCTGCCGAACATACTTAAACCGATCATCGTGAGGTCGGTGGAGCGGTTGAACTTAACGGCTGTTACTGTCTCGAATAAGCCTGTCAAAATAGGCAGGTCTGATAATTTTATTTATATTCTTGTGGGTTCCGGGGCTGATGTTGCCGATGATAAGATCGCCGAGCTGGCGGAGGAGGGCGATCTTGTAATTACGGGAGATGTTCCTTTAGCCGACCGCGTTATTTCAAAGAATGCATATGCTATTGACCACCGCGGTAAATTTTTCGACGCGGACAATATAAAATTCTTTCTTTCAGTACGCGACATGATGCAGGGTGTGCGCGACAGCGGGATCCAGACGAGCGGTCCGGCTCCTTACTCTCAAAAAGATGCGCATGAATTCGCCAACCAGTTCAATAATTTTCTGACTAAGCACTCGTAATTACTATATTTATCTAAAAACTCATCCTGGTACATTAATATAATCGCTTCTTTAAAGCAGAACCGTACCGGCGCGTAAAGATAGTAACGGATAAGTTTTTATCTAAAATTGTAATCACTCGTTAGAGTACTCTCAAGACTAAACCTTTCAGATATTCGGTCTCGGGAACAGATACGCTGACAGGATGATCGGATGCCTGATGCAGCTGCTCAAGTATCTGGACCGTCCTGCCGGAATCTTTGGCCGAATACGCGATCATTTCTTTGAACATTTCAGGCGTAAAATTACCCGAGCAGGAGAATGTGAACATTATACCGCCTTTTTTAACGAGCCTCATCGTATTAAAATTCAGGTCTTTATAGGCTCTCATAGCTTTGATCGCGTCATTTTTTTTCGGCATGAGCTTGGGCGGATCAAGTATTATTATGTCGAACTGTCTTTTTTCCCTGTGCAGCTCTCTTATATAATCAAAGCAGTCTTTTTCGGCAGCTTCCGGGTCATCAAGCCCGTTCAGCCTGAAATTAACTTTGGCAGCAGCTATAGCTTCAGCCGATGAATCGCAAAGGGTAATTTCACCCGCTCCGTTCAGCGCGGTAGTGAGTCCGAATCCGCCGGTGAATGAAAAAAGATCGAGCACGGAATCGTCTTTTTTAATGTATTTCTTCAAGAGAGCCCGATTGTTTCTCTGATCCGCATAAAATCCGGTTTTCTGCGAAGTTATGTCAATTTTATATTTTATTCCGTTCTCTCTGATCATAACCTTATCGGGCATGATTCCGAACAGAACTCCGGCGGAGTTTGATAATCCTTCCATTTTTCTGCCGTCGCCGTCGCTTTTTTCATAAATGCAGGTAATTGAAGCGATCTCTTCGGTTAATATTTTTACAATAGCGCTTTTTTCTTTATCCATGCCTGAAGTGTGCGACTGCAGAACAAGTGTGTCTGCGAATTTATCGACTATAAGGCCGGGCAGAAAATCGCCTTCAGAGAATATCAGCCTGAATGAATCGGTGTCTTTTGAATCAAAAAGACTTTTCCTGAGCGCAATAGAGGATAATATCTTTTCCCTGAACCATGATTCATTTACATGCTTGTTCTCGTTCCATTCGAGCAGTCTGATAACTATGCCGGAAGTGGGATTATAATGGCCGTAAGCTATGAACTTTCCTTCATGCGTACGGACGCAGACGACTTCACCGGGAGCGATATCACTGTCAATTTTTTCAACTGCGCCTGAAAAGATATATGAATGCTTGTTGAGCGGCTGCTTTTCTTTTCCTTTTATCAGTATGGCGTTCTTCAATTCAGCTCCGTTTAAAAGTTGTAAGTCATTCCCAATACGGCGTAATTTATAAGCGAAAATGTGTAAACCTCGTCATTATCCGCTCCGCCCTCAAGGATCCTGTAGCCGGCCTTAATAGATAAATTCTCATTATATTTGTAAACTGCGGCAGCGAGAACATCTTCCGCGCGTCCCTGCGGAGCGGCCAGAGCATCACCCTCAAGCACAAGCCCGAAATTATCCGCAGGCTTATAGAAGAACCTGAAGTTTAAGATGGGTACGAACCCGACATTTTTCTTGCCTTCCGTTTCTCCGCCTCCCGTAACCTTGATCCCTGCATCACGGATCTTGGCGGTAAAACCGAGCCCGAATTCCCATTTGTCTCTTTTAATCCATTCGTAACGGTAAGTCAGCCTGTATGAATTAAAAGTGTATTTAGCTTCGAGCGGAGTATGGGCCGGAAAAGTGGTTTCCCTGTATATAAGGTCTTTATCTAACGAACCTGAAGATTCTATCGTAAGCGGAGCATAGAGCAAAGAGAAAAAATGTTTTTCTTTAAGCAGATAATTCAGTCTGAGCCTGTAAAAGAAGGCCGGATCATCTTCAAGGTCATCGCAGAGAGAGAATTTTGTGCCTGTATCACCGGGTATTCTGATATTATTGTAGGTGGTGCCGAGAATTCCCGACTCGACATCTATTCCGATCTGAGAAAAAACCAGCGAGGATAAAAGAAATATTGAGCATAGCGAAAGTTTCATATCGGACTCCGTCAAATAATTGAAAGTAATATAACAAGAATAAGGATAGGAAAACAAGACAAATTCCCATTTGACAACACAACTTAATAAGGATATATTTTAGACATCCGGAGGAAATTCTTATGGATAAGATCTTAAAACTGAGCGCATTTATATTAACGGCATATTCTGCTTATTCGATGAAGTGGTCGCTTCAGGAATACTGCTGGATACTATGGATGACCGGGCTTGTTTATACATGGGTCTGCATTTCGACGGCGATGATCCAAATTGTACTGACCGTAAGAAAAGATCAGAAACTTTATCTTCCAAATCTTCCTTTCGCAGGCTGGATGGATCCCGGAAAGTTCGTCATTCTGTTGTCAATAACGGCTGTTCTGGCCGGCGGTATCGCATTTATCATTTATAATTTTCTTTTCGGATTCTACGGAATTTTTCTCTCATTTTTCGCTGAAATGTATCCGTACAGATTTTTCGGAAGGGACGGATTCATAAACACCAATTTCTTCACTCCTGCGATCTGGCTGATAGTCGTTTTCTGGCCTATGCCTGTCGCGAATCTGCTCGCAAGGTATAAGGATTTCTTCGGCCCGAAACCCTGGAGAAGGCTGGTGTTCCCTCTGCAGAAAGAGATCATAAGGATGCATTTACTTATATTAATAATGCCTGTTATAACGATGCTGTGTTTCATTTTCTTCCGCAACTACTATTCCGACATAGTGATAATAATTCTGACAGCCGTTTTTTATTTCTTTCCCGAATGGAAGCGGAAACAGCCTGTACCCGCGCCTTCAGCAGCCGATCCCGTTATACCGGAAGAACGGCCGGCAGACTGGAAATTCACGACAGATGACCTGTTCAAAGAACTGGAGTCAAAAAAACGGAGTACGATATATCAGAGGGAAATAGATTGGGCAAAAGATTATGAAAGAAGCCTGATGCCGTCGTCGTACAGATATCCGAAGGAGGGCGATATTTACGAATCTGCAGAAGATCAGATCATAAGCTATCTTACAGCCTGGTCGGCCCCGTACACAGGGGATGGGAGCGCGATGCTGTTCAAAGGAGAAAGGATACTGATAAATACCGAATCGCGTGATGAAAAACCTGTAGTTGCGTATGCGATACCTGTCGAATATGAAAAGCTTCATGTTAGAATGGTGCCTGAAAAAGTCAGAACAAGCCCGAAGTACGGCGGATTCTATTTTTGTTTCAGCACAAAAGATCTCAACGAAAAATTCAGGCTGATCAGCGGATAAACAACATTAAAATAAAATCCCATTTGACAACACGACCTAATAAGAATATATTCCTTAATAGTTTAATATATGGATGAGCTGATGTCTGGCCGGAATTTGATGTTATTATTAATAAATGATCTGAAATATTTTTCATTCACGACATTATCTGGCGTTGCGAAGTTATTTTATTGAAGAAAACAGGCTCAAGTAAATGGCAAAATACGGGAGATATTAAATGAAAGAACTAAAAAAACAAAAGAGTAAATTATGACAAAACCGGA
>DMTS01000096.1:11590-16627 GCA_003477045.1 Candidatus Delongbacteria bacterium
CAGCTCGCAATATTCTCGGACGAATACATAGAAGACCATAAAAGACTTGCTTCAGGTATAAAAAAATATGGTAATCTCGCCGTCATACAGCTTCATCATGCCGGAATGCGTTCTCCTTCAAAACTGATCGGACAGGCTCCCGTCTGTCCTTCTGATAATGACGAATTCGCCGCAAGGGGAATGACATTAGAAGAAGTCCGTAATCTCAGAGATGATTTTATAAACGGCGCTGTAAGAGCGCAGAAGGCAGGATACGACGGGATCGAAGTGCACGGAGCGCACGGATACATCATAGACCAGTTTCTAAGTCCTGAAGTAAACAAGAGGGATGATGAGTACGGCGGAAGTCTTGATAACAGATCGCGCCTGCTGTTCGAAATAGTTGACGGCATAAGGCAAAAATGCGGAAAAGAGTTCCTTCTCGGCGTCAGATTATCGCCCGANNTCGATATATCGCTGTGGGACTGCTTCAAATACCCCGAAGATGAAAAATACAGTCACAAAACACTGCTTGAACATTTTACAGACCTTGATCTTAAGGATGTCAGATATACAGTTGCCGGCAATATCAGAAAAGGAAGAGATATACAAAAGATACTGGACGCAGGAGTTCACTTCGCCGCGATAGGAAGATCCGGCATTCTTCATCATGACTTTCCCGTAAAAGTATTAAGCGACCCGGATTTTGAACCGATTAAACTGCCCGTATCAAAACAGCACCTCATAAATGAAGGTCTCGGGGATAAATTTCTTGAGTATATATCCCGCTGGGAAGGATTTATGAAAAATTAAGCCGGACCGAGAGATATATAACAGTATATTTAGGAAAAAGGAGAAGTTTATGGAAAAAACAGCTAAAAAGAAGATTAAAACCGAATTAACGGCAATAGAAACTCCGGATCTTTTTTCAAGAGTTGAATCCATAATCGAGAAGGCTCAGGATAATGTTTTAAGAGCAGTGAACACGAACATGGTAATCGCATATTGGCTCATCGGACGCGAAATTGTGACCGAAATTCAGCAGGGAAAAGAAAGGGCGGTTTACGGGAAAACGGTTATTGATAAATTATCTGATCTGCTGACTTTGAGATACAAGAGGGGATACTCAACTACTAATTTACGTTATTTTAGATCATTTTATCTGATATATGAAAATCGCATTCCTGAAATTCGCCACATCGGATGTGGCGAATTGGATGATCCGTCAATTCTCCACAACGCATGTGGAGAATTCAAATCCGAAGTATTGAAAGGTACGGATATTTCATTAAATAAAGAAAAAACCATAAAAAGTTTTTCTCCAAGATTAGGCTGGAGTCATTACCGTGCACTCATGCGTGTGGAAAATGAAAATGAAAGGCTTTTCTACGAAGTTGAGGCAGAAAAAGAGCGCTGGGATGTCAAACACCTCGAACGCCAGATCCACACTTTTCTTTTCGCGAGGCTTTTAAAAAGCAAAAATAAAGCCGGGATGCTTGAACTTGCATCAAAGGGTAATATTGTACAGAAGCCGTCCGATATGTTCAAAACTCCTCTCATCCTCGATTTTCTCGACATACCTGAATCCGAAACCCTTCACGAATCGGTCCTTGAAAGAGCTATAATCGCAAACATTCAGAATTTTCTTCTTGAATTAGGCAGCGGATTCGCCTTTGTCGCCCGTCAAAAACGCATCATGACAGAAACAAAAGAATTCTATATAGATCTGGTCTTTTACAATTATCGCCTCAAATGCTTTGTCTTAATTGACCTTAAAACAAAAGAACTCACACATCAGGATATTGGGCAGATGGATATGTATGTAAGAATGTTCGATGAACTGCAGAGAGGAAAGGACGATAATCCGACAGTCGGTCTGATCTTATGCGCCGACAAAGATAATACCATAGTAAAATACTCCGTGCTAAAAGGCAGCGAGCAGATATTTGCTTCAAAATACAGCCTCATACTGCCTACGGAAGAAGTGCTCAAACGCGAGATCGAGAAAGAGATCAGAATGGTCGAGGAAAGAATGGCAAAGTACGGGAGAGATTGATATGAAAGAACTTAAGCAATATTTCGAGCTTTTAAACGACATAAAAAGCCGAGTCCGTCAGGGACAGCTCAGAGTTAACTTGTCTGCTAATGCGGAGATGCTCGCTACATACTGGGATGTCGGAAAAATGATACATGAAAAACAGAAAACCGAAGGATGGGGAGCGGGTGTGATACCGAGACTTGCTATTGATTTAAAGAACGAACTATCGGAAGTAAAAGGATTTTCTGAAAGAAACCTTCTCAGAATGGTTACATTTTTTAGTGAATATAGCGATTATGAAATTTCGCCACTGCCCGTGGCGAAATTAGAAACACGCATAAATCCAATTCCGAAACCGTCTGTTTCGGAATTAGAAAATAAGCCTAAATCAATTAGTCAACAGGCTGTTGACCAAATTCAACAAAGCGCAGAAGCAATGTCGCCAACGGCATTGGCGAAATTAGAAAACGAAAATTTCACACAAAAACTGATCCTGTCCACAAAATGGGCAAATCACATAATCCTGATCCAGAAGGTCAAAGATCTGCCCACAAGATACTGGTACATGCAGCAGTGCATCAATAACGGATGGAGCCGCGATACGCTTTCCGATATGATCAAAAGCAAACTCCACGAAAGGCAGGGCAAGTCAGCAACGAATTTCGAATTAACATTACCACCCGCACAGTCGGAATTGGCAAAGGAAATGCTCAAAGACCCCTATATTTTTGATTTCGCCACCTTGCGACTGAATTTACGGAAAGAGAACTTGAGCTTGAGCTTATAAAATACATAGAAAAATTTCTGATCGAACTCGGAGCAGGATTTGCCTTCGTCGGCCGTCAGTACAAACTCACCGTCAGCGATAAAGATTTCTACATAGACCTTCTGTTCTATCACCTCAAAATGCGCTGCTTTGTGGTCATTGAGCTCAAAAAGGGCGACTTCATACCGGAATACGCCGGAAAAATGAATTTTTACTGCTCAGCCGTGGACGATATGCTGAAACATCCCGATGATAAACCGACCATTGGGCTCATACTCTGTCAGGGAAAAGACAAATTGTTCGCGGAATACTCGCTCAAGGACATAAACAAGCCCATCGGAATATCGGAATACGAACTTACCCGCATACTCCCCGAAAATCTCAAGAGCAGCCTTCCGAGCATAGAGGAGATCGAATCCGAACTTGAAAGAAAAATTACAATGGTCAGAGAAGAAATGGCAAAGTACGGGGTAAATAAATGACAAATACAATAAACAAAACAGAAATAATGATACTCGGAACCCTGCACGGACTGCACAGGAACAACGAAGCCTATTCATTTGACGACATATTCAGTATAATTGAGCAATTCAACCCTGATGCCGCGGGAGTCGAGATCAGAAGCGAAGACATTGATCAGCCAAAGGAATATCTTTCAAAATACTATCCTTATGAAATGATAGAAACGAAGTCCAGATTCGGAAGCAGAATACCGGTTCACGGCTTCGACTGGCTCGGTGATGAGATAAAGGGCAGGCTGATCCCTGACGGCTACTTTCAAAAGCATCAGGTAAAAATCCTCGAAGCAGAATTTGAAGCAGACACTATACCGCAAAAAGCTTATTTTGAAAAACTCGATCATGATAGAATGCTGCTCGTTACAAACAAAACCGCACAGGAATGCAATGACGGCAGATACGACGCTTCCGGCGAAGATTATTATGCTCAGTTCGCGGCTGCTTTTGCAGGAACAAAATATCAGCTCATAACAGATTTCTACCGTAAAAGGGATGAAAATATAGGCAGGAATATAATCAGCATAATTGAACAGAACGAAGGCAAAAAGATCATATTCCTGATGGGAATGGACCACAGGGTATTCGCGATCAAAAATATCCGCGCAAAGTTCGGCGATGGAATCAGAATAGCGGAAATGGCAAAGTACGGAGATAAATAAACCTAAAATTATCCTTTTGACTTTGAGCATAGAATTGATTAAGTTCATTAACATATAAATTGAAATAAAATAGTACAATGACATTATTTGGCGGAGTGAATTTATGATCAGAATATTTATAAGCAGCGTACAATCTGAATTTTCAAAAGAAAGGAAGATGCTTTACGATTATATTTCAAAAGATGATATGCTCAGCAAGTTTTTTCTGCCTTTCATATTCGAGAAACATCCTGCAAAAGGCGATACGGTCAAAAAAGTTTATCTTGATGAAGTATCAAAAAGCGATATCTATCTGGGGCTTTTCGGGAAAGATTATGGGTTTGAAGATGAGGAAGGAATTTCACCGACCGAGAGGGAATACGATCAGGCTGCAAAGCTGAAAAAGACGCGTTTGATTTTTATAAAAGATGTTAATGAAGAGCACAGGAACACAAAAGAGAAGAAACTCATCGTAAAATCTGAAAAATCGGTCGTAAGAAAGAAATTCTCTTCAGCAATGGAGTTGAAAGCTTCAGTTTATTCCGCTCTTGTAAGATATTTGGAAGATAACGGGCAGATAAGAACAGGCCCTTTCGACGCAACTTTTCATCCGGAAGCTACTTTAGACGACCTTGACCCTGAGAAAATTACGAATTTTATAAGAAAAGCAAGGTATGAGCGCCGTTTCCCGCTGCCGATTGAGACACCGCCCGAAATTCTTCTCGCGCATCTGAATCTGTTAAAAAACGATCGTTTGACCAACGCGGCTATTCTGCTTTTCGGAAAACAGCCTCAGAGATTTTTTCTGAGCTCAGAGGTTAAATGCGCTCAGTTCTACGGCTACACTGTTGAGAAACCGATACCGGCGCATCAGGTTTATAAGGGAACGGTTTTCGAAATGGCTGATCAGGCTGTAGATTTTGTGCTCTCGAGAATTGATCTATGGGTAGGCACAAGGGCGGAGACTAACGCAGTACCTACAAGATACGAGATACCAAGAGAGGCTATTCTCGAAGCGATAGTAAATGCGGTAGTTCACAGGGATTACACAAGCAACGCGAGCGTTCAGGTCATGCTTTTCCGAGACAGGCTCGAAGT
>DMTS01000055.1 GCA_003477045.1 Candidatus Delongbacteria bacterium
TTTTCCAGCGCTTTGTATGAATATGTTGAAGCCGCCGGCAGATCATCAAGCTTGATCTCGATCAGGCTTCGAGTATTATATGCCCTCATTTTTTCCGCATCTGTTAAGCTCAGCGTCTCTGCGTCTGAAAGGTATTTCAGCGCGGATGAAAGTTTGTCGGTATAATAATACATATCGCTCAGGTTCAGATAGACCGAGCTCTTTTTCGCATCCTCGGTAAAATAATCAATTGCCTCGAAATACAACTCTTCAGCTTTTTTATAATCTGATTTTCTGAAATAACATAATCCTGCAGATTCAAGCAGCTCTCCGAATGAATCGAAGTTCACATCCTCGAATTCCGTTTTATTATCGATTATCGTCTGATAGACAAAGAGCGCGGAATCGATCTCGCCGTTCTTATAGTAGCTTACCATGATGTTCCTTAAGGAATTGAACAGCACTTCGGCTGTCTTTCCGTCAAGCTCTTCTCTGAATGAGCTTATTTCGTCTGAAGTGATCAGCCCCGAATTCCTCATATACTCTTTCTTGTACTGAATGCTTCTTTTCAGATCGCCCTTATAGGAATAAATTATCGACAGCATATCATAAGCGGCAAGTTTTTCTTTAAGTCCTGCGCTTTTATCATTAAGTATTTTTTCCTGATGAACGATACTTTCGTCATACTGTTTATTCCTGAAATAATTCTTCGAAAGTTCATCCAGCGCAGAGAGCTTTTCACTTTCAAGACCGTTCTTTTCGGTATATGAAACAAGCTGTCCGCCATAAATTATCGCTCTTTTGTAATCTTTGATATTTCTTAGCGAGGTTATGAGTGTTTTCAGAATATTCAGTTCCTGTTTGTCTCCCGTGTTCCTTGCCATCGCAAGGGCCTGTATAAAATAAACCGCGGCTTTCTCATACACTTTGCTGTTGAAATATCTGACGCCGTTCGTTAGCGAAGTTTTCAGGTTGGACAATGCGAACTCACGCTGAGCTTCCTTATCCATTCCGGTAAGGCCGAACAGAGAAAATCCTTTTCCCGATGCTTTCAGAATAGATATAATATCATCCTGCGAAGATTTTTCTGAAAGTTCTCTGCTTAAGTCTTTGAAGCCGAGTGTATCTTTAATGATACTCTCAGGAAGGATCACAGACTGCGCTCCGGAGAATATCAGGCTGTTTACAAGTATGATCTTGTCTAAAGGTGTCGGCTCTCCGTTGAAATTCTCAATCACTACAGCATAAGCCGGGATCTTCAGTTTAAGCAGATCGCCTGTTTTTACCTTGTTCTTTCCAAAAAGGAAAGTATTTTCAAGGGCATTTGATCCGTTAACTTCGACAGGCTTATCAATATAAAGTATCCCGCCGTTCTCCAGTGAAGCAGGGATATCAGCTTCCTTAACATCCTCTTCTGAAGCTGTTTTAAGCTCAGTATAGTTGATGTTCGCATTTTCATACGCCATTTTCAATGACGATATCGTTGGAAGCAGCGTGAAATTTATCTCCGACAACCCTTTCGCTTTTGATATTGCGTTATAATCGGCATTCACGCTCTGATCGTTGTCGGGAATTATGAAAATGTGTTCCTTTTCTTTGATCTCTTCAGCAAAGCCGTCAAATATTTGCGTGAAATCTGAAATATTTCCTTTGAACAGCTTTGTTTCATTTCCGTCATAGTAGAAGAACAGTTCAGAACCCGGAAGCGAATAAATGCAGATCAGGGCTGTGTATTCTCCCATTAATTCAGACAGCTGTTCACTGTTGATATCCTCAATGCTGACGAACTGAAGCAGTCTTTCATCATTAGACTTCCTTATCTGACCGTAAATATCGTTCAGTTCCTTTTCATAAAAATCAGCCTGCTGTTCATATTCCGCGATCAGCTTTGAGTATTTTTCCGGATTTTTATTCTTTAAAAGATCGGCTTTCTGCCTGTATCTGACGATCTCCTCGTTGTTGTACCTGATCTTCTTGATATGTATTTTGTGAAGCTGCTCCTTATAATCTAAGTACCTGCTCGAATAATAATTGAGAAGCGTTCTGTTTTTGAACCTTTCAGCATAGTTCATGGCTGAATAAATATCGTTTTTCTGCAGGCAGCCTTCTATCAGCCTGTCATAAAGCGGTTTTATATCTTCGCGCCATCCTGATATAAGCTCATAATCCGCAGTTGAAGGCAGATATTCAGAAAGTGTCTTTTCCGCTTCCCGGTAGGCTTTGAATTTTTCCTCAGGATCTGTTTCGAGATCACCGGCTTTCATCATAAAACGCCAGTGAAGAAGCTTGTCATAGGTACTGTTAGCTGTTTCATTACCTTCCTTCAGGACTGCCTTCGCCTTGCTGATGCTTCCCGATTCGATCAAAGTTAACGCGAGATTGTACCTGACTGAAGCGCTGATCCTGTTCTTCGCTTCATTTGTTCTGGTTTGTGAACTCAGTAATGAATCCGCTTCATTGAAAAACTTTTCGGCTCGGACAAGATATCGAAAAGCTTTGTATTTTCCTGCCGGATCATCATTGATCCCATTTTTGTAACTGTTATAACACAATATTCCCCTCAGGTTACGGTTCACCGCCCTGTCAGTGAGTTCACCCGACACGATCGCAGGATTATAAACCGTCGTGTCGTTTAGAGCTTCATTCAGTACGGCCTGGTCTAAACCGGCATTATACATTATCATAGCTTTCAGAATATTGTTCTCGTTTACAAGAGCTACATTAAACAGTTCCAGCTTCAGACACAGCTCATTTGATCTTTCGAACCTTCTTATGCTTTCCTTCCAGTTCGATCCCAGATATTCTATTATCCCCAGCCTGTTCTCTATCAGGCTTAAGGCAAGGTCATTCCCTTTTTTCTTAAATATCTCAGCCTTGTTTTTCAGGATCTCTTTTACGGCTGTAAAATCCTTTAAATTACTGTAGCTTGATGCATTGATTGAATATATAAGCGCTAATTCGTCCTTTCCTTCAAATCCTTCAGAATACTGGGAGCCGAGAATTATATCCAGTTTCCATACAGGGATCTCAAGTCCGAGCAGTGAAAGAACAATAAGATTATCCTTCGATGATTTGTCCTTATATTCAATATCATCATCAATTATCTCCTCTGCAAGCTCAGAGGAATATGCATATTCCTCGTCAACGAACCTGGCAAATGCGCTGTTCCTCTTTATGAGATTGATCGCTTTCTGATTATCTTCGCTTTTAAGCTTGATTATGATCTCGGAATATTTCTGGTATGCGTCGTCCCCGCCTATGATATCTCCCTCTTTATCCTCTCTTGTCAGGTACAGAAGTGCTGTTCTCATTGATACTCTCAGCTCGCTTTTCCTGTCGTTAAGTTCTTTATAAATTTCAAGAGCTTTTGAATAATATTCTTCCGCAGATTCATCATCCCGCGTGAAAAGGCAGTGTCCGGTCCTTTCGAATATAATCGCTTCCTGCTTTCTCGAACTGAAAACATATCCTTCATTTATAACCTGCAGATAATAATCCAGCGCTTGCTTTCTTGCGTATTCGCCCATATTGTAATAATTGTTCGCGAGGTTGAGTTTAAGTTTTAGATATAGCTCTCTGTCGGCCTCTTTGTCGCATAATCCTATACCTTTTCCGAGAAGTGATATCGATAGATCAGTATAATCTTTTGAAGAATCCTCAATTATATTCACTGTTTCGAGTATGAACTTGAACGGTCCGATTATAAAATCAAGAGCTTTAAGAAAAGCGTTCCTGTTCTTGCCCTCTTCGCTTTCTTCAAGTCCGATATGATACAGAGCCTCATAACAGTATGATAAAGTCAGGTATGCGTATTTTATATTGCTGTCGATCTCTATTGATCTGCCTGTCAGTCTGGCTGCTTCAACTAGATCGCCTTTTTCCGGTTTTCCTCCCGATGTTCCTCTGACTGAATACGCATAGCCGAGCGCATAATTCAGATACGCGTTGTTCTGATCCCTGTCGTATTCGGCCGTGAATAGATTTATAGCCTCGTTTATCTTTTTAAGACTGCTGTATGAATCTACGATCCCTCTTATAACCTCAATATTCGTTTTATCAAGCTCATACGCTTTTGTATATGAGAGCAGGGCGTTGTCGCTCATTTTCTTTGACAGATACTCTTTCGCCTTCTTCTGATATATTCCCGAAAGTCTTTTCTGAGCAAGCAAAGAGTAAAGATCATAGTTTATACCTTTATAATTTGCTATCATATACTGAAGGATGCTTTCCACCGCTTCTTCAGGTCCTGTTTCTGTATAAATGTCCGCAAGTTTAATGTCTGCCTGAGCTGAAAACTTTTTAAGTAGAATGTTTTCAGGGTTCTCGACAAAGAACCTTTTAACTTCGTTGAAATTCTCTATCTTCATATCAGGGTCATCTAGCGTATTGCCCAGAGTAAGGCCGGCGTACGATCTCAGTTCCATCGGAAGTTTATCATCGAGAATAGTTCCTGTTATCCTTTCGGTATCCACCGAACCGCTTTTATCTGAAAATTTAAAATATTCTCTAATATATTTTTCCTTCTCATCATCTGAGACTGCCGATCTGATAGCTTTTTCAAGAAGACCGCCTGCTGTCTGGATGTTGCCGCCCATGAAAGCTGATTTTGCCATCCAGAAATAGCTTTCTGAATTTTCGGTTCCGTTTTTCTTAAGCTTTGCTTTTAAGAAATAGCTGTTGGCTTCGGGATATCTTGCCATGTCATAATATATTTCTCCGATCCTGATATAAACGAGATTCCTGATATCCTCATCTTTATATTTTTCGGTCAGCGAATTTAAATATCTTAAATGTTCGTCAAGCTCGTAGCCGAATTCGGAAGTGGAGATCTCTCTTCTCTTAAGCTCCGCAATTACTCTTTTTAGCTCAGCCGATCCTGATATGGATTCGCTGTTCTGAAACCTGTTCTGAAGGATCCTGTATATGGATTCAGCCATCCGGTACTTTCCCTGTATCTCGTATATCTCGGCTATCCTGAAATAAGCCTCTGACTTCTCCGCATCGGTCTGCCCGCTGAAAGTGATCGTCCTGTAATAAGACAAAAGCGCGTTCGAAAGCAGTTCTTCCGTCTCTTCTGAGATTTCTTCGTTCAGAGCTTCGGATAAAAGCACCTGAGCCTTATAATTTTCAAGCAGATAGTCAGACAGCTCTTTCTGCTCGGTCGGATTATTTTTATAAGGCGCTACACCGTCGGTGCCGCACACCCAGACATCATCGTTCCCTTTTCGGCCGGATATGAAAAATATCTTTCCGTCAGGCGCGATCTTGGGAGAATGTGACGAATATGATTCCGAAGTGAGCTGGAAAGGGTCTGAAAATCCTTCCTCCGTGTTTTTGATCCTGTAAAGTATTGAATTATCATTTAGATCAAGCTTAGCGTCGCCGTTAGTATCGGTCGTAACAGCTGAATACACTATAGTTTTCTCATCCTTTGATATATCGAAACCGGTAATTATCTTCTGTCCGAAAGTCACCTGTACCGGTTCAGAATTCCCGCTGCTGTCTTCTGCAGTAATGTAAGACATATAGAGATTGCTGTATCCTATTGCATCCTGATCGGACTGATATACAAGGTCGTTCTCCCCGATTATTACTGCCCGCTCGCCTATGCCGTCCCTTACCTGTCTCGGTTTTTTATTGCTGCCAGGCACGACTTTTCTCAGCATATATTTTTCTTTTCTTTTTTCGGAAAAGTAGAGTATCCCCTTTCTCATGCTGGGGTTATATTCTCTTCCTATTGTTGAAAAAAGAAGCTCTTGAGAACCTGTTTCCGAAAGATAGTACAGATTGCCGTAAACATCAGTCTCATCCGATTCCATTATGATCCTGCCGTCATAAAGCAGCGGGTACTCATTACTCGGCTGGAAAGTGATCTGGGTTTCTGATTCTTTTACGAGATCTTTTTTATAGACATTAAAGTTGCCCGCTCTGTCTGAAGCAAAATAAATAGTGTTCTCATCTTTTATGACAATATTCGATTCTTTTGATGAAGATGTCGTTATCTGCTTAGGCTCATAGTCCTTTATATCAAAGGCTGAGACGATTGACATGAGCGCTAAGATCAGTATTGACAGCTTTTTTGTCATTGACCGGCTTTACATAAAGTTATCAAGGTTCGTCTTTAATTTCGCTATAGATTCAAGGTTGTTCGCAAGTTTTTCCCGTTCCTTTGAAAGTACGGCTTCGGGCGCTCTCGAAACGAACTGTTCGTTTGAAAGTTTATTGTTTATTCCCGTATTAATCCCTTCCAGCCTTGCGATCTCTTTCTCTATCTTTTCTTTTTCCGCACCGAGATCTATGATCCCTTCAAGCGGTATGAATATTTCGGAGCCTGAAGCGATCGCCGTTGCAGCCAGTTTCGGCTTTTCAGCATTCATATCGAAAGTGATATTCTCAACTTTAGCCAGAAATTTTATAATTGATTCAAATCTTCTAATTTTGAGATTGTCGCTTTTTATAATCATATC
>DMTS01000044.1 GCA_003477045.1 Candidatus Delongbacteria bacterium
GTATAATATTTTATCGAGCTGATCTCTGTGGAATTATTTTTCTGTTCAATTACATCTTCTCCTTTAAAATATCCGAAAGCCATAGAAGTTATCATTGAGGCTCTTTCGGTCGTTTTTGTGAACCAAGTCTTATTTAATTGATCGGCAGGTTCGCCGAGATATTTCCATCCCTCTGGTGTCCAAACTTCTATCCATGCATGATTCGAGTCCGTGAAATTCCACAGCGATGTCCCGGCTGATCTTACCGGAATTCCCACGCTTCTCGCCGCGGCCATGTATATTATCATCATTTCCTCGCACCTGCCGTAGCCGCGNNCGAAGTCGGCTTGTAGGTCATTTTTTCCAGCGCCCACAGGTTCACTACTATAGCTGCTTCCTCGATATCGGAAATATCCTTAACGAGCGGGAATAATTCTTTATAGAACACTTCTCTCCAGTCCTCGAACGGTTCCTGAGTGATCCTTAAGGGCAGAACGAAGTGCTTAAATATGTTTTCATCGTAAAGCGATGCGTATTTTAATTCTTTTGTTTTCAGGATAAGTTCTAGATTTTTTTTAATATAATCAGGAGTAAGAACAGCCAGATCGTTGGGTGAAGAATTTTCCAGAATGAATCTTATATATTCAGAATTTTCGGTCTGATCGTATAGCAGGATCAATCCATCCGCGTTCTTACCCGAATATTTTTTTATTTTTTCCAAAGTCGCTTCGCTGCAAAGCAGCGCGACTGCAGTCATAAGTAATAATGTTCCGAATATCTTTTTCATAGTTCTTCCCTGTTTAATATATTAATTCTAAGGAATATCCGGCAGTTACGCAAATAAAAAAAGAGCCGCAAAATGCGGCTCTTTTATAAATATTGATACTGTAACTACTTGGTAAGAACCATTTTTCTGGTTTCAGCCATGCCGTTAACATCGATCTTGTAGAAATAAACGCCTGAATTTAAAGCTGACGCATCAAAATTGACTGCGTGAGCTCCTTTAGCCATTTTTTCATTTTTCAGATTTGCTACAAGCTCGCCTTTCGTGTTGTAAACCGAAAGTTTGACTTTAGAATCGTTCTGAAGAGCGAATCTTATCTCTGTTGAAGGATTGAACGGGTTAGGGTAGTTCTGCTCGAGAGCAAAGTCTTTAACCATTGACACCTGTTCAGTTTCGATGCCGGTAATAGTACCTGTTATTTTCCAGACATGAAGGAACTGCTGATAGTCTGTAAAGGAGGCCGGCGGATCAGTTATCGGATTTGCAGGATCGTAATACTGATGAGCTGCATAGACCTCAATATCCCTGTCAACTATATTTCCGTGGTTTGATACGGTCCAGCCTTCTTCATGAAGCGAACCTGTTTTGGTAACATTGGTCGCATAGTACAGATACCATATAGGATATACCGGATCTCCGCTTTCAACTTCTTTTACGGTAGCGATCTCCCATGTTTTACCTTCATCACCGGAAAATGATAAAAAACCGTCATCGAGGAACATGGTGTCTCCGTCCCCTTCAGCAAACGGATTGGCTATCGGTCTGGAAGTCGGCTTATCAAGCCATGTTGCGTATATCTGACCGTTGCCTGCATAACCTATTGCCAAGTCATTGTAGTTTGAATATTTAAACTCAATGTCCCCTGTGTCATTATCTACAGTAGATGCTACATAATCAGCTTTACTCCAGTTAACCCCGGCCGGAGTTATTTCGCCTCTGACATGATACCATCCCGGTCTGAAACCGTGGTCGGTCGAGTAGTAGAAATATCCGGGAGTGTCCATTGACGCCGGAAAAGCTTTTATTAACAGATGCACGATGTTGTTTTCTGTTGCAACTGCTGATATATTCGATGTAATGAAAGGATCGTTCATGATAATTACTTCCGTAGGTTCCCAAATTGTGTTTCCGAGTGAGTCCACTCCGATTGAGTCATAAGTTGTCAAAGCTTCGCCGTACCAGTCAAAAAGATCTTTCATTTCGATCTGGAAAAGCTTGTCCGGGCCGTCATGAACCCAGTTCGGCGACCAGTCGCCCGATGAATCATCAGCGCCCCAGTTGGTCGTATAAAGATAACTTATCTTTGAGTTCTGCTGAACGGCGGTACTGTCGTAATCAACAATATCGTCCGAATCGTTTGTCATAGCTACCGCGATCCCGTAACCGGTTCCGTTACCGTATTTGTCTTTACAGTAAGCGATGTGAATTTCGGCTATATCTGTTACACCGACAGCATCGTCAGTTGCATCAAAACTGAGCAGATTGTAATCCGTCCATTCCCAACTGTTTATATCACCGGGAGTCAAAGACCTTCCGACAACTGCTGACTCTATAGCATCTGTAGAAAATGGTATATCAGCACCGGTAGCCGTTGTCCATGACTGTGTCCAGTAGTAATATCCTGTTGCAGCATCGTAAACCACATCGCCCATTGCATTCCACGCTCCCGGAATTGTTGCTCCGCCTTCCGTAGCGGATACTTTTACTCCGTCTGACCATGATACCCAGTCGTAACCCCATGTTACATCACCTACAGCGCAGATCGGATGGGCATCTGAAGGTACACCTGAACCATAAGAATCCATGTCTGTCCACTGTCCGAAAAGGTATCCGTTAATAAACTCAGCCGTGTGCGGGTATCTTCCGCCCGGCAACTCGCCCCAGTATGTCGAGTAGTCATAAATAGTTTCGAGATAGGTTGACAGGGATGCACCCCATGTTCCGGTCAAACCTCCGATAGTTCCTGCTCCTGTTGCTGTGCTCAGCCTTCTGTAAACTGACCCTATCATTGACCCTGTTACCGGGTCTAAGTTGAACTGAACTTTTCTGTTATAGCCCTGATACCAGCCTGCTCCGTTACCGGATTTGTCGAAAACTCCACCGTCAGCTGAAAGGTACGGAAGTTTTGCGTCCGGCGTTGCCAGATCAAATTTCTTTGGTCCCTGTTTAATCTCCGTCTTCATAGTCTTATCAATTGCGAACAATTGAAAAAGCATAACGAATGCAAGAGTCATTACCAGTTTTTTCCTCATTATCTCCTCCTCATTATTTTAAACAATACTCATATCAGATGTAATTTAACACACATCAGCGTCGTAAATTATGATAAAATACAGAAAAAAGCAAATAAAAAAAATATAGAGGGCAGATGCCCCCTATATTAACGCAACAGATCGTTATTTTACCAGCAGATTATCTTAATTCGTAGCCGAAAGTGACCATGTGCGTAATTCCGAGGTAACCCATATGTTTCCACGCGTAATCAACTTTAAGTCCCATTGTGTTCATTTTAAAACCTAGACCGAGGCTTGTACCCATCCAGTTGATACCTTCGTCAGAGTAACTGAGTTCTTCGTCTGCAACATCCGCATTTTCAGGAAAATCAACGCTGTCGTCT
>DMTS01000120.1 GCA_003477045.1 Candidatus Delongbacteria bacterium
AAGGCCCATGATAAGGCCCATGATGGTGCATTAAATGGAGGATTAAATGAAACGACAGCACAAGTCAGAGCACAAGTCAGAGCACAAGTCAGAGCACAAGTCAGAGCACAAGTCAATGATTTAATTATTGACAGGATAATAGATACTCTGTTGTTTTGTGAGAATCCAAAAACTAGGGCTGAGATTTTAGAGAATTTAGGGTTGACTGACAGATATAACAATTTCAAGGCTAATATATTACCAGCTCTGGAAGAAGGATTTATCGAAATGACAATCCCTGACAAACCCAACAGCAGGCTTCAGAAATACCGACTGACCGAAAAAGGAAAGAAAATAATCGGAAATGAAAATGATTAATTCGTGGCACATTAAAGTACATGATGGAGGATTAAACGGAGGATTGAATTCAGCAGACCATTTCGTTGACGTCAACAAAATGGTAACTATGTCTAAAGGTGCGGTTAAAGAAATAATAGCAAAGTACGGAGTAAGTGAATGACGCAGGACAGACCGGACACACTGGTTCACTACTACACAAATGAAGATCACATATTCAGAACAATAACTTCCTATGAAGAACACGAGCTGGACTCGATACTCGACAATATATCGGATGAAAACACATGGTGGGGCCTCCGGTACAGCAAAGAAGAACGGCACGGATATCTGCGCGAAAGAAGAATGACTGAGGAAAGGCTTTACGAAGAGTTCGTAAAAAAGGGCGGAAAAGTATTAATGAAACATCCCGCTTATATGTATATCAGAGGCAAAGAAAAGCTTGAACTGGATGGACAATACGCACACTGTAAATACATGAAATATTCACTGTCCGAACTAAAAAACAGCGACAGCGTCAGCTTCACCGTAAACGACAGCATGTGGTCTTTCGCCTTTGAATTTTTAAAAAATGGCCGGAGCGAATTCGACCCGAAAGAGTATTACGAAGAATTGCCGTTAAGCGGTCAGGTGTTCCACATAAAAGAATTCCAGGCAGTCTATGAAGAATCACTCAAATATCAAAAACAGGGATTCGAGCTCCAGATCTGGGATAGAGCAATAGTTGACGAAATAATCAGAAAGAACAGAGAAGAAATGACAAAGTACGGAGATAAATAAACTTGAAATTATCCTTTTGACTTTGAGCATAGAATTGATTAAGTTCATTAACATATAAATTGAAATAAAATAGTACAATGACATTATTTGGCGGAGCAGATTGAGTATATTTAGAAAAAAAGGAAAATTATGCCTACAATATTCGACAATATAGAAAAGAAACTTCATGAAGGGCTGATCAAAACGCTTGAGAAATCCAAAAGAGCGGATTTCTGCGTAGGCTATTTTAATCTCAGGGGATGGGATTTATTGCAGCCTTCAGTTGATAAACTGGAGGGAGATAATGTCAACGGACAGAAGTTTTATTGCAGAGTGCTTATCGGTATGCAGAAAACATTTGATGATATTATTTATGATTCTTTCTCTGATCAGGATAGTGTGACTAATGAGGATGTGCCTAAATTAAGAAGAAGATATGCAAGTCAGCTGAAAGAACAGCTTACGATAGGCGTTCCGACCGCGCAGGATGAAAACTCGCTCAGGAGGCTTTCAAGACAGCTGAAAGAAAAGAGAATCGTAGTAAAATTATATCTGAAAACTACTCTTCACGCAAAATTGTATCTGGCTTTCAGAGATGATTATAACAGCCCCGTAGTCGGTTTTGTGGGCAGCAGCAACTTAACATTTTCAGGAATCGTAAAACAGGGCGAACTAAATGTTGATGTTGTTGAACATGACGCAGCCAATAAGCTTGCCGGATGGTTTCAGGACAGATGGGACGACAGGCTCTGTATTGATATTTCTGATGAACTTGCAAAAATAATTGACGAAAGCTGGGCAGGAGATAATAACAGGCCGCCGTATCATATTTATCTGAAAATGGCTTATCACCTGTCGAGAGAAGCGAGGGCGGGAATTAATGAATTCAATGTTTCGGCAAAATTCAAAGAAAGACTGCTGCCTTTCCAGATCAAGGCTGTACAGGTAGCCGCAAGACATTTATATCAGAGGAATGGCGTGATGATCGGCGATGTTGTAGGACTGGGTAAAACGATCACCGCAAGCGCACTTGTAAAAATGTACGAGGACGATTTCGGGCTCGAGACTCTTATTATCAGCCCTAAAAACCTTACCGAAATGTGGGAAGATTATAAGTATGAGTATCAGCTCAGAGCTAAAGTCATACCTATTACGAATGTGCAGAACATTCTTGAGGAAGAAAAAAGGTACAGGCTTGTTGTAATAGATGAAAGCCATAATCTTAGGAATAGGGAAGGGAAGCGGTATTCGATAGTAAAAGATTATATTGAAAGGAACGAATCAAAAGTGATCCTTTTGACCGCTACGCCTTATAACAAGTCATATATGGATCTTTCGAGCCAGTTGAGGCTGTTTATCGCGGATAATGAGAATCTCGGCGTAAGTCCCGATAAGTATATTACCGAGATTGGCGGTATTCCAAAATTCAGCGCTGCCCATCAGGTAAATGAAAACACTATCCCGGCATTCGACAAAAGTCCATATTCAGAAGACTGGCAGCAGCTTATGTCGCTTTATCTCGTCAGAAGAACAAGGAATTTTATCAAAGAGCATTATGCGGATCCGGATAAAGAAACAGGCAAGAAATATCTTACTTTTTCAGACGGCACAAGGCAGTGTTTCCCGGAAAGAAAAGCGAAGAAAGTCCAGTATAAGTTCAATGCGGAGGATTCGCAGGATCAATACGCGAGACTGTATTCTGATGAAGTCGTGAGCCTGATAAACGACCTTAAACTTCCGCGTTACGGACTCGGTCAGGATCTTTATATTGATAAAACCGCTGAAGCTGCAAAAGAAGAATTAAAGATAATCGAAAATCTCGGCAGAGCGGGTGTAAGGCTGAAAGGATTTGCGAGGACAAACCTGTTCAAGAGGCTCGAAAGCAGCGGATTTTCATTTCTTTTGTCTATCGTCAGGCATCTTTTAAGAAATTATCTGTTTATGCATGCTTATGAGAACAAGCTGCCTTTCCCGATAGGTAAACAGGAAAACGGAACTGTTAACGATCTGATATTTGCCGATAATGAACTGAATCAGGCTGATGACAAGCGTGAAAGAGAATCAACTCTGATCTTTGAGAAGAAGGATTTTGTTAAGAACGCAGAAAAATATTACGAATCGGTCTCGAACCAGAAAACTAAATTTGAATGGGTCGGAAGCAGTCTTTTCACAAAGAAACTGTATGATCACTTGAAAAGCGACAGCGATAAGCTTTTAAAAATACTGAGTCTTGGAAAAGAATGGCTGCCTGATAATGACAGAAAGCTGAATGCGCTTATTGATCTTTGCGTAAAGAAACATAAAAATGATAAAGTTTTAATATTTACACAGTATGCCGACACAGCTTTTTATCTCGAAAGACAGTTTAAGGCTAATAAAATACCGAAATCAGCCTGCGTTACCGGAGATCACGAAAATCCGACTTCGTATGCGCACAGATTCAGTCCGGTCAGCAATCATAAAGAGGAACAGATTTCAGAGGATAACGAAATAAGGGTTATGATAGCTACTGATGTGCTTTCCGAAGGTCAGAATTTACAGGACTGTCACATAATTTTAAACTATGACCTTCCGTGGGCGATCATCAGGCTGATCCAAAGAGCCGGCAGGGTTGACAGGATCGGTCAGAAAGCGGAAGAAATTCTCTGCTATTCATTCCTGCCCGAAGAAGGAATTGAAAAAATAATCAGGCTTCGTGACAGGCTTCAGAACAGGATCAGGGAAAATGCCGAGACNNCCCGATCAACCTGAGAGATCTGTATAACGAAAAATCCGGCGTTTTCGATGACGGCGAAGAATCGGACATTGATCTTGGCTCTTATGCTTACGAGATTTGGAGAAAAGCAATTGAAAAAGATCCTTCTCTTGAAAAGATAATCCCTAACCTGCCTGATGTCGTTTATTCAACAAAAAGAACCGCTAAAGAGATTAAGAACGGAGTTCTGATCTATACGAGAACCGTGCATGAAAATGACATTCTGGCTTATCTTGATATGAAAGGCGATATTCTTACTAAATCTCAAATTGAGATATTAAAGCTTGCGAAGTGCGAACCGGATGAGCCTGCAATAAAAAGGCTCGATGAGCACCACGAACTTGTCAAAAACGGCGTGGAAAGCATTAAAAAGATCGAATCAAGAATAGGCGGTCAGCTTGGTTCAAGGAACGGTTCTAGGTATAGAACTTACGAAAGGCTGAAATATTATTTCGACAGCAATCCGAACAGCCTTTTCACTTCAATGCACGAGCTCGATAAAACAATAGAAGAGATCTACAAATACCCACTCACAGAGAGGTCTAAAAGCATTATAAACAGAGAGTTTAAGAACAGGATTTCCGATGAAGACCTTATCACTCTCGTAACCAATCTGAGAGAAGAAGGCAGGCTGTGCAATATTCCCGAAGACGGCGAGATCAAGAGAAAAGAACCTAAGATCATTTGCTCAATGGGACTTATGAACTAAACAGAGGAAAAACAATGAATAAATCAACCTTCAATTCGTATTTCAAAGCGTTCAATTTTAAAGAACTTTTTAATGAAAAGGGCTGGGATAATTTTCGTAATAAGCCCGAAAAGATATCGGTTGACGAAGTCATTTATGAAATTGAAGGGATAGTTCAGAAGCGCGATTTTGTTATAGCGCAATGCATGACAGATAAAATACCCGACAACAAAACAAGAAAAGCTATTGAAAATAAATACTCGAACCTGTATTATGAGCATCTTCTCGTATTTTATTCAAAAGTAGAGAAAAAACAGGTCTGGCAGTACGCAGTCAAAGAGGAGAACAAGCCTAAGGTCATAAAGGAATTTCAATGGAATTTCAGGCAGGACACGGAAGCTCTCTTCCAGCGGTTCAGAAATCTTATTTTTCATATTGACGAGGAAGAAAATATCACTCTGCTTGATGTTATAGCTAAAGTGAATGAGAATTTTGCGAAGAACACGGATAAGGTAACCAAAAAATTCTACGATGAATTCAAAAAGTATCACACTAAATTTCTCGATTATATCGAAAACATTGACGATGAGCTTAAAGAGTCCGAGAACAGAAATAAGCAGTGGTACGCTTCGATCATGCTTAACAGACTCATGTTCTGCTATTTTATTCAAAAGAAGGGATTTCTCGATTCAAATATAAACTATCTGCACGATAAGCTGAATGAAACAAGACAGAAAGCAGGCAAAAATAATTTCTATTCGTTCTACAGGGATTTTCTATTAGCTTTATTCCATGACGGACTGGGCAAACCGCAGGTTTCGAGAACAACCAAGATCGAGTTGGGCAACATTCCGTATCTTAACGGGGGATTATTTGAAGTCCATCAGCTTGAGGATGAATTTAAGGATATTCAGATCAAAGATGAATTCTTCGGGCTTCTTTTCGACTTTTTCGACCAATGGAACTGGCACCTTGACCAGCGTGACGAATCAAGCGGCAGAGACATAAATCCCGATGTTGTCGGCTATATTTTCGAAAAATACATCAACGACAGAGCCGCGATGGGCGCGTATTACACAAAGGAAGACATTACCGAGTATATTTCAAAGAACACGATCATTCCGTTCATATTCGACGAAGTCAAAAGAAATTACCCGGAACCTTTTATTGAAGGCGGAGAGTTTTCCGAACTGCTTAAATGCTCAGGCGACGATTATATATACAAAGCCGTCAAAAAGGGCATTACAGACTCATCCAAAGGCGGATTGATACCGGAAAGCATAGAAGAGTTGAACATCCCGGAAAACATAAGAAAAGGGCTCGATACGACAAGTCCGGATCTGCTCGAAAGAAGGAAAGACTGGAATACAAAAACACCTGCCGAAATAGCTTTACCCACAGAAATATGGCGAGAAACAATTGACCGATGGAAAAGGTATTTTGACATAAAACAGAAGATCAAATCGGGCGGAATAAAGGAAATAAACGATCTAATCACCTACAATCTCGACATAAGGCAGTTTGCGCAGGATCTGTTCTCAATAACCGACGACCCGAAGCTCATTCACGAAGTTTACAAAGCACTCTCAAAAATAACGATCCTCGACCCGACCTGCGGATCAGGCGCGTTCCTGTTTGCCGCATTAAACATCCTCGAACCCATGTACGAAACCTGCATAGACAGAATGCGCGACCTCACGCTTGCAAAAAATAACATTTACGATAACTTTATCAGGATCATAAAAGATGTTGACAGCAAAAATCATCCCAACCTAAGATATTACATATACAAAAGTATAATCCTAAACAACCTCTACGGCGTGGACATAATGCGCGAAGCGGTAGAAATTGCAAAGCTCAGACTATTCCTTAAACTCGTAGCCGAAGTCGAGCCTGACACAAGAAAACCGAATTACGGGCTTGAACCGCTCCCGGACATTGACTTCAACATCAGAACAGGAAACACCCTCGTAGGATTCGCAAACGAAAAAGAACTCTATCAGTCAATAGAAAATCACGACGCCCTCTTCGCTTCCGCAAAAATTGAAGCCATAAGAAAAGAATGCGAACTCGTAAGCGCAACATTCAAAAAATATCAGGATTCACAGCTCGCCGATGATGAAACCGGAAAAAACATCAGAAAAGCCAAAAAAGACCTTCAGGAAAAACTAAATAACCTCAATCAGCAGCTCAACAAATACCTCGCAGGCACTTACGGCATCTGGGAAGAAGAATACGGC
>DMTS01000046.1 GCA_003477045.1 Candidatus Delongbacteria bacterium
GCAAAGACTAAAACTTCGCTTACTTTTTTCTTCTGAGCATATTCAAGCGCGAGATGAAAATCTGAAAAGTTCTTTTCAGCCGGAAAGATGATTGTATCCTTGATGGGAACTTTTGAACCGGGAACTGAAGAATCCATATCGCCGATATGAATTAACGGCGGAACATCAAGTCCATCAAGGTATTTTATACCTCCATCTGCAGCGATAACGAGCCTGTCGTCAGAAAGAGAATTCAGAAATTCTTTTTTATTGAATTCTTTTCCGTTCAATATGATCAGAGCAGGTTTGTTTTTCATTGTTTTAGAAACAGGTTTATTATTTAAAGCTGAACTTCTTTTTGCCGAGAACGATATCATCGTCAATAACTATTTTTTTTGTATCCTTATGGTCAGGAAGCTCGAACATGATGTCATTCATCGTATGTTCGATAATGCTTTTCAATGATCTTGCGCCTGTTTTGCGCTTAATTGCAAGCTGTGCGATAGCTTTTATAGCTTTATCTGTAAAAACCAGTTCGCATTTTTCAAGTTCGAATAATTTCTGGTACTGCTTGATTATGGCATTCTTCGGTTCGGTAAGAATATGTTCAAGAGCCACAAGATCAAGGCTGTGCAGCGCTTTCACGACAGGAAGTCTTCCGATGATCTCTGGGATAAGTCCGAATTTGAAAAGATCATCATAGGCAACATTCGACAGCACTTCATCGGTCTGCATAGCTTTAATATTTACTTTATCAGACCCGAAACCGATAGACATTTTACCAAGCCTTCCCCTGATCAGATCTTCTATACCATCGAACGCACCGCCACAGATGAAAAGTATGTTCGTGGTATCAACTTCGGTAAGTTTTTGTTCGGGATGCTTTCTTCCGCCTTTGGGTGGAACCTGAGCCTTAGTTCCCTCAAGTATCTTCAAAAGCGCCTGCTGAACTCCTTCGCCGGAAACATCTCTTGTAATAGAAGGATTAGAACTTTTTCTTGCGATCTTATCGATCTCATCAATATAAATTATCCCCATTTCTGTTTTAGGAACATCGTAATCGGCTACCTGAAGCAGCCGGACTATTATATTTTCAACATCTTCGCCGACATAGCCAGCTTCGGTAAGCACTGTGGCGTCAGCTATAGCGAACGGAACTTTCAGAATTCTTGCAAGTGTTTTTGCGATCAGGGTTTTTCCCGTTCCCGTCGGACCGACCATCAAAATGTTCGACTTATCGATCTCAACTTCGTTTTTTGAAGCAAAATGCTTTATTCTTTTATAATGATTGTAAACGGCCACTGATACGGCAACTTTCGTTTCATTTTGCCCTATCACATATTTATCGAGCTCATTTTTGATCTCTTTCGGAGTCGGAAATGTTTCAGGCAGGCTGTTAGCCGCCTTCCTCTTTATGGTAGAATCCAGATAATCTTTCGCGTTGTTTACGCATTCGTCGCAGATAAAAGCGTTTTCACCTGCAAGAAGCGCTTTGGTAAGTTTTTCCTCCCTGCCGCAAAAACTGCATTTCTCAAGTCTATATTGTGATTTAGCCATTGGTTGTCCCTATTTGTTGGAAGAATATATCTTGTCTATCAGACCGTAATCCAATGCCTCTTTAGCCGAAAGGAAATAATTTCTGTCAGTATCCTTCTCGATCTTTTTTAAAGGTTTTCCGGTCGTGTCGCAGAGGATCTGATTTAAAGTCTCTCTCGTTTTTTTGATCTCCTCGGCCGCTATCATAATATCAGATGCCTGTCCCTGCGCTCCGCCCCAGGGCTGGTGGATCATAATTCTTGAATTAGGCAATGCTATTCTTTTCCCTTTCTTCCCTGCAGTGAGTAGTATCGCACCCATACTTGCAGCCTGCCCGATACAGATAGTTGATACATCAGGCTTTATATAGTTCATCGTGTCAAAGATGGCCAGTCCGGCTGTGACCACGCCGCCCGGACTATTTATATATAACGAAATATCTTTGTCTGTATCTTCAGCCTCAAGAAAAAGAAGCTGGGCAACGACAACGCTGGCCATATTGTCGTCAATCTCGGAATTGATAAAAATGATTCTCTGCTTCAGAAGAAGGGAATATATATCATAAGCCCTTTCGCCTCTTCCCGACTGCTCAATAACCATAGGTATCAAAGACATTTTTACTCCTTTGCCGCTGCGGGCTCTACAAAATTAACCGTATTTTTCTCTTTCAGAAATTCTCTTAATTTTTTATCAAGAAGATCCTCTTTCATCATCTGCTTCTTTTCTTTTGATGAATAATATTTTCTGATCTTTTCAATATCCATCGCCCGCTCTTCAGCCAGTTGAGATATTTTATTTTCAACATCCTCATCAGAAACGGACAGGTTTTCTTTTTCCATGATCTTATGTCTGATATATTCCCACTTAAGCGCAACTTCTGCATTCTGTTTATAAAGATCCCTGAGCATATTTTTATCAATGTTCTTACCGTACTGTTTCTGAGCGTTTAGCACCATATCGTCAAGATATTTATTCAGTATCGAAGGAGGAACATCAAAATTATCATGCGCATCGGTTATCCTTTTTGCAAATTTTTCGAATACTTCCATTTCCTGCACGTTAAGCTTACTTTTTTCGATATTTTCAGCGATATTTTTCTTCATTTCTTCGACGGTTGGAAATTTTGAATCGTATGTCTTTGCGAATTCGTCGTTAAGCTCGGGAAGTATCTTCTTACCCACTTTCTCTATTTTGATATCAAGCTCGAAACTCTGTCCTTCCTGACCGGTGGGGTTTATGCTTACTGTTTTGATCTGGTCTTTTTTCAGGCCTATAAGTTCTTTATCCACAGTGTCATTAGGGTTTTTACCTATCTCGATCGACTGATTCTCCCATTTGGCGTCGGGAACATTCGCAGGCTTTATTGCAACATCCACCATATGACCGAGGGCAACGGGCTCATCAATTTCTTTTGAGGTCGCATGCCTGTCGAGTATCTCATTTAAAGCAGCATCTATCTCTTCATAGGTTACTATAGCTTTATCATGCTCGATCGTCATACCTGTATAGGAGTTCAGGTCGAATTCGGGGAATGTTTCAAGCGTAGCTGTAAATTTCAGATTTTCGTCTTTCTTATCCACATTTTCGATCACCGGTTCAGAGAGAGGATAGATTTTATTTTCAATAATGAAGCTCTTATATGATGAATTTATCGCATCATTCATTGCTTCAACCTCAATTCCTGCCCCATACTTTGATTTCAGCATGCTCTCCGGCGCCATTCCAGGTCTGAAACCGTCAATTTTTGCTGACTTTCTGAATTTTTCGAAAGAAGTTTTTCTATACCGGTCAAGTTCGGTTTTGTCCAGTTCGAATTCAATTATTTTTTTGTAACCTTTTTCCAGTCTCGATTCTGTTTTCATTAGTTCTCCTCGGTATTTTGCGTTTCTGAATTTTCGTTTTTTTCTATACTTACCCACCCGATCCTCTGCTTGTGAACGGACAGGATCGAGAAAGTATATCCGTTAAATGTTTTTTTGTCTCCAACTTCCGGAACTTCGCCGAAAAGGTCGTAAAGGTAGCCTCCCAGACTCTCGTAATCTTCGTTTTCGGGAAGGTTAAGAGAAAGTATTTCATTAAGGTCGTCAATAGGTATTTTTGCATCGAATTCGTAAGACCTGTCGTTTATCCTTCTGAAAAGTCTTTCTTCCTCGTCGAACTCATCCTGTATCTCACCGACTATCTCTTCGATTATGTCTTCAAGAGTGATCATTCCCGATGTTCCGCCGTATTCGTCAACAACTATTGCTATATGTGTTTTTTCCTTCTGGAACATTTTAAGAAGGTCGGCTATATCTTTGGATTCAGGGATAAATGTAACTTCTCTCAATATCCTTGCGATATTCAAATTATCATCCATAGATTTTATATGATGGAGAAGATCTTTTATATAGAGGATACCGATTATATTGTCAACATTGTTCTTATAGACAGGGATACGGGAAAAATTATTCTCGTTTATAAAAGAGAACAAATCTTGGGTAGTTATATCTGCAGGAATTGTCATCATGTCAACTCTCGGCACCATTATTTCCTTTGCGGTTTTTTCGCTGAATTCGAAAATAGAATTTATCATATTCTTCTCATCTTCTTCTAAAGCGCCGTCTTCTCCGCCTGCCTCCATAAGATTTTCAATATCCTGTCTTGTGTATTCAGAAAAAGTGTCGATATTTTTGATTCTCCCTATAAAAACATTCACGATCTTTTCTATAATAAATGACAGCGGGTAAAGAAGGTAATAGAAAGCGAGTATTACAGCGGAGAACCTCTTGACATACATAATTCTGTTGCGGATAGCATATGTTTTAGGGACTATCTCTCCCGCAAGCAGGATTATCAGCCCTATCAGTATAACTTCAAAGAGCATTCCGAGAGTTTCATAACCTGTACCCAGAAAAATATTTCGTGTAAGAAGCGCAGCGATGGTTGCCATACTTACATTCGCGAGGTTGTTTCCGAGAAGTAATGTAACAAGAAGAAATTCAGACTTGTTCGCGATCAGTCCGGTGATCCTGTTGAAATTCCCTTCCTTTGAGTTTCTCAGGTCATTGAGGTCATTGTCTGTCAAACTTACAAAAGCGGTTTCTGCAGCTGAAAAAAGCATGCTGAACATAAGCAGTACGCCGAATCCGGCTATCTGAATTATAAGGCTGCTACTTGGGGGCTCCATGCTGTTCATTAATTTTCTCCGGTATTATTTTAATTTTTTTAGATTATATTGGTTCCACAGGGTAAGAATTTCGTCTTCTCTGGCTTTCATTACCTTTCTTTTGCCTGTACTTATATCATCGTATCCCGTCAGGTGAAGCATTCCGTGAAAAATAAGTCTGTAAAGTTCATTTGTCAGGTTGACCTGATATGTTTTTGCCTGTCTTTTTGCCTCGTCAACGCAGATAATTATCTCACCGTCCAAAGTGGAGACATCAGAAGCTTCAGAATAATCAAAAGTAATTATATCGGTACTTCCCTTATGTGAAAGGTGTTTCATATTCATTTCTTTCATCTCTTTGTCATTGACGAATGAAATGCTTAAAGATTCTACCCCGGTCTTTGAAACTTTACAGAAGAAATCTACGGATCTAAAAATCTCGCGCAGTATTATTTTTGACTTTGTGTAGTTTTCCGCTACGATATTATTTTTTTTCATTTATTGTTTCCGGCGTTATTTGAGGGTATTTTATTCTCTGATGGTACATTCCTATCATTACAGGTATCATCGCTTCTCTGATCTTACTCAGGTCGTTCATTTTCAGATCGCATTCGTCCAGCTCTCCGTGCTGCAGTTTTTCCATGATAATATCATTAATTATCTGCCTGAATCTGTCTGCGCCGGCGGAGGATTCTGTGCGGCACTTAGCTTCTACGACATCTGAGATCATTACAATTGCTGTCTCTTTTGAGTTCGGTTTAGGACCGGGATATCTGTAAACAGATTCGTTAACTTTTTCATCCGTGCCTTTGGACTGGTTAAGAGCTTTATTATAAAAATACTCCATCCTAGTTGCACCGTGATGGGTCCTTATAAAATCAATGATAACTTCAGGCAGATGATTTTCGTAAGCGAGTTTGATTCCTTCTTTAACATGTGCCGATAATATAAAAGCGCTCATGTTCGGAGCGATCTTGTCATGCTTGTTAACTGAATTCTGCTGGTTTTCAATAAAATATTCAGATTTAAAAGTTTTTCCGATATCATGATAATAAGCGCCGACCCTTGCAAGAAGAGAATTCGCATGTACAGCTTCTGAAGCTGCTTCTGCAAGGTTTCCTACGGTTATACTGTGATGGTAAGTTCCCGGTGCCTCAGCCTGTAATTTTCTAAGCAAAGGTTTAGACATATCCGAAAGTTGAAGAAGAGTAATATCTGTAGGCATCTTAAACACCTTTTCGATAATGGTAAGAAGAGTAAGCGCAAAGAGAGGCGAGAGGGCTGCAGAAACCGCGCTGTGATTTACGATCGTAAACAGCTCGTCATAAGAATAGTGGAAAATGAGATAAAAACCGATGCCTGATATGGCAGATCCCAGAAAAGAAAAAAGCATGGTTTTATAAATAAACTGAAAAATGTCGCGGATCTTATTTACAGCATACATAGTTAAAAGCCCTGAGAACAACGGAATAAAAATATAAAGAAAACTGTTTCCGATTATAAGGGATGCCATTATTGACGAAACGACCGTAGTAACAAATGCGATCCTCATATCAAAAAAAACAGCGGTAAGCACAGAAGTAACCGACATAGCTACAAGGTAAGGAGAAAAATTGTCTATGTATCTGAATGAAAGGTAAACGGTAGCCGATTGTGTGAGTATTAGCAGAAACAATACAGTCAAAGATTTATAGCTGAAAAAATATTTTTTCCGATTGAAATACAGCATCAGGACAAATATGGTATAGAATAGAATTGAGACAATGATCTTGCCGCCGTAGGATCTGAAGTCGATCTTTTTAAGAACAGGAATGTTATCAATATTTCCCAGTTCTTTTAATTTCAAGTCAAGTGATCTTAGCACCTTAAGATTGTTTTTTGTTATCACCGAATTTTTCGCGACAATAGTCTCTCCCTTTTTTACGAGTCCTTCAGCGAGAGGAACATCATTCTGTGCCTTATGGATAAGTGAATCGGTGTATCGCGATTCAAAGATTAAAGATGGTTTAGAAAATGCGGTTATTAACTTAGACCAATATTTCATGGAGTCGTTTTCTTCACTCTTGAACAGGGATAAAAGAAATTCTCTGTCTCTCTGTTTTTTTGTATCAGAATTCGGAAAATTATTAATCGGATGCTCAATCATTTCGGAAGCAGTCCTGAGAGAAAATATTCCTTTGCTTTTCTGTACAAGTTCAGGATAGCTCATATCGAGGACCCTGGAGTTAAGATTGTTTTCAAGATAATCGTCAACCATCTTTCTTGTTTCAGGATCAGAAATCAGAGGAGGATCGGAAAAATCTTCAAAGCTTAAGCCGTAAGCGGCATTGAATAGCGATTTTCGCGAGATGAAATCTTTTCTTAACGAGTTATAAGTTGTATCGGGTTTCTGCTCAGACAGTTTTTTTTCCAGTAAGACAAGTTTATCATAGTCATTACAGAAATCATTGAATTTTTTAAAAAGATGCAGGTTTAGAGTATCGTTGAATGCAAATACAGGCTGAATGTTTGACACTATCTTGTCTTTGAGTTCTATTAGCTCTTCATCTGTTCTTAATATTTCAAAATCAAAAGGGGCTATAACATTTTCGTAAGCGGGCATTCCTTCCTTGTAATCTGAAAATTTGCTTATCCGCTCTCTGGGCATCATGTAAACGGTAATAGCCACAGATATTGAAATCAGGAAACCTATGTAAGCGAAAATATTATTTTTATTTTTATTCATTTCATACCAGGCAGAACTGCATTTTGTCAAAGTGACCAGATAAAAAAGGCGCATATTGGTCTACGCGCCTGATCATCTTAAGACATATTAATACCGCATCGTAAAATTACCTTTATTATTCTTCCTCTTAAGTAAAATTATCTCGGTATAGTAAATTCCTGTTCCGGATAAATAAGATCGGCTTCTTTCTGACCTTCTTTAAGAACGGCACTGTATTTTCTCTGCCATGAGCTGATGGTTTCTTTATTTGCTTTGTAAATATCAGTCCATTTGAAAGGATCATCGTAGATATCTTTTTTCCCCGATATTTTCCAAAGACTGTCACCTCTTTTTACTACATAAGAAGTAACATATGGAACCACAATGGAGCTTCTTATAGATTTTATTTTCTGGTCGATCCTTTCGGTTTTGTTCACGAATTCCGTTAATGCGGCCCTTTTGTCTGCTTTGAGCGCATCAAGTTCAGTTTGAAACTGGTCANNCAAGCTCAGCCTTTCTTTTGTATAATTCTTCAGCAGGAAGAGATCCGAAACTTTTTACTTTGCTGTCCAGATCGTCAAGCTGTTTTCTAAAATCGTTTACACCTGCTTCGTCAGAACCGACAAGCTGGTATATTTCGGCCCAAATTTGAGCTTTTTTTGCTTCAGTTTCACTTATCTGACCGTTCAGAGTTGCAGCCTGCGCTTCTTCAGCGGCTATTTCAGATTCAATTCTTGCAAGTTCGGCCTGAGCTTTCTGCAGTTTCGGCAGATATTCTTCTTCGTAATTAACTTTGTCCTGAGAATAACCCAAGCTCAAGAAGGTTAAAACAAAAAGCGTAATCATTATTTTCTTCATATCTTTCTTTAACTCCTTCAAGTTAGGTTTATTTTAATCTGCTTTCCACTGCAGCTTTTTCTTCCTCGGCANNTTCTTCTTTCTTTTTTTACATCAGCCAATTTGGTTTCAGCTTTTTTTACAGCGGCATTCTGGTCGTTAAGCATTTTCAGTTCTTCTTCATTGGCATATCTTGTACAGCCAGTGAAAAGGAATGAAGCCAAAAACATTGCAAGAACAACCATTTTAATTGTCTTGGACATTTAACCTCCGGTTAGGTTTATTTAAGTAATTTATTCGTCGCAAAATACAGCCTTTTTTAATTTTGCTTATGAATTCCAAAGCAGAAATATATGTAATATGTTGCTTTAAGTCAAGACCTTATTCGAATTATTTTGAACTATTTTATAACAAATACCCGAATAAATTGCTTTGTTTTTGACGAAGAGTTGATTTATATTAACTGCATCTGCATAAATTATAAAACGGAGTTCAAATGACTAACAGCAATTCCTACAATCCGTACACGATAGCCCAGCATCAATTTGACAAAGCTGCTGAAATATTAAAACTGGATAAAGCGGTAAGGGATCTTCTTAGGACTCCCATGAAAGAATTTCATTTCAGCATTCCGGTAAGGATGGATGACGGAACAAAAAGAATTTTTAAGGGATTCAGGATAATGCACAATGATGCGAGAGGGCCGGCTAAAGGAGGCATCAGATTCCATCCCGATGAAACAGTTGACACGGTAAGAGCTCTTTCAATGCAGATGAGCTGGAAAACTGCAGTCGCGGATATCCCGCTAGGAGGCGGTAAGGGCGGAGTTATTTGTGATCCTCATGACCTTTCAGCAAATGAACAGGAGCAGATATGCAGAGGCTGGGTAAGGCAGAATTATAAAAATATAGGGGCAAATATTGATGTTGGCGCTCCTGAACTTATGACAAACTCGCAGCACATGCTCTGGATGCTTGACGAATACGAAACTATAACAGGGGAAAGACAGCCGGGGTTTATTACAGGCAAACCAGTCGGCATGGGAGGTTCGCTCGGAAGACGCGAAGCGACCGGTTACGGCGTCATGCTCTGCATCAGGGAGGCTTTAAAAGAACTGAATATAAAACCGTCCGGTACTACAGCCAGTTTTCAGGGTTTTGGCAATGTAGCCCAGAATGCGATAGAACTTTATCTGAAGATGGGAGGAAAAGTTCTTTGCGTATCGTGCTGGGATCAGAAAGAGATGGCTGAAATATCTTTCTGCAGAGAAGAAGGCATCGGTCTGAAAGAGCTTCAGAAGATAACTGATCCTTTCGGCGGAATAAATGTAAAGAAAGCTAAAGACCTGGGATACAAAGTAGCGGCTGGCAGCGAGTGGATAACAAAGGACGCGGACATTCTTGTTCCATGTGCTGTTGAAAATCAGATAAATGAAGAGAGCATCGGACTGATATCAGATAAAGTAAAGATAGTAGCGGAAGGAGCAAACAGCCCTACAAATCCCAAAGTTGAAGCGAAATTAGATTCGAAAGGAATTCTGCTTATTCCGGACCTGCTTGCAAATTCAGGCGGAGTGATATGTTCGTATTTTGAGCAGGTGCAGAGCAACTCTAACTATTATTGGGACAAGAATGAAGTATTCGGAAAGCTTGATCAGAAGATAACAGCTGCTTACATATCAATAAGCGAATTTTCCAAGAAGAACAAACTTAATATGCGTGATTCAGCATACATAATCTCTGTTGACCGGGTGGCGACGGCATGCAGGGAAAGGGGATGGGTATAATTATGGCGGATTTTGATTTTTTAAATTCGATAGACGACAACAAAAACAACGGAAAAGCAAAGATAGATTTTATAGGCACCGGTGAAGTTGGAGGCAAAGCTCACAGCCTGATCATCGCTGACGAAATAGTCAGCGAACTGAATTCAAAGGAAAAATACCCTTCTCTTTCGATAGATATTCCAAAATTTACCGTTTTAAGAACGGGAGTATTTGACGATTTTATGCAGATGAACGACCTGTATAAAGTAGCGCTTAGCGACGCGGAAGACAGCAGGATCGCGCATGAATTTCAGAAAGCGGACCTTCCGTTCGAGGTTCTGAAAGACTTGAGGGACCTGATCTCAAAAGCGAATCAACCGCTTGCGATAAGATCGTCCAGCCTTCTTGAAGATTCGAAATTCGAACCTTTCGCGGGGATATACAACACAAAAATGCTTCCTAACAACCAGATGGATATTGATATAAGATGCAGGAAGCTGTACGAGGCGGTAAAGCTTGTATATGCGTCAACTTTTTTCAAAGCTCCAAAGGATTACATGAAAGCAACAAAGCATAGTATAAAAGATGAGAAGATGGCTGTTATAATTCAGGAAGTAATCGGACGTAAACATGATGACAGGTTTTATCCCGATATTTCCGGTGTAGCCAGATCCTACAACTTTTATCCGATGGGAAGATCCAAGCCTGAGGAAGGAGTAGTTGATCTCGCAGTCGGTCTCGGAAAGACTATTGTTGACGGGGGAATGGCCTGGACTTACTCGCCTGAGGACCCGGCGCAGTCTCCGCCATACGGTTCTGTAAATGAAATGCTGAAGAATACGCAGAACGAATTCTGGCATATTAGGATGAGCGAGCCTGAAGAATACGATCCGATAAATGAAACGGAGTTTATGCTTTTAAGCAATATAACGGAAGCGGAGAAGGATTCCTCTATATCTTTAAGCGCGTCAACAGTCAGCGATTCGGGAAGAATAACTCCCGGTATCGGTTCTGACGGTCCAAGGATCGTGAATTTCGCTCCTGTGTTGAAACTGGAGCTGCTGCCTCTGAACGATGTAATTAAGGACCTGCTGAAAATTTCAGCCGAAAAATTCAAAACGCCTGTTGAGATAGAGTTCGCGGTCACAACAGAAGGCGAAGGATATGATACGTCAGGCAGGTTCGGATTTCTTCAGGTCAGGCCGATGGTCGTTTCAAACGAAAATGTGGAGATCAGCGAAAAAGAGTTCGGAGATAAGAAAAATATAATTACTTCTGAGTTCGTACTCGGAAACGGGTGCTCTGAAACTATCACTGATATCGTATTTGTCAAACCGGATGTTTTTAACGCAAAGAATACAAAAAAAATAGCTATAGAGCTTGAAAAATTCAACTCAAAGCTGACCGACCAGAATAAAAAGTATCTTCTTATAGGTTTCGGCAGGTGGGGCAGTTCCGACCACTGGCTGGGCATACCTGTAAACTGGGGTCAGATCTCCAATGTTCACACGATAGTCGAAGCGGGGCTTGAGAACATGAATGTTGAGCTCAGCCAGGGATCGCATTTTTTTCACAATATGACCAGCTTCGGAGTTAATTATTTTTCTGTACCTGCATATTATGAGCACGATATAAACTGGGATTACCTGAAGAAGCTGAAAGTCATATCTCAAAGCGAGAATGTTATTCATGCTGAATGCAAGAACCCTTTGATTATAAAAGTTGACGGAAAAACGGGAAAAGGAATTATAAAACCATAAAGAAAAGGCTGAAGCATGGAGAACAAGGAATCATTGGGAAGGCTGATAAGGGATCTTAGAGAAAGGGCAAAGGAGATTAAATGTCTTTATCAGACCCAGGAACTTTTAAACGATCAGACTATGTCTTCAGAATCGCTTTGTAAAGAGATCGCGAAGATACTGCCGCCAGGTTTCCAGTACCCTGATGTTTGTAGGGCAAAGATCGTTTTCGGGGGTAAAAGTTATTTTGAACAGGAATTTGAAGAGACCAAATGGGAACTTGTTTCAAATATAATTGTCAGGAACGAAATAATTGGGCAGATCAAAGTATTTTACACAGAGGAAAGGCCGAATGAAGATAACGGTCCGTTCCTGAAAGAAGAAAAGAAACTTCTTGATTCAATAGCTGACCAATTCGGAATGCAGATACTTCACAAACAGCTTAAGTCGGTTTTTGAAGAAGGACAGCAGAAATTTAAAGAGAAAAAAAGCGAATGGTGGATAATATTAGATCTTTTAAAAAGGACAGACCCCAGACTTTTGGTAAATATTGCGCAAAAAATGCTTAATTACTTATGTCTTAGTGGGATTTCTGAAGCTGAAAGATTTCTTGACGAATTCAACCCTTCGTTCAAGAAGAAAACCGAACTTTTTAAAGATAACAATTTTCCGATGTCCGTAGTTGAGACATATGATATTTTAAATAAAAGTTCTCATGTTTTTGATATAGCATCAAGACATATTAGCGAAGAGGATATCCTGGACAGTATTCAAAAATGGATAAAAGAGGACAGATCCGGGTTCATGGTGAACATCCTTGAGAATATGAGCTCGTCTCTTTCGGAAATATCAAACGCCATAGAGAGATATCATCACCTATCCAGTCAGGGTCTTGAGCTTTCTAAACCGAGAGCTAAAAGTTTCAGGGTGGCTCTGACCAGAAGGATCCTTACTGACCAGCCGGGGTTTATCGAAATCGCCAAGGAGCATGTCAGGGTAGATGATTTCAACAACCTGATGAAAACAATTATTCATCCTGCAGACAGTCACGGTAAGATCGGAGGTAAGAGCAGCGGGCTTTTTCTTGCCCAGCATATATTGAAAAATTCATCTGCAGATAAAGATCTTTCGGAAAAAATTAAATTTCCAAAATCGTGGTATATCACATCGGACGGGCTTTTGGAATTTATGAATTATAACAGTCTCGAAGATATTGTTGAACAGAAGTACAAAGATATCAGCCAGGTAAGGCAGGAGTATCCTTACGTGATACACGTATTTAAGAACTCCACTTTTCCGCCCGATATGATTAAAGGACTTACTCTTGCTCTTGAAGATCTGGGTGAGGATCCTCTGATAGTCAGAAGCTCAAGTCTTCTTGAGGATAGGCTGGGAACAAGTTTTGCCGGTAAATACAAAAGTCTTTTTATAGCCAATCAGGGCACCAGGGAAGAAAGGCTGAACCAGCTCACAGATGCAATAACGGAAGTCTATGCTTCAACCTTCGGACCCGATCCTATTGAATACAGGGACGAACACGCTCTTCTGGATTACCTCGAGGAAATGGGTATTATCATTCAGCAGGTGGTGGGAAACAGGATAGGAAATTATTTTATGCCTTCTTTCGCGGGAGTAGCTTTCAGCAGCAACGATTTCCGCTGGTCGCCCAGACTGGAAAGCGATGACGGATTGATAAGGATCGTTCCCGGTCTGGGTACTAGAGCAGTTGACAGAATATCTGACGATTACACAGCTATGATATCCCCGGGCAAACCGGAGCTGAGAGTGAATTCGACTATAGAGGAAAAGATTAAATACTCCCCGAAAAAACTGGATGTTATCAACTTGAAGACGGGAAAATTCGAGACAATAGAACTAAACAGTCTGCTTGAAGAGTCCGGAAGTGAATATCCTTTCATTAATAATATAGTGTCAGAAGTCGATGATAAGCATTTGAGAACCCCGCGCAGCATTGGGCATGATTACACAAAAAACCTTCATATCGCGACATTTGAAGGGCTTCTTACAAAAACTACTATAGTCAGCGAGGTCAAAGCTCTTCTTGACCTTTTTAAAGAGAAGTACAATAGTCCGATAGATATCGAGTTCGCACATGACGGGAAAAATATTTATATTTTACAATGCAGACCTCAAAGTTTTAATGAAGACAGTCAACCCGCAGAGATCCCTGAAAATGTTTTAAAGAAAAATATTCTCTTTACAGCCGAAAAACATATATCTAACGGGCTTGTTCCGGACGTTACGCATCTTGTATATGTTGATCCTCAGGAATACTCAGAGATCACTTCCCACGATGACCTTCTAAGCATTGGCAAAGTAGTCGGCAAACTGAATAAAATACTCCCAAAAAGGCAATTCATTCTTATGGGACCGGGCAGGTGGGGCAGCAGAGGAGACATAAAGCTCGGAGTCAGCGTTACTTATTCCGATATAAACAACACATCCATGCTTATTGAAATAGCAAAAAAAAGAGATCAGTATGTGCCTGAACTTTCTTTCGGAACGCATTTTTTTCAGGATCTTGTCGAGGCAAATATTAAGTATTTGCCGCTTTATCCGGATGATAACAGATCGGTATTTAATGATAAATTCATAGTGAGCTCCAAAAATCATCTTTCAGAAATACTGCCGGATTATTCACATCTGGAGAAAATTATAAAAGTGATCGACATTTCAGAAGCGACCGGAGGAAATAATCTCCATATTTACATGAATTCCCAATTACAGAAAGCGTCAGGGATGTTTTCTGAGCCGACAGGACATGTATCTTTAAAAAGAAAAAGATCAAGCACTGAATACAGGGCGGTTAAGACAGACATTCACTGGAAATGGCGCTTAAATTATGCTCAGGAGATCGCGCTTGCGCTTGATCCTGAAAAGTTCGGCGTAAAAGAGTTTTATATATTCGGAAGTGTAAAGAACGCAACGGCAGGCCCGTTGAGCGATATCGACATAATCATTCATTTTTCTGGAACAGAAAACCAGAAAAGAGACCTGATTAATTGGCTGGACGGCTGGGATAGATGCCTGACAAGAGTAAATTTTTACAATACAGGACATAAGACCGATAAGATTCTCGACATTCATTTTATTACAGATTCAGATATTTTGAAAAAAACATCCTATGCTCTTAAGATCGGCGCGTTAACGGATGCTGCAAGGCCCCTTCAACTGAAAATAACTACAAAAGAAGTCTGACGGCCGAACCGGGTTTCTTTATATTGAATTTAATAAGAGCGAGTTCCTGCCCGTCGTGAGCAGCGGAGAACATAAATGTTTTTCCGATCTTGTCTTTCCACGAACCAGTAATTTCCGGCGATTCGTGTATATGTCCGTGCAATGTGATAAACGGCTTTTTTTCTTCAATAAATTCTCTTATGGCTATACTTCCCACATGCACATCGAGAGGAGCAGAATCTATATATTTCCCGTCGAGAGCAGCTCTGTCCAGTTTTGTTTTATACGGGGGCGAATGGAACAGTATAACGGATTTTGACATATCGTCGTTTCCGAAGAGCGTTTCAAGATCTTTCTTTATCGTAGAATATTTTATTAAATTCGGTTCGATTTCGTAAGTTCTTTTTCCATCTTCCGGGGAAATACATCCCGGTTCGGTGTATCTGGAAACGTCATATTTTTCCCAGTCTTTCATCAGGAAAGGAGTGGGAGGGATGAACGAATATCCGTAAATACTGTATCCCGCATGTTCAACTTTTTTATTATGAATATAGGACCAAAGACCTTTTGAAGCTGCTTTATTAATTTTTTCCTCTGAAAATTTTCCGTCATCGTTTCCGAGAATAATAAAAACTTCAGGATATTCGGATTTCAGATCGGATCTAAGTTCTCTGAAACCCTTTATTATAATGTCCTTCAAAAAATCATCCGTTCCTGAAACGATAGACTTGAGACCTGAAGGAAGGATGTCGCCTCCGATAAACAAAACCTTAGGTTTTTCATTTCTTATTACAAAAAAAAGTTTTTCATACCTTGATACAGAACCGTGTAGGTCAGAAACAAAAAAATATTGATCTGAAACCAAACATCCACCCCACAAATAAATGAAATTTTCAATTAAGTGAAATTAAACTAAATAATAATTTTTCGCAAGCGTAAAATATTTTCCTTGATTTTATCATCTATTTGTATGATAATGTACGAGTCCGCTTACTTGGAGAAGACCGATGTCTCAGGTACTAAACGAATACGATCAGCACTATTTTCAGGATACCAGATTTGATATTTTGATGAGAAAAAGAATATCAGAAGTACTTCTTATTTGCAATGACTATGACGCGTTTATGCTTGAAGAGGATGGAAGGATAGAAGAAAAAGTATTTAACGAGTATTCTTCTTTACATCTTCGTTTCCCTCCGCACTTCAACAGGGTGGACTCATACAAGTCGGCACTTACGCTAATGAGGGAAAAAAATTTTGACCTTGTTATTACGCTTCATAACAGCGGTTCATGGAACGCTTTTAAAATCAACTCGGACCTGAAAAAAATATTTCCCGACAAGCCAATGGTAGTCCTTGCCCCGTTCTCTAGGAAAATATTGACTTTGAGCGACATTGAGGTAAAGCATTCGTCCTCCGATTATATCTTTTCATGGCTGGGAGACACAGGTATAATGGTCGCCATTATTAAACTGATCGAAGACAAAATGAATGCGGATGACGATATTTCAACAGCCGGGGTTCAGGTAATAATACTTGTAGAAGACTCGATCAGATATTACTCAAGTTACCTGCCGGTTCTATACGAAACATTGTTCGAACAGACTCTGCATGTGATGAGCGAAGATCTGAACGAACATCAGAAGAATCTGAGGATGAGGGGAAGGCCGAAAATATTGCTTGCCACAAATTACGAACAGGCTCTTTCGCTGTATAAAAAGTATAAGAAGAATGTCCTCGGCGTAATTACCGATGTGGAATACGGTAAGAATTCCAACCTGGACAGGTCAGCAGGTTTCAGACTCTGCTCTCAGATCCGCAAATACGACAGGGATATTCCCCTTCTCGTTCAGTCATCAATTGAAGAAAATAGAAAAAAAGCCGAAAAGTATAGTGCAGGATTTATAAATAAACAATCCGAAACACTGCTGAACAAAATAGGCTCATTCGTTAAAGCTAATTTCGGGTTCGGCGAATTCAGATTCATAGATACGAAAACAAATAAGGTTATAGCAACCGCATCAAATTTAAGAGAGCTTCATCTAGCCCTGAAGAGCGTTCCCGGTGAAACATTAGAATATCACGCATCAAGAAATCATTTTTCAAAATGGCTCAGAGCCAGGACTCTTTTTCCGCTTGCCGATATTTTAAAACCGCAGAAGATCGAGAACTTCGGCAACATGGATGATCTTAGAAAATACCTCGTTGATGTGATAAAAGTTTTCAGAAAAAGCAGCTCAAAAGGTATAATTGCTCAGTTCAGCAGAGAGAATTTCGATGAGTTTTCGGGATTCGCAAGGATCGGACAGGGGTCGATCGGGGGTAAAGCCAGAGGGCTTGCTTTCATGGACAGCGTGCTCAAAAATAAGCAAAAAAGTTATTCGTATTACGGATTGGAAATATCAATCCCGCAGACAGTAGTTCTTGCTACAGATGTTTTCAATGAATTCATGACGGAAAATTCACTTTACGAGACCGCATATTCAGATGCCGACGACATAACGATAATGAAAAGGTTTCTTAAATGTGAACTCCCGAAATGGGTCAAAGAAAAGCTGTTGAAATTTCTTTCAAGCAACAATTACCCTTTAGCGATAAGATCGTCGAGCCTTCTTGAAGATTCTTATTACCAGCCATTCGCAGGAATTTATGCTACATATATGATCCCCAACAATTCGCCCGATGCAGACAAAAGGCTTAAAGACCTCACCGATGCGGTGAAGTGTGTTTATGCGTCCACTTTTTATGAAGGGGCAAAAAAATATCTCAAGGCAACGAAGAATGTGATCGAAGAAGAAAAAATGGCAGTTATCATACAGAGAATTTCAGGCATGAAACACGGCAACCGTTTTTACCCTACTTTTTCAGGTGTAGCCAGATCGATCAACGATTATCCCATTGGATACGAGAAGCATGATATAAGCATTTCGAATATTGCCGCCGGTTTGGGTAAGACTATAGTTGACAGCGAAATATCATTAAGATTCTCGCCCTCATCCCCCAATAATGTTATACAATTTTCTTCTGCCGAATTCGCACTCAAATATTCTCAAAAACATTTTTATGCGTTAAATCTCAGATCAATGTCGTTCAAACCGGACATAAACGAGAGCAGAAACCTTTTGAAGCTGGATGTTTATGACGGCGTTGAGGACGGGGCTTTCAACAATATTGTTTCTTCGTATGATCATGCTAGCAATATCATAAGAGATACATATGACCATCCGGGAAGCAAGATATTAACTTTCGCGAACATACTTAAAAGAGAGACTTTTCCTCTAAGCACAATACTTATTGATCTGCTGCAAACTCTGTCCGGAAGAATGAGCAATCCAGTAGAGATAGAGTTCGCCGTTAATTTTGATCCCGAAAGCGAAAATCATTCTTTCCATCTTCTTCAGGTGAGGCCGATAGTATCGGGATTTGAATCCGGGCAGATAAATATTTCAAGCATGGACAATAGTGAAACGATCATCAAGTCTTATTCTTCGCTGGGCAACGGGGTTCTGGAGGACATTTACGATCTGGTTTACATAGTTCCGGAGAAATTCAATCCCGCTAAAACTGAAGAGATCGCGTCAAAAATAAAACTGCTGAACAAAAAATTTATAGAACAGAACAAAAATTATATTCTGATCGGTCCCGGAAGATGGGGCACATCGGATCCGTGGCTCGGAATACCTGTAAGGTGGGAAGATGTATCTCAGGCTGCTGTGATAGTTGAAGCGGGGCAGAAAGATTTTATTGTACAGCAGAGCCAGGGGTCGCATTTTTTCCATAATATTACTACTTTTGGTATTTTTTATCTCTCGGTCAACCCTTTTTTGAAAGACGGATATTTCGATACTGAATATCTTGCACAGATCAAGGCTGAGTATGAAGATGATTTTATTCGTCATATTTCAACAAAAAAGCCTATAATAATTAAAAGTGACGGCAAAAATGGTCACGGAGTTATACTAAAACCGTGAAATTTTAGAAAATTTTGATGAAAAATGCTGAATTTTTTGCGGTTTTTTGATAAAAAGTGTTTAACTGTAAAATAAAAATAGCCTTAAAAAAGTATTGACAAAAATTTTGAGTAAATTTATATTAAGAGAAGAAAAGACGAAAATCCTTAAATTGGAAAAAAAAATGGGAGAAAACAGATGTCGAAATTAGCAAAGAAGTACATGGATATCTTAATGTCAAAAGATCCAAATCAGCCTGAATTCATTCAAGCTGCTCAAGAAGTAATCGAGACAATTATTCCCGTTCTCGAAAAACACCCTGAATATGTTGAAGCTAAGATCGTTGAAAGAATTATCGAGCCTGAAAGAACTATCGTCTTCAGAGTTCCCTGGGTTGATGACAAGGGAAAAGTTCAGGTTAACAGAGGATTCAGAGTTGAATTCAACAGCGCGATCGGCCCGTACAAAGGCGGATTAAGATTCCACCCGAGCGTTAACTTAAGTATCCTGAAATTTTTAGGATTTGAACAGATCTTCAAAAACTCATTGACTACATTGCCTATGGGCGGCGGAAAAGGCGGATGTGATTTTGATCCTAAAGGTAAATCAGACAACGAAGTTATGCATTTCTGCCAGAGCTTTATGACAGAACTTTGGAGACACATCGGTCCGGATACTGACGTACCTGCAGGCGATATCGGCGTCGGCGGAAGAGAGATCGGATATATGTTCGGTCAGTATAAAAGACTAGCGAATGAATTTACAGGCGTTCTTACAGGTAAAGGAAGAAACTGGGGCGGTTCACTTATTAGACCTGAAGCTACAGGTTACGGCGAAGTTTATTTTGCTCAGAACATGATGGCTGAGAAAAAAGAATCGTTCAAAGGAAAAATCGTAGCTGTTTCTGGATCAGGAAACGTTTGTCAGTATGCTATTCAGAAATCTAATGAACTCGGTGGAAAAAATATTTGTATCTCCGACTCATCCGGTACTATTATTGACATGGACGGAATTAGCGGCAAAAAATGGGACTTCCTGATGGAGCTTAAAAATGTTAAGAGAGGAAGAGTTGAAGAATACGCTACAAAATTCAAAGGCCCTAAAGTTAAATACTATCCCGGCAAAAGCGTTTGGGATGTTATCAGAGACGAGAAAATTAAAGTTGACATCGCGTTACCTTCAGCAACTCAGAACGAGATAGACGGAAGCCACGCAAGAGCTCTTGTGAAACTCGGATGTAAAGTTGTAGCTGAAGGCGCTAACATGCCTTCACTTCCTGAAGCACAGGATGTTTTCATTAAAGCAAGAGTTATGTACGGACCCGCAAAAGCTGCAAATGCAGGCGGCGTAGCAACTTCAGGACTCGAAATGAGCCAAAACTCACTAAGAATGTCATGGACAAGAGACGAAGTTGACGGACATCTGAAAAGAATTATGAAAGATATTCACGACAATTCTAAAGCAGCTGCTCTAAAATACTGTCCTGAAAAAGACGGATATATCAACTATATGGCCGGCGCAAATATCGCGGGTTTCATAAAAGTTGCTGACGCTATGATGGACCACGGTGTAGTGTAAGGGTTACTCAATTTTATAAAAAGGGCGGTTTTCCGCCCTTTTTTTATCAATTTACGGAGCGAAGAAATGGAACTCTATGATATAAAAAAATTCAGCGAAGAGAAATATTACTTCGAAGAAGAGCCGTTCGGAAAACTGATGCAGAAAACGATAAAAGAAGTGCTGCTAATATGCAGCAAATACGACGAATTTATGCTTGAGGTTGACGGCAGGATCGACGAACATGTTTTTCAGGAGTACGTATCCTTAAGTATAAGAAATCCTCCTCATTTCACTCAGGTGTCAACACAGTCAGAAGCATTTGAAATGCTGAAAAAGAAAAGGTTCGATCTTGTAATCACTATGGTCAATCTTGGCGACATTATGCCTTTCGAGCTGTCACGTAAGATCAAAAGCCAATATCCGGATATACCGATCGTCGTGCTGACACATTTTTCTAGGGAAGTGTCGTCTTTTCTGGCCAATAAAGATCTGAAATACATTGACTATGTATTCTCGTGGCTGGGAGATTCAAGCATTCTTTTGGCTATAATAAAGCTGATCGAAGATAAAATGAATGTCGAGCATGATGTAAATGAAGTGGGAGCATACTGTATAATACTTGTAGAGGATTCGATCAGATATTATTCAAGCTATCTGCCGAACATGTATAAAATTCTTTTCAATCAGACCATTTCTCTAATGGCTGAAGGGCTTAATGAGCATCAGAAAACAATGAGGATGAGAGCCAGAGCAAAAATACTTCTGGCAAACAATTATGAGCAGGCTGTAGAACTATATTCAAAATACAAAAGCAACCTTCTTGGCGTAATTTCGGACATTACATATAAGATCAAAGGAAAAGATGATAATAAAGCAGGTATAAAGCTCTGCAAAATGATAAGGAAGGAGAATCCGCATCTTCCGATCCTCCTTCAGTCCTCCCAGATGGAATTTAAAAATGAAGTCGAGAAGTTCCATGCAGATTTTTTATTTAAGCATTCAAAAACACTTCTTAATGAACTTAGGGAATATATAAAGCTGAATTTCGGTTTTGGCGATTTTATCTTTGTCGATCCGGAAACCAATGACGAGATCGTAAGAGCCACTGACCTGAGAGATCTTCAGAACAAGATAGAGAATATTCCGATAAATTCATTCGAATATCATGCGGCTAATAATCATTTCTCGAAATGGTTCAAAGCACGAGCCTTATTCACGCTCGCGGATATAATCAAAGACAAAAAAGAAACAGATTTCGAAAGTATTGAAGCAACAAGAGATTATGTTTACAGAACGATAAAAAATTACAGAATACATACCTCGAAAGGAACCATTGCCACTTTTAATAAAGATTTTTTTGACGATTATACAGGATTCAGCAGGATAGGTAAGGGATCTTTAGGCGGAAAAGGGCGCGGACTGGCATTTATAGATTCATTTTTGAAAAATAAAAGAATTAATTATAAATACGAAGATGTAATAATAAATATACCTAAAACGATTGTTCTTTCAACGGATATTTTTGAAGAATTCATGCAGATCAACAATCTTTATGATTTCGCTTTATCAGAAGTTTCCGACGAAAAAATACTGCAATACTTTGTGCTGGCAGATCTTCCGCCGTCGCTGAAAGAGGATCTTTACTGTATTCTTACTTATATAAGAACTCCAATTGCAGTCAGATCTTCAAGCTTGTTGGAAGATTCATATTTCCAGCCGTTCGCGGGAGTTTACACTACATACATGATCCCCAACAACGATATGAGTATAAGCGTAAGATTAAAAGAGCTTTCCAATGCCATAAAAGGTGTTTTCGCATCGACATTTTTTAAAGCCAGCAAGGATTATATGAAAGCTACGCACAATGTGATAGACGAAGAGAAAATGGCCGTTGTGATTCAGGAAGTTACCGGCAAGCTATACGCTGAAGGAACCGGAGAATCGAGATTCTATCCGTCATTATCCGGAGTTGCAAGATCTTTAAATTTCTATCCTGTCGGTGACGAAAAGTACGAGGACGGTGTTGTGAATATAGCACTAGGGCTCGGTAAAACAATAGTTGACGGAGAAACATCTTTAAGATTTTCACCAAAGTACCCGAAGAAAATACTGCAGATATCAACCGCAGATATGACATTGAAAAATACGCAGAAAATGTTCTATGCACTAGATATGGAGAAAAGCTTTTGTGCGACTACTGATGAAAAACATAATCTGATACATCTGGATGTTGAAAAAGCCGAAGAAGACGAATCGCTTAAACTTCTAGTTTCAACCTATGACTTCGAGAATAGTACTATTAACGACGGTTATATGGAGAACGGGAAGAAGCTTCTCACATTTGCCCCGATCTTAAAATACGATATGTTCCCGCTGGCAGAAATTGTTTCTACACTTCTGGAATACGGTTCGCGGGAAATGAATTCCCCTGTTGAAATAGAATTTGCGTTGGAGCTCGATAAGCCGGCCGACCGCCCGAAAATATTCAGGTTCCTTCAGATAAGACCGATCGTTCACGGGCTCGAGTACAGCGATGTTAAAATATCAGAAAAAGAAAGAAAAGAAGCGCTGATACATTCCGTAACTTCACTTGGAAACGGAACAGTGGAAGGGATTAAAGACATTATATATGTGAGAACTGAAAATTTTAATCCTGCCAATACGGAGAAAATAGCCGTAATGCTCGAAAAAATCAACGATAAATTTCTAAAGAGCAAAAAGAATTATATTCTTATCGGACCGGGAAGGTGGGGAAGTTCAGATCCATGGCTGGGAATACCGGTAAAGTGGGCTCAGATATCTCAGGCGAAAGTGATCATCGAACACGGTCTAAAGGATTTTCATATTGATCCGAGCCAGGGGTCTCATTTTTTTCAGAATATTACACTGCTGAAGATCGTATATTTTACAATAAATCCTTATTTGAATCAGGGAAATATAGATATAGAATATCTGAATGCGCAAAATAGCATAACTGAAAACGATCTGATCAGGCATATAAAGCTTGATAAACCGCTAAAAATAAAAGTTAACGGAATGACCAGCGAAGGAATAATTGCACAATAAATAAAAATTATTTCTCCCTTTTTTGTATTGATTTTATTATTTAAATTAGAATAATTTGAAATAGTTAAAAAATTAAACGGCGGTTATTATGAAACTTGCTGAAATAAAAGAGATACTTCAAGCTGAAATTCTTACAACCGAGTTCGATCCAGAGCTTGATATCGAGATAGGATGTTCGTCGGATCTAATGAGCGATATTCTTGCTTTTGCACAACCGGGATCAGTGCTTGTTACAAGTCTGATAAATGTACAGGTCATAAATACTGCTAATATAGCAGATATAAAAGTCGTATGTTTTGTAATGGATAAAGATCCCCATCAAAGCATTATTACTCACGCAGAAAAAAACAGTATTGCTGTTCTTAAGACAAAATTTACTACATTTGAGTGCTGCGGGCTTTTATACATGAACGGCTTAAAAAGCTGTAATTATACAAAATTCGATAATTTTAAAACTTACATTATATAATAATCAACAAATCGGACTGCAGATGAATAATTTAATTCATGAAACTAGTAAAATACAGGAAATTACCTACGAACTAAAAATTCAGGATGTAATGGATACAGAGTACCAAACCGTTAACTCTGGTATGGCTGTCGGGTCACTGAGAGAAGTACTTAGAAAAAAACGTATTCTCGGAGTTCCGGTTGTAGATGGCACTGACCTTGTAGGTATCGTAAGCATAGAAGATTTCATTAAATGCATGGAAAATGGAAAACTGGGCGAAACTGTTGGGACGATGATGACGATGGATGTTAAAACACTATTCGCCGACGAACCGCTTATTACAGCAGTAAACAAATTTGAAGAATATGGTTTCAGCCGGTTTCCCGTGATCTCACGCCAAACCGGTAAACTTGTTGGAATAATTACAAAGATTGACATTATAAAAGGCATTCTAAAAAAGCTTGAGACTGCGTATCAGCACGAAGAGGAAAGAAGGTACAGAGCCAGCCATATATTTAATGATATCGTTGCAGATGATATCTCTATCGATCTTAAGTATTTTATAGAAGGTAAAAATTTCGATAAAGCAGGTGAAGCTTCAACAGGACTAAAGAAAACTCTAAACAGGTTAGGTTTTCCACCAGATATTGTCAGAAGAGTAACTATATCGACTTATGAGGCTGAAATAAATATTGTTTCTTATACTGACAAAGGCGAGATTCATGCATTTATTGATTCGAATCAGATCAGAATTGTTGTTACAGATACCGGACCGGGCATTCTGGACATAGAAAAAGCCATGCTGCCCGGATTCTCTACAGCTCCCGGCTGGGTTAGAGAACTGGGTTTTGGAGCAGGTATGGGTCTTCCGAATATAAAAAAATTCACAGATAAAATGACTCTTGAATCTGTCGTCGGTGAAGGTACCCGTTTAGAAACGGTTGTTTTTCTTGACAGCAATAAAAATAAATTATAAGGAAATAAGAATGATAAATATGAAAGAAATTGTTACGGAACTTGGTTTAAAAGTTGTGTCAGGGGAAGCCGACGGTCCGGTTAGTGGGGGTTATTCAAGTGATCTGTTGAGTGATGTGATTGCATATGCCCAAAAAGATAATGTATGGATCACTCTCCAAACTCATATCAACATCGTAGCAGTTGCAAATTTGAAAGAGCTGTCAGGAATAATTCTTGTTAACGGCAGACAGCCCGAGGATGCGACATTAAAAAAAGCTATACAGGAAAACATTTCAATTATGATAAGTAATATGTCCACTTTTGAGATTATAGGAAGACTATATTCATTAGGGATCCGAGGCAATAATAAATAAACCGGTTTCGTAATGCTGAAAGAGATTAAATCCGATCTGCATATTCATACATGTCTGTCTCCGTGCGGTGATGACCAAATGATCCCCGAAATGATTGTAGAAAAAGCTGCAACCGCAGGGCTGGATGCAATCGGTATTTGCGATCACAATTCATCCGAAAATACAGAGGCTGTAATGGAAGCCGGAAAAAAATACGGAATAAAAGTATTCCCCGGTATGGAAGTAACATCAAAAGAAGAAGTACACATTTTGGCTATTTTCGACACAACCGAGGATCTTTATAAACTACAGAAAATCGTTTATGAAAATCTGGAAGGAGAAAACAACGAGGATCTTTTCGGTTACCAGATTGTAACTGATCGGTACGGAAAAATAATTGAGCTGAACACAAAAATGCTTATCGGGGCAACAAATTTGAGTGTTGAGAAAATAATTGAGTTAATACACAGTTTTGGCGGTTTGGCTATAGCATCGCATGTGGACAGAGAGAGGTTCAGTTTGATAGGACAGCTTGGTTTTGTTCCGTTGGATATTGAGTTGGACGGGATGGAACTCTCGCCGGTCTATATGGCTGTGAATAAGAAGCTGGATTATCCGATGTCGTCGGGCCTTCCAATGGTAACATTTTCCGATGCGCATTTTATTGATGATATCGGCAAGACTTTGACAATTTTTCTGATAGAAGAAATAACTGTGAGCGAAATCAAAAAAGCGCTGGAGAACAAAGATGGAAGATCTGTCCTTGCATATACTTGATGTGGTAGAGAACTCTATCGAAGCAGCAGCTACAAAAATTGAAATCAGAATTACAGAAGATAAAATCAGGGATCTGCTGGAAATCGAGATTAAAGATAACGGCAGGGGCATGACTGAGCAAACTCTAAGTAAAGTTCTGGATCCGTTTTATACAACCAGGACAACACGCAGAGTAGGAATGGGTTTATCTCTTCTTGCTCAGGCCTCAAAAGAAAGCAACGGTAATTTCGAGATCAACTCGGCTGTCGGAATAGGAACAGAAGTTAAAGCATCTTTTCAGCACAGTCATATAGATCGAAAACCGATGGGAGATATAAAGAGCACGCTCATTTCTCTGATGATATCTTATCCTGACATAAATATAATCTTTGTTTATCAGGATGAGGAAGGCACCGATACTCTTGATTCGAATCAACTTAAGCAATAAGAATTTGATGAAAGTGCTAATATATATGAATAATAAATATAGTTGCGATTTCAAAAAAAAGTGATTAATAATTGAAACTATGAGAGGATAAGCATTACTTTAAATAAGAAGCAGGAACTAAAATGAGGATTAAAAGAAAAAACCAGTCAAGGCAGTGCAGCCTGCCCGATGAAAAGGTGGATTTAACACTGCTTGATGAGCTGTTGAAAAAATATTCTGGAAAACAAGGGAGCATGATATCTCTTTTGCAGGGAACTCAGGAGATCTATCATTATGTGCCTGTAAGCGCAATAAAAAAAATAGCAAAGGAAGCGAATCTAAGCGAAAGCGACATTTTCGGCGTGATTACCTTCTATTCTCAGTTCAGGCTGAACCCCGTAGGTAAGTATATTATTAAAGTCTGCCACGGTACTGCATGCCATGTACAGAATGCTCCCGATATTACCAATGCTCTGATGATCGAGCTTAATGTTGAAGATGGCAAAACAACGGACGACAGATTGTTCACGCTTGAATCAGTGTCCTGTCTGGGCTGTTGCGGACTTGCGCCAGTAATTACAGTCAATGAAGATGTTTACGGTAAATTGAAAAGGGCTGATATCCATAAAATTATTCAGCAGTATAAGTCACTGGAGGAAAAACAGAATGGCTAAATTAAGTATCGCTGACCTTGAGGAAATAAGGAACAAGGTAAAAAAATCCACGCTCCTCCGCGAGGGAAGTTTCAACGCAAAGATCACCGTACATATGGGTACATGCGGAATTGCCGCAGGTGCGCGAACCATCATGAATACTCTGATCCAGATAATCGAAGAATCAAAACGAAACGATATTATAGTAACGAACTCAGGCTGCGCCGGATTCTGCAGCAAAGAACCGATGGTGACCGTTGAACTCAAAGGAGAATCTCCGGTGAAATACAGTTCGCTTAATGAAAGTAAAATAAAGAAAATATTTGAAGAGCACGTACTGAACGGTAGAATTGTTGCGGAATATGCTCTTGCAATTGGAAATGAGAGGGAACCCTAAATGGAATTTAGAACTCATATAATGGTTTGCGCTGGCACGGCCTGCGTATCATGCGGCTCTTTTAATGTCAAAAAAGTTCTGGAAGAAGAAATTAAAAAAAGAGGATTGGACAAAGAGATACTTGTTGTTGCAACCGGCTGTCAGGGATTCTGCGCTCAGGGTCCCATCGTAGTTGTTCAACCGGACGATATTTTTTATCAGCTGCTTACTCCAGAAGATGTTCCTTTCCTTGTTGAAGAACATTTTCTTAAAGGAAGACCTGTCAAAAAAATGATGTACACGCCTCCGGGTGAAAAAACTGAGATACCCACAATGAGTGAAATAGGTTTTTTCAACAAACAGAGGCTGATAGCTTTAAGAAACAAGGGTCTTATCGATGCGGAACAGATCGATGATTATATTGGCAGGAACGGATATAATGCTCTGATCAAAGTACTGACGGAAATGACTCAGGATGATGTTATTAAGTCTATAAAGGATTCCGGCCTGAGAGGCAGAGGGGGTGGAGGTTTTCCGACAGGATTGAAATGGGAGATATGTAAAAATTCTAAAGGGGATCTGAAATACATTATTTGTAATGCGGACGAAGGAGATCCCGGCGCATATATGGACAGGAGCATTATAGAATCCGACCCGCATTCGGTAATAGAAGGAATGCTTATCGGAGCCATTGCTATAGGTGCACATGAAGGAGTGGTTTATATCAGAACCGAATACCCGCTTGCCATTAAAAGATTGGAAACTGCGATCGAACAGGCAAGAGAATACGGATTACTCGGTAAGGATATTCTCGGAAAAGGATTTGATTTTGATCTGAGGATCAAACAGGGAGCCGGAGCATTTGTTTGCGGAGAGGAGACTGCTCTTTTAGCTTCAATTGAAGGCAAAAGAGGTATGCCGAACAAAAGACCACCTTTCCCTGCGGAATCAGGATTATGGGGAAAGCCAACCAATATTAATAATGTTGAAACATGGGCAAACATACCCTGGATAATATTAAACGGAGCAGATAGATTTGCAAGTATCGGTACTGAGAAAAGTAAGGGTACAAAAGTATTCTCGCTGGTCGGAAAGATAAATAATACCGGACTGGTCGAAGTGCCTATGGGAATCACTTTAAAAGAGATCATATTCGATATAGGCGGAGGCGTACCGAACGGTAAAAAATTCAAGGCAGTACAGATGGGCGGACCATCGGGAGGATGTATTCCTGCCGAACTCGGGGACACCATTATTGATTACGATTCGGTGAATGCGACCGGAGCGATCATGGGTTCCGGAGGTATGGTTGTGATGGACGAAACCACCTGTATGGTTGATGTGGCCAAGTATTTTCTTAACTTCACTCAGGCGGAAAGCTGCGGAAAATGCACTTTCTGCCGCATCGGAACAAAAAGAATGCTGGAAATATTACAGCGGATTTGTGAAGGAAAAGGTGAAGAGGAGGATATTGAAAAACTTCAGGAACTGGCCGCACAGATAAAAGATTCTTCGCTCTGCGGTTTAGGACAGACAGCTCCGAATCCGGTTTTGACCACATTAAAATACTTCAGACACGAATATGAAGCCCACATCAGGGATAAAAAATGTCCGGCCAAATCCTGTAAAACACTTTTAACTTTTGAGATCAACGATAAATGTATAGGCTGCGGCGCGTGCGCAAGAGTTTGTCCGACAAAAGCGATTACGGGCGAGAAGAAAAAGAAGCATCTGATAGATCAGGCGAAATGCATCAAATGCGGAGCTTGTTTCGATATTTGCAAATTTAGTTCAATCGACAAAAATTAAATCCGGGGAAATTTTATAATGGACGGAATTAAAGTATATATAAACGGAAAAGAATTTGAAGGTAAGACCGGAGAAACCGTTCTTGAATTATGCAGAAGAAACGGCATAGAAATTCCAACACTCTGCCATGACGAAAGGTTAAAACCTTATTCATCGTGTTTTCTATGCGTAGTGGAGATAGAAGGGATGCGTACCCTGCAGCCTTCATGTTCAACAAAGATCAGAAACGATTTGAAAATCGTTACGACAAACGAAAGAATTAAAAAATCAAGAAAAACTGCGTTGGAGCTTCTTCTCAGCAATCATTATGCGGACTGTCTGGCTCCATGCAGCCTAAGATGTCCGGCTGGAGTTGATGTGCAGGGTTACATAGCTCTGATCGAAAAAGGGCTTTATTCCGAAGCTGTCGGACTTATAAAGGAAAAGAATCCTCTGCCTGCGATCTGCGGAAGAGTTTGCGTCAGACCTTGCGAGGTTGCATGCCGCAGGAATCTGGTCGATGAGAACGGAGTGGGTATAGATTACTTAAAAAGATATACGACCGACAAAGATTTCGAGTCTGGCAATAAATTCATGCCGGTTACAAAACCTGACACCGGAAAGAAAGTCTGCGTGATCGGTGCAGGACCGGCCGGATTAACTTCAGCATATTACCTTTCGCTTGAAGGCCATCATGTGGACATTATCGAAGCAAATCCGCACGGCGGAGGAATGTTAAGATACGGAATTCCCGAATATAGACTTCCGAACGACCTGATCCAGAAAGAAATAGATTCCATAACCGAACTCGGAACCAAAATATATTACGGGAAGAAATTCGGTAAAGACTTAAATTACGATCATGTAAAAAAGAATTACGATGCGATGATCACAACCGTCGGCTGCCAGAAAGGCGCGTCAATGCGCGTTGAAGATGAAGATGCCGAAGGAGTACTTTCGGGAATAGATTATCTGAGAACGATGGAGCTGACAGGCAAAAAATTCGATTTTAAAGGAAAAAAAGTTGCTACGATAGGCGGCGGAAATACTGCGATGGACTGCTGCAGAAGCGCGCTCAGGTGCGGGGCATCGGAATCGTATATAATTTATAGACGAACCGAAAATGAGATGCCGGCCAATCCTATCGAAATACATGAATCTAAGCTTGAAGGCGTTCAGTATATGTTCCTCACTGCGCCATTAAAGGTCAATAAGGATGCGAATGGAAGGCTGAAATCGTTAAGATGCATCAAAATGGAACTTGGAGAGCCTGACAAAAGCGGAAGAAGAAGCCCTGTTCCGATCAAGGATTCTGAATTCGATATTGAACTTGATTACATACTCGGAGCGATCGGTCAGAAGACAGATGTTGATTTCTTAGAAAACATCAATAAGAACACTGAAGGTGAATTCAAGCTGAACAAGTACGGGGATATTGATGCGGATCCCAAAACACTTCAGACAGGCGCAAAAAATATATTCGCAGCCGGAGACGCCGTGACGGGAGCTGCAACACTGATCGAAGCTATTGCGCAGGGAAGGCTTGCGGCAAAAAGCTGCCATCAGTATCTGACCGGACAGGCTGTAGTCGGAGAGTGCGGTGAATTCGTAAGTAAAAGAGATAATTTCGAAGAGCAGGACAAGAAAGACTATATAAATGAATATTATACTCAGCTGAGAGAAGAAATGCCTGTGCTTCCTCCTGAAATGAGGAGAAATTTCAACGAGGTCGAGCTTGGATATTCATGCGATCAGGCACACAACGAGACTGCAAGATGCCTAGAATGCGGCTGCGAAGCTTATTTTACCTGCGATCTTAAAAAATATTCAACCGAATATGAAATAAATCAGAAAAAATACGGCGGCTCATTTCAGAAATTCAGTGTAGATTATTCCCATCCGTTCATCGAAATAGACAACAATAAATGCATATTGTGTTCAAGATGCGTAAGGGTCTGCAAGGAAATAGTGGGAGCCGGCGCACTGGGTCTCGTAAACCGAGGCATTAAAACATTTGTAGCACCATCTTTAGGCTCATCATTAAAAGATTCGACCTGCGAATCATGCGGAATGTGTATAGATACATGCCCGACAGGAGCGATTAATGAGAACAAACCTTTCAAGCCGGGACCGTTCGTTACAGAGAAGATCGAAACGGTATGTAACTATTGTTCAATAGGCTGCGGAATAACGCTTCATCATAAAGGCGGTTATTTCATCAAAGCCGAAGGAAGAAAAACTCCTGCTAATCCGGATGGAAATATCTGTAAATATGCAAAATTCGGATATAAGTATCTGAACGACAGCTCAAGAATTACTAAACCGATGATCAAAAAGAACGGCGAATGGAAGGAAGCATCCTACGGCGAGGCTTATGATCTAATAGTTCAAAAGATAAAAGCGGTCAAGCCGGAAGAAAACTCGTTCATGGCAGGCGGAAGGCTGACGAACGAAGAACTGTTCCTCACTTCAAGACTGGCAAGACAGGCTGTCAAAACGAATAATCTTTCATCGTTTTTATATCACGGAAGGGAATGCGCGATGAAATACAACTGGTTCGCGAATGTTCCTTTTGAAGATATTGATAAAGCCGGAGCGATCTATTTTATCGGCTGCGAGATCGATAAAGACAACGCGGTACTCGGTTTCAGGATTAATTCGCTGAAACAGGATAAGAATATCAAACTTGTCAATATTCATAAAGCTGACGATTCATCAATGAACCGTAAATGCGACTGCAGCGCTAAGGTTGATTCATATTATAACCTTGTCAGAGCTATGAACTTTATTGTTGTAAAAGACAATCTGATAAATAAATTATTCATTGACGGCAATACAGAAAGATTTGAGGAATATAAAGCTGATCTGCTTAAAGCTGATCTGTCTGAACTTGTGAAAAAATCCGGTGTCACTGAAGAAAAAGTCAGAAAGATACTCGGTCATTACAATGAGGAACAGAACTCGGTGATCATTTTTAACGAAAAGAATGTTTCATCGCAGACGATAAAAGAGATATTTAATCTCGCACTTCTGACCGGGAAACTCGGAAAGACAGCAAGCGGAGTTATCGCGCTCAAGGAAAAGAATAATGCGCAGGGCATATTCGATATGGGCATCACATGCTGCCTTGAAGACGGTGTTCAAGCTAATATGAAACAAGCTTGGGGATTTGAAAAATCTGAATGCAAAAAATCTCACGGCGATATTAAGAACCTTTTCATATTCGGCGAAGATCCGGTCGGATGTTCCGATAAAGCAAAAGATGTTTCAGACATGCTGAAGGGAATATCATTCAAAGTGGTTTCTGATTACTTTATGACAGAAACCGCAAAGCTTGCTGATGTGATACTTCCCGCATCTTTCCCGATCGAGACCGGAGGATCGTTCTCCAACACTCAGAAAAAGATCGCGGTTTTCGAAACTTCTGTCACGCCAAAATCAGAACTGTTCAAAGATCAGCTTATCGCTCTTTTAAACAAGCTCGGAGTTGCAGTATCTTATAAATCGAACGCGGATATTCTTGCTGACGCAATAAAGATCATGGGCGACGGTATCTGCAGCTGTGACGACTGCAAATATGAATTCGAGATCACTCAAGACAAATGCGACAGATCGGGTCTGAAGCACGGCGGCGATATTCTTATAAAGATAGCAGACGATGAATTCGCGGAAAAGTTGAAAAAATAAATATAAACTGTTTTAATGAGAAGGTCATACTGAAGTTTATCGAAGTATGGCCTTTTTTATTCCTTAACCGTGATCACTCTGTTTATTTCAGCTACTTTCACTGTTCTTTTCTCGCCTGAAGAAAAAGTGATCTCCAAGGTAAAATTATTAAATTCTTTTCCCAAACCGAAATGCTGAACGAGCGAATGCTGGTTAGTAGTTCCCTTACCGCCCTGGATCTCGCGGATCAGACTGATGTTGTTATTAAAAAGCCTTAATCTCGTTCCTATTGCATCGCAATGATCTTTTCCTGTGATCTTGACCTCAAGCCAGTTCCCGATTTTCGGCGTGTCGTTCCTGAACAGCTGGATCTTACCTCCCGCCACAAGCATGTCAAGATCGCCGTCGTTGTCAATATCGGCATAAGCCACTCCCCAGCCGTTAAAATGTCTTGTGCCGGAAAGATAAGTTACATCCCTGAAAGTTTTATTTCCGTTATTCATATACAGGAATGATCTTCTGCCTTCATAAACATCGTTGATATAAAGATCAAGAAAACCGTCATTATCCAGGTCGCCGAAAGCCGGTTCGGAATGAGTCTCCTCATACCTGATCCCTGTGTTTCTGCGTATGTCGGTGAATTTAAAATCGGGAGCACCAGAATTTTCGTACAGCATGGTCTTATTTGAAAAATCAATATATCTCGGATGCGCAAGATTAGCGGTTATCAGGTCAAGATCGCCGTCGTTGTCGATATCGCCCCATTCTGATCCTATAGTATGCCCCCACCATCCTTCCGTTTCTACTCCAGCGGTGCCGGACTGTATTGCGTGATTTTTGAAATATCCGGTTCCGTCATTTTTAAAAAGGAAGTTTTCGGTCAACCTATAGTTTGAAACATAAATGTCCATATCACCGTCATTATCATAATCACCCGGGTTCACACCGCGTCCGGCTCTGTTCTTGCCGTCCTCAGGCAGAATCCCGTTTGATTCGGTTACATCAGAAAATTTTCCGTTACCTTTTCCGAAAAACAGCTGGTCTTTCTCATTCACATAATTATTTTCATAATTCGCGAAATAAACATCGAGAAATCCGTCTCTATTCAGGTCAGCTATGCCGATTCCTTCAGTGGATACGCCGTTATCTTTAATCATTCCGACTTCTGAGACCTTTTTGAAGACACCGCCATTGTTGAGTCTGACTGTTTCAGGGTCTTTTGTGATCATATCTAAATCACCGTCATTGTCAAAATCCCCCCAAAGCCCGCCCGAAGCTGAGTTTGTGTCCGGGAATGCCAGAGCTGTTATATCGTAAAACGCCTTACCGCTCAGGTTTTTATACAGCCTTCTGCCGTCAAGAAGCATATCCTGATAACCGTCACTGTCATAGTCTCCCCAAGCTATCCGCCCTGCAGATACATCTTTAAGTCCGAACTCATCAGTTACATCATTATAAATCACTTCGTCGAATCCGGTTTTCTTTCTGATTTCTGAGAGAACTTCTTTTTTATTAATAAGCCCGGCGGTTTTTAAATACAGTGAATCGCAAAGCTGCCATACGCTTCTGGAATCTCCAGCGATCATTCCTTTAGATAGATATGTCAGCGATTTATCCCTATCGCCAAGCTTATCATAAGCTTTGCCCAGCAAATAATAAGGCTTGCATAGAGTAGTTTCATCGTCAACGCCAAGCATATTTTCATCTATTATATTATAAAGAACATCGACAGCTTTTGTATATTCTTTTTTATCTATCATAATCTCCGCGAGGTAACAGCCTGAAGTGATCTTTGAGCTTCTTTTTTCAAGCTCCCATTCCATATCCGGAAAATGATCAGCCTTCGGATAATTACCGCTGTATTCATAACCCTTGAGTGCGCAGTCGAATGCCTTTGATGTGTCTCTGCAGTCTATATAGTGGTATCTTGCGGATGTTGTACAAGGAAGATAATCCTGCGGGAAAGCTGCAATAAATTCATCTAAAGTACTATCGATCTCATTTATTTTCTTCAAAGCTGATAGGGAACTCAAAAGGTACTGATACATAGTTCGGCGCCAGTTCGATTGAGGATATTTTTTAAAAAGATCTTTAATGATTATCACTTTAACGCTGTCGTTGGTCCAAACAGGGTAAAGCAGTTCATAAAATTCGGATGATGCGAAATCAAATGTTTCTTTTGAAGAGGGAAATTTAGTAATGATCTCATTTTTTGTAATCTCTGCGTTTGCAGAATCTTTTTCAGACAGGTATTTCAGATATTTTTCATAAAGCAGCGAACTGCCTGTATCTTCTTTAATTAAACTTGAAGAACATGATGCTAAAACGATCATTACGGTAATAGAAAATAGAAATACTCTCATAAGAACTTCTCCCCAGAAGTTGAAATGAAAATAATAAAAATGTTGCATTTTCGCAACATGTAAATAATATTTCGTACCATTTTAAATCTTGCCGAAATAGAATGCTATGATCCCGAAAAACATATCGATCTTCATTATAAGGCTGAGTTTTTCATAATTGATCTTAGCGGGATCTTTAAAAAGCGAAAAAATAATATAGACGAGGACCGGGAAAACTCCGATGCTTAGTGTTAATGCAAAATTTATCGTGTAGCCTCCAAAGGCCATCAGGTAGGTCAGATAAAACACAAGCGTTATTATCAGCAGCTTTAATATATTTATTGTTCTGGGAATACCGAGCCTGATAGCCATAGTGTCCGCTCTATGATGCTTATCTCCTTTCAAATCAGCTATATCCTTGATAATCTCGCGGATAAAATGAAAAAGAAAAGACGAGATCGCAAGGGGTATTATCAGAGAAAAATTACCTGTAGTAATGCTGCAGAAATAAAAAAGGTATCCGCTAATAAAAGCCACGACAAAATTTCCCCAGAACGGTCTTCTTTTTAAAAATACTGTGTAGAAAAGCAGGATCAGATTCACGAGCGCAACCGCGGCGAACGAATGGTAACCTAAAAAGAATCCGGAAAACAGCGAGCCTGCAACAAGCAACGAATACCATATATAGGCAGAGCTGATCTTCATGTTGCTGGACGGAAGAGGGCGGGCAGGTTTATTAATTGCGTCAATATCAATATCGAAAATGTCGTTGATAATATTTCCTGCGCCGGCGGTTAATACCGTCGAAAAAATGATCATAATAAGGTTGAAGATGTCAATTTTTTCAGAAACAATAAAATAAGCTGTCAGAGAAGCGAAAGCCGTTATCAGAAGATTCAGCGGCCTTATTATCTGAAAATAATATTTCATACCTTTTTTATTGATCTGGGTTTGAAATAATTTGATCTTGCAAGCAGTTTCTGGAGCAGGATCAGATCAGCTATTCCGGAGATCAATCCGATAATACCGCCGGCTATTCCTGCGGACTCTGTCGGTTTGATCGCATAACCTATGTAATAACCCGCTACAAGAAAAATCAGAGGTAAAATGAAGAGAAGGAAGCCGGCTGTAAGTTTAGCCTGCGGCGGAAGATCAATTTCAACTTTGTCGCCCGCATTGAGACCGTATGTGTTTTCAATTTTGATCAGCGCGGGTTTATCGCCTGACATGCAGACTCCTCTGTTCGAACATGTTCTGCAGCCGGAGTTAAGCTCCATTTCTATGTATGCAAAATTCCCATCGGTCTTTTTTACGATCCCGTTATCCATAAATTATTTCCACATGTATGATAAGCTTGCTTTGTGCGTATTTCCCAGATCCTCGAAATCAGGTCTGAAGGCGTAATCGAGAATAAATCCCATCAGTGAAATTCCCGATCCTGCCGACCATGTGTCATCTGAATTATAACCTCCGCGCAGGCTGATCATTTTATATTTCAGTTCAATACCGGCTGACAGGACAATATCCATAAATCCTATTGATGTTAGCGCATACTCTTTATAATTCTCTGTTCTGATCTTGGTTCCGCCGATAATCTTATAATCCGTCAGAAAGTAATCCAGTCTTCCGTTGTATTCAGCGTTAAATAGAGCAGAGGGGCTGACGAACTCATTTGTTCCTGTCGTCCAGAAAAGAGCTGAGGTTGTGATGTCCTGGAGTTTTAATCCCATAGATAAATTCGGATTATGCTTATATAATCCTGACAGATCAAAACCCAAACCCGCAGCTGATTCTTCTTCGAATGTTTTATACAAGAATTTAACTCCCGCTCCCCAGTTCATCTTCTCATTGTATCTTTTTCCCAGGGTAAGAAAAAATGCGAATTCGTTATCGCTGACGGTGCCGTCCCGGAGAATGGGGTTTTCGGGACTGACATCCTCTTCCTCATTTTCGAGCTTTGTAAGCGTGATCCCGTCAACATTGAGCCAGATCAGAGCTGCGCCGACATCCGCATTCATATATTTAGTCTTATACGCAATGAATTCCTGCTGGACTATACCTTCGAATCTTTCGCCGTGTGAAACGGTCACGCCGTTCATTTCAATTTCCGGAAGGAACGCGGGATTAAAGTAAACCGCGGCAGGAGTGTCAAAAGAGGTTAAGATGATGTTTCCGAGAGACAAACTTCTCGCATCAATTCCGCTACTGATAAATTCTCCGGCATACTTTCCGCTTCCGAAGGCAGAAAATATCAAGGACACTATTACAGCCGGAATTATCTTTTTATTCTTGTATAAGTCTTTCAATTGAGCCTTTTCCCTGTCTTATTATCTCTATTCCGTCACCGCTTATATCGATAACAGTTGAAAATTCAGGTTCGATCACTCCGCAGTCAATTATAGCGTCAACCTGTTTTCCGAAGATCCTTTCAATATCTACAGGGTCGGACAGCGGCAGCAGATCACCCTCTATTATTTCAGAAAATTTATTCAGACTTGAACTTATCAGAGGGTTACCTAATCCTTCTACTAATGCATGATCTATATTGTTCAACGGGATCCTGATCCCAACCTTTTTTTTCTCTCCGGAAACTGTTTTTGATACGGAATTTAAGGCTTTCATTATAAAGGTATATGGACCGGGCAGGAATTCTTTGATGATCATAAAACATTCTTTGGGGCAATCGGCATATTCGCTAAGCTGACTCATACTCGAACAGACAAATGAAAAAGTTTTTCTTTTATCGACCTTTTTGACAAGAACGAGCTTTTCGAACCCTTTTTTATTGAAAAGATCGCAGCCGAAAGCATATCCGGTATCTGTCGGATAAATTACGACCCCGCCGTTCTTTAAAATATTTACGATGGTGTCAACATCTCTTTTTTTCGGGTTATCTTCATGCATCTGGATCATCATAGGTTCTAATATTTCCTTATTTACTTAGTTCCAGCATTTTATTCAAAGCTTTCAGGGCTTTTTTTCTGATTTCTTCCTCGACAAAAATCTCATATTCCTCATTCAAAAGTGAATTATACACTTTGTAAAGTTCCGTTGATTTCATCTGGACGCACACCGCATGATCCGCTAAAGGATAAATTCTTTTTGACGGAAATCTCAATTGAAGATTTTTCGCGATCTCTATTTCGGTACCGATGATCACGCCGGCTTTTTCGTTCATATTTTCAATGTTCTCTTCAACGAATTTTACGATCTGGGAAGTTGAGCCGATAAAATCAGCTTTCTCGAGAACTTCCTTCGGTGATTCCGGATGAACCAAAAGCAGGCAATCGGGATTTTCATGTTTTGCAATAAAAATATCTCCCACGCTGAATTCATCGTGAACATAACAGTACCCGTTCCATAATATCATGTCTGCGCCGGTGGTCATGCTGCAGTAGTAGCCAAGGTTCTTGTCAGGAGTAAAGATTATCTTTTTATCTTTGTAATGATCGACGATCTTTACCGCATTCGCCGATGTGCAGATGCAGTCGCTTTCCGCTTTCACTTCAGCAGAAGAATTTATATAAGATATCACCACAGCCTTAGGATACTTAGCTTTCAATTCCCTCAATCCTTCAGTGTCACACATTGCAGCCATGGGGCACTTTGCGTTGATCTCGGGCAGCAGGACTTTTTTATCAGGCGACAGGATCTTCGCGCTCTCGGCCATAAAATCAACTCCGCAGAATACGATGATGTCCGCTTCTGTCGCAGCAGCTTTTTTTGAAAGCTCTAAAGAGTCCCCGATAAAATCAGCTACAAGCTGAACTTCCGAATCCTGATACGAATGTGCGAGGATCACGGCGTTTTTCTTTTTCTTAAGCTTGAGTATTTTCTCAATTAGTTCTTCTTTTGATAATTCTTTTTTAGTATTTTTTGTAGCGGGCATTTTGCGACCTGTTTTTTCGCATTAATATAGTTAAACTATAAATCAATGTCAATTACATAAGACATGACAAAAAAAACACCGCATTTTGTGCGGTGTCCGATGACAGTTCAATAATAGGGGGAGGATTATTTCAACTGCCGGATATAATATACAATAAAAAATATGAAAAATCTCATAAAAAAGTAATTATTTCATTCTGACAGGTTTACGAAGGGCGCTGCATCAAGAGCAGAATCAAATCTGAATTTATCGATCCCGTATTTTTTTATCTTTAAGTGCGCGGTCATTGCGACCATTGCAGCATTGTCTGTGCAGTATTTCGGGCTTGGGTAGTAGAATTTCACTCCCTTTTTTGCCGCCGTTCCCGAGATCTTGGATCTCAGCATTGAATTTGCAGATACTCCTCCGGCAAGCAGAACCGTTCTGCAGTTGTATTTTTCCGCGGCGGTAAACAGTTTTGTTACGAGCGAAGCTGTTACCGAATCCAAAAATGAAGCGGCGATGCTGTTAATATTATTCTGAATAAATTCTTTATCATGTTTCTCAATGTAATATTTCAAAGATGTTTTTAACCCGCTGAAGCTGAAATCTGAGCTGTTCTGCATGCCGCGCGGGAACGATTCGAAATTTTCGTCTCCCTGACCGGCAAGTTCATCCAGAATTTTACCGCCCGGAAAGCCGAGTCCAAGCATTTTTGAGACCTTATCGATACATTCTCCGGCAGCGTCATCTCTTGTCTTTCCGCACAGTTCATACTTACCCTGTTCGGGAACATAAATTATCTCCGTGTGTCCGCCCGATACAACAAGCACGATGAAGGGGTATTCGATTCCGGGGTGATCTATAAAATTCGCGCAGATGTGCGCTTCAATATGGTTTACCGGCACGACAGGTATTTTCAAAGAGAACGCAAGCCCTTTGGCAAAATTTACTCCGACGAGAAGCGGACCGACAAGGCCGGGGCCGAAAGTTACGCCGACAGCTTCAATATCCTTCAAACAAGCACCGGCATCGGAAAGAGCTCTATCGAGAACCGCCGGGAAGTTTTTAAGATGGGCTCTTGAAGCTATTTCAGGGATAACGCCGCCGAAAGCTATATGTTCAAGCTGGGTGTTGACTGCTACAGATAATATTTTTCCGTCTTTAAGAACGGAAACCGAAGTGTCGTCGCAGGATGATTCTATCCCGAGAATTATCATTTGTCAGCCTTATAAAGAAATTATATCGTGGATCTTCCATCTGAAGTCATCGTCGAGAACAGTGAAGAAAATATCTTTAACCGTAAATTTCATGTCGGTCTCTTTCATAAATCCTTCCAGTTGTTTCTGCGCTTTGAGAACAGACTCTTCCGAAGCGAAAGTTCCTATTGAAACATGTGGTATGAAAGGTTCAAGGTTCAGACCCTGAATATTTTCGGGGCAGATAGCCGACAGCCTCGAGTTCATTTCATACAGCTCTCTGCAGTATGACGGAGCAATATACAGAAAAAAAGGATCTTTAAAGAATCCGGTCTTTGTAAATTCCACCTGAAAAGGCTTGAAATTCCTTGCCGCCTCGACGGTGCTCTTGCGATGCGTAATCCACATATCTCTTGTAATATAAGGAGGATACATTAGTGTCAAATGAGGTTTCGGCATTTTGAAATATTCGTTAAACTGGTTCTGCCAAGAGTATATTCTTTTTGTTATATCGTCGGGCAGAAATATAAACAGACCCCCGTCCCCAGGTTTTGATGCTTCCATCGTTCGCCTTTGTTTTACTTCGGGCGGTAATTTAAGAAAATAATTGATATTTAGAAATTAAAAAATTATAATTAGCAAACTTTCGGGATCTGACATGAAGAAGATACTCAAATATGAGCTTAAACAACTCCTTAGGGACAAAAAGACGATTTTC